>CAYREI010000066.1:0-1714 GCA_964423285.1 uncultured Pseudomonadales bacterium | reverse complement strand
GCATCGCCAAAGAAAATTAGACCAGCTAGAGCTGCAGCTGCATAAGAAGCAACAATAATTGCCAAACCAATTACGCTATAAACAACGGTATCGGCAACTTTTATATGAGCCTCAGCTTTTCCAGAAGAAGAAATGTAAATCCAACCAGCATAAATAATATTGCCCATCACAAAAATTCCACCGGCAATAGTAATTATTCTAATTAAGTTTGATATAAATAATATCAAACCAATTCCGTTCGCAGCTGCTGCATCATATGCAGCTACTCCAGGAGGAGCCTCAACTTTCCCAAAAACACTTTCTGTATCTGTTTCAGTAAGAGTGGTTAAAAATAATGACATAGATTTTATTGTATCATTTCTAAATAATGTTCTCGATTCCAGTCAGAATTTCTACTATTTGAATAATCCAATAAGCACTAAACATAATCATAAAACCAATCCCTGCTCCTTGAGCAATGTTTTTAGAATCTTCTTTTCCCTTGCTTTGTGGAGACATGGCAAATTTAAATCCAGCATAAATAATCATAAAAAATAAAACAGCTCCTCCCAAAACAAAAAGATTTCGGACAATTAAATTAACTAGAACAGCTGGGGTGCTATAAATATCGCGCACAGTGTTGCCTTTACCTGAATTTGCATCTGGGTTAAGAATTAAACAATCAATTAAATTTAGATCACCTGAAGTGGGGTCACAACTCATAATTAATGATATTATACGTCATAGAGATGATAGATAAAACAAGACTTAATACGGATAAAAAATTGATTGATCGTCTTCGTCTGGGAGATCAGACCGCAAGTAGAGAATGGTTTAAAAAATATCATCCTCAATTATTAAAATTTGTACTATATAAAGTTTCCAACCACGAAGATGCTGAAGAAATTGTTCAGGAAATTTTCATTAATTGTTTAAAACACTTGCCGGTTTTTAATGGAAGATCATCCATTTCAACTTGGATGAAGAGCATTGCCCGTCATGAGGTTGCTGATTATTTTCGTAAGAAATACGCTAAAAAAGTAGTCTGTGTTTTACCCCTACTTGAATCTTTAGATAACAAGTCATTTGATGATGCTAGTGTAGTTGCTCAAAAAGTAGGCTTAGTTCTAAAGAAAATGAGAAAAGATTATCGAGAGCTATTACTACTTAAGTATATAGACGGCAAGCGAGTGAAGTTGATCGCGCAAGAACTTAAGAGAAGTTTCAAATCAGTTGAGGCAGACTTATTTAGAGCTAGAAAAGACTTTAAGGAAATTTATGCCAAAGTCTAACCAAGAGGATTTTATTCAAAAACTAGAATCAGAAGTATTGTTTCAATCACGGTTAGAACAAAAGAAACTATTACCAAAGAGATTGGGCGATTTAGGAAGATTAATAGCTGGTTATCCTTGGCAAGTAATTTTAATAGTGTCTGGAGTAACTGCTTTAATTAAACTTTTAATGACATTATGAAAAAAAGAATGGTAGCTTTATCAATTTTTTACGCTTTAGGTCAGATTAGCCAGGGATTATTGCTCCATCCTTATCAAACCATGCAGTCACTAGTTAGGGATAAAATTTTTATCTGGATGAGTTTTTTACCTGTAGCAATTTTAGTTTTAGTTACTTTTTTTTGGAGATACATATTATTATCGATAGTTTTTATAAGCTTACCCGTTTTTCTAGTTTATTGGTTTATTTTTTTCTGTTTTTATTGGCAGTGTCTATTACTTTA
>CAYREI010000065.1:0-1715 GCA_964423285.1 uncultured Pseudomonadales bacterium | reverse complement strand
TCGCAAACCAATGTATTAGATTGATGTATCAATTTATATCATAGTTTATAAATTGGTTTTTTTATCTATTCCTACCGCTTTTCTCACAAAAAAATCTATACCATTAGAATCAATAGCAACATAGCTTGCATTTCCAATAGCTCCGTGAAGCAATTCTTTGTTTGTAGCAAAGCCAAGTTTAATAAGAATAGATCTAATAGTTCCTGCGTGAGATACCACTAAAACATTTTCCCCTAAATACGCCAAAGCAGTTTCTCGCAGAAAAGTTATAGCTCTCGTTGCTGCTTCCTCAGAACTTTCTAATTCCGGATGAATTTTATAAGTTACTGCTTGTTCATTAGACAAAGATTCTCTATGTTCTAGCGCATCTTTTAACTCTTCCTGAAAATAATCAATCTTCTTCCCTTGAAAAGGACCTAGGTGTATTTCTCTTAAAAGGCGATTAGTTTTAACAACTAAATTATGATCAGCAGCGATAATATCTGCAGTACGCTTGGCTCTTAATAGATCTGAGCTAAAGGCATGATCAAATTTTATACTATTTAATTTTTTTGCTGTTATTTTAGCTTGTTCAATTCCTTTTTTAGTTAATGGAGAGTCAAGATGTCCCTGCATTATTTTTTTTGTATTCCAAACGGTTTGTCCATGTCTAACCAAATAAAATTTACAGTAGTTGTTTTGTTGAGTCATAATTGTTTGATTTTATCATCTCTCGCTGTGTTCTATAAGCCAGTGAATGATCATGTTTTTGCTTAAAAATTTTGGATAATGAGTATCCCAATGGATTCCATTAATTTTTTTTCCTCCAACACTATCAACCACTAGGTGTATATTTCTATATCTCAAACTTTTTAATCCAATAAGAAAATTTTAGAGCTGTTTGTACTTCTCGATTAGTTTCTTTCCAAAATTTGAATATTACTTCATCTTTTTTATTTTCATATCCATTTTCCACAATTTTTTTTGAGATCGATAAATAAGTTGGATAAAAAATAGCCCAAAAAATACTCCCAGCACTCCAGCTGAACCCAAAACAATTTCAAAGGGGAAAAATGGCAATATAAATCCCATGATTATGACTAACATTTTTATTTCACTTGGACCAAACCCATAATATCCAGAGACATTCATTCTGTCAGAAGCAAACATTGACAAAAATTCATGAACAAAATATCCAGAAGTCACTAGTAATAAAAGAAAAGCAACTTCCAAAGGAAATTGATATGCCACAGAATAGCTAATTACTAGAGAGCAGGCAAATAAATAGTCAGAGAAGTGATCCATGTAGAAACCCCATCTTATTAAGCCAGTTTTTCGATATCTACCCACAGCCCCATCTAGTGAATCTGTAATATATTGAAAAATAACTAAAAGTGAATTAAACATTAAAAATAATTTTTCACCCCTAGCTAAGTAACCGGTGAGTATGACTAAACCACTAAAGGGTAAGGTCATTAGGGTAAGATGAAGCGCTTCAATTTGCTTAGGTACACGTGGCACCCAATACTTAATCAATTTTTGTTCAAGTGGCTGTAGATAAGAAGAAAAAATCCTCTTTCTACCATCCATTGCGTCTTCTCTGTTCATAATTAAAAATTATACTGCTAAAAATTATACTGCACCACATCTCATTTTTTCTTTCTAATTTGATACAATGAACTGACTAGCGGTGATAGCTCAGTTGGTAGAGCATTTGCTTCCCAAGCAAAAGGTCG
>CAYREI010000064.1:0-1781 GCA_964423285.1 uncultured Pseudomonadales bacterium | reverse complement strand
TGGCTAAGAAGATTCAAAAACATTGGTTTCTAAGTATTTTTTTTCTAATAATTGGGATAGGGTTTTTTCTCAATCCTCGCTTTGCTTATGCTGTTAGCTGTGACGCAAATTCTTGTGATGGCGTTGGTGATAGACAACAATGTCTCGCAGATACAATTGACTCTTGCAGTGACTTAATCAGTCAAAAACAACAAGAAAAGAGATCGCTTAATACCACCATTAGTATTATCAATGGCAACATTGCCATTCAACAGCTTCAAATCAATCAAACTTTGTACCAAATAAATGTATTGCAAGGAGAAGTTCAAGAACTAACCGAAAGAATTGGTGGATTGAATATTTCCTTAGATAGACTTAGCTCAATCTTAGTGGAAAGAGTTGGTGAGCAATATAAACGCACTCAAGTTGATCCTATATTTTTATTATTCAAAGGTAATTCTCTAAATAATTTTTTATCTGAATATAAGTACATTAAATTGGCTAAAAAACAAACTCTAGAAGCCATGCATCGAGCTGAATCTCAACGCTTAATTTATGACGAACAGAAAAATCTCAAGGAACAAAAACAGCTAGAGCTAGAAATTGAAGAGAAAAAACTAGAAGCACAGCGAGCTACCCTAGCCAATCAAAAACAAGAAAAAGAAAATTTACTAGCGATCACCAAACACGATGAGTCTAGATATCAACAATTGTTAAATGAAGCCGAAAGAGAATTAGCTGCTCGTAGAACATTTGTTTTTAATATAGGTGGCGCGAGCATTTTAAATAATCAGACAAAATGTGATGATTGGGGTTGTTATTACAATCAAAGAGACTCTTTGTGGGGAAATATGGCAATGGGTAACTATTTTAATGATTCTGTAGCTGAAATTGGATGTTTTATTACTTCAGTTTCTATGATGGCTAGTCATCAAAATATTAGTATTAAGCCCAACAACATTGCACAGACTCCAGATGCATTTGCTACTTACGCCCCACTTTTAAATCACTCATTTACTGTAAACGGAATTAATGTATCAATTACGAAAACATATAATATGGGAACTCTTGATAGTGAATTAGCAGCTGGTAGATCAATAATTGCGGAATTAAACGGTGGAGCACATTTTATTGTTATTGTCAAAAAAGATGGCGATAAATATATTATGCACGATCCAGTTATGGAAAATGGTAGTTATAAAAACTTAAACGACACTTATTCAATTTCAAACATAACCAGTCTCCGCCTTGTTTCCTTCCATTAATTTTTCTTCTAAAACATCACTCAATTTGTAAATTGTTTATCGACAATTGTATATTAAATTTATGCCTGCTCGGTATAAAATTCTTATTTTACTTGTTTTTCCGGTGATTCTATTTATGTCCACCGTTTCACTTTGTCACTCAGCTACTACGCCAACTTTTTCTGAAATACCATCAGATATAGATGTAAAAAATAAAATTGAAGTGAATATAAATTTTTCAGGCAATCCGAATTATTACAAAGAAAAAACATATTATTTAAGGGACGTATTTTTTCAGTCTGGCACAAAATACTATTCTCTCACTCAAAATAATTTAGGAGAATGGATTGGTTACACTTTACTGGCATCTGCCTTAAAATCACTAATCCAAACATAACTCTGGGTGTTTTGTTGCATAGGCTGTAGCATCATAGATATAGGCATAATACATGGCTCCATTTTCTGATGCTGCTCGATATAAATATGGAACAGGTGGTCTTTTGAACTCTTCATTAGTCACATAATAAGCTTCTTGATTCTCTTTAACTGCTCTACAGC
>CAYREI010000063.1:0-1783 GCA_964423285.1 uncultured Pseudomonadales bacterium | reverse complement strand
ATACTCCAGAAAAGATGAAACGCTCCCAAATGTTGTGGCAAGAGACAAACTAAGATCTGTTACACTTTTTGTAATTTCAATTTGCGAGACTAGAGTTGGTGTCAAGTTTTCAAATTTATTTTTATTTATCTCCAGGAAGCAAACATAATCCAGTTAAAGATTTCATAGATTCTTTAGATAAACGTACTAAGGGTAAATTACAATTCGTTTTTGAATTACTCCAAGAATATGGAACTAATTTAGGTTTTCCATACACAAAAAAAATTAAAGGTACTAGCCTTTGGGAGCTACGCATAATTAGTAAAAGATCAGTGCGTATCTTTTATGTTAAATATTTGGATGAAAGTTTTATTATATTGCACGGTTTTATTAAAAAGTCACAGCAAATTCAAACTCGAGAAATTAAGTTAGCATTACATAGATTCAGAGAGATTGTAAACTAGTTGTATTTATCGCAAAATTGTGATATTTTTAGAATTATGAAAATAAATTTAAAAAATTTTTATCCATGGGAAGAGCATAAAAAAGAGTTAATGGAAGATCCTGAATATAGGAAAATTCTAGAAAAACTACGTCCAGAATATGAGGTAGCTAAAGCCATGATTGAAGCAAGAATTAAGCATGGTTTAACTCAAAAACAATTAGCCAAGAAAATGAAAACTAAGCAGTCAGTAATTTCCAGAGTAGAAAATATGCAAACTACACCCAGCTTGTCCTTTCTCAAAAGATTTGTTCATGTTTTTGGCGGTCAAATTAGTCTTAAATTTTCTGGTATCTAAGAATGTTATAATCAAAATCCTCATGTTTGCTCACAATTTTCAAACACTAGCTAATGGTTTACCAGTTCTTCGTATCCCCATGCCTGGCGTCAAGTCAGTGACAGTGCTGGTTTTGGCTAATACTGGTTCACGGTATGAGCACTCAAAACAGTTTGGTATTGCTCACTTTTTTGAACACCTAGTTTTTAAAGGCAGTCAGAATTATCCTACGGCTCAAGCTTTAGCCACTACAGTTGATGGAGTTGGAGCTGACTTTAATGCTTTTACGAGTAAAGAATACACTGGTTATTATGTTAAGGCTGCCTCTCGACATTTAGAACTAGCCTTAGATGTAGTTTCAGACATGTTGCTGACTCCCAAATTGCGTCAGGAAGATATTGATCGAGAAAAAAACGTTATTATTGAAGAGATCCATATGTACGAAGATACACCGGCTCAATATGTGGGTAATTTATTTGATCGAATGGCTTTTGCTGGCAGCGGTTTGAGCCACGACATTATTGGTTCAGCCGAAACAGTTGCTCAACTAACTAGCGTTGATTTTCAAGGTTTTCTCAAGCAATGGTATGGCTTACCTAATTTATTATTAGTCATTGCCGGAGACGAGAGCGTGGTGAGCTCAAAAGCAATTTTAGATCAGGTTCAACAGGCATTTAGTAAGCAAGATCCTCAAACCGCAGCTAGAATCACCAAAAAAGTTGTGGTGACAAAAAAATTGACTAAGAATCCTTACGCCGATCAGTTTTTCCATTTGGAAAATAAAGCTACCGAACAAGCTCATTTTGTTTTAGGTTGGCCAGGTCCAAATAGATTTAGTGATGATCGCTATGCTTTGTCACTCTTAAATATTATTTTAGGAGCAAACATGAGCTCACGTTTATTTACAGAGGTAAGAGAAAAACGAGGACTGGCTTATTATGTTAGATCTGAAGTTAATTCTTATCATGATACTGGTTTGTTCGGAGCTGCGGTTGGCGCAGATCCTAAAAGAGTTGAGGAGGCAC
>CAYREI010000062.1:0-1893 GCA_964423285.1 uncultured Pseudomonadales bacterium | reverse complement strand
GATGGTTCCATTTTTTTAGTTAATTATTATTTCCCCCTTTCTTTTTGAAACGACTTTAATTCTTCAGTCAGCTGTTTAGCCCTATCTTTATGTCCAAGTTTTTTAGCCTTTTTAATCGCTGCCTGTAATTCATTTACCCTCTCTTCTGTTTCTCGTTGATAAAAATAACGAGATTTTTCTATGTCATAAGTTGCAGCCTTTCCGAATAATGTGTCCAACGCCTTTACAACCCAAGTATTTTCTGGCTCATCCCTGGCTGGAGTTTTGGTCCACTTGTTTATATCATTTAATATTCTTATATTCCTTACCAAATGAGCTGTCTTTTTTCTCATAGCCACACCGACAAACTCGGTTGGTTGCTTATGGTAATATTCTATTTTAGAAGACTCCCCGAGTGTGTTTCTAAAAAATAGTGACTTATTCGCCCATAATTCAAACGGGGTTTTTAATAGTGGGGTAGCCATGTTTATAATATTCTCAATCGGTTGAGATAAGAAGTCTATGGCCTGAGCAGATGGCAACCAATTCCCAAGTAAAAAATATTCTGTTCCGCCGTCTTCTTTCTCTCTAATGCGAACAGGAACATTATCTTTAATATAAGAACTCATGTATTTCTCGCTTTTGGGAGATGGAACGTCTGATTCTATTTGTTCAATAATCTTGGGAATGGCAGCGAATTTTTCTGGCTGCATTATTAAATTCTCAAGTTGCAATGGAATGTTTTTGCGAGTCCACGTATAAAAGGGGAAGACTCTTTTAAACAATGTTTTTTCCGTATTACTCAAATCAGCGTAATCAAATAAAAACTTCTTAACACTTCTGGCGGCATCGTCAAAGCTATTTCCCTTGACTACTTTATCAATAAAATGTGCCCAACGAGCATTATCCTCTATGGCAGAACCAACTGCCCTATTTGTTTTAAATAAAATATTCTCTTGTTTCCATGGCATTAGCTTTTGTAACACCCTTGCCTTTCTAGATGCTCCACCAATTTCTTCTCCTAATTGCCTTGTAATCTCAGCACCGTATAGTCCACGACCAGAAACTCCCCGCTTCAATCCTTCTTTTTTCATAAGTGTTCCAGAAATATTATCTCCAGCATCTGTTAAAAACGATACTCCTTTTAATTTTCCAGATTGTATTTTTCTCCCCTGTTCATATCTTACTGGATTTTTTACTCCAGCCAACCAATTGTTCCAGAAATTACTAAACATATTTCTCATATGATAAGAGGGACTTATTAAAACTTGCCCCTTCCACCAATTAAGAACGCTATCATAACTTCTAACTATCAACTTTAATTCTTCTGGTTTAATGCCTGTAATATATTGGTCAACTACTCTTGCTATTTCTGGCTCTGCTTTCAATCCCTTAAACAATGGATTGCTGCTTTTAGCAAACCTTAATGGAGCGTTTTCTGAATTGACAAAAAACTTTTGACCAACTTCTTCTAAAAATTCTCTAGCAGTTACCGCCTTAGAAGAGGCTATTCCCCTTTGGGCATATGCTATTGCTGGATTTGTTTCAAAAAATTCCTTACCAAAACGAGCATTTATATCGGCAACTGTTCCCCTAATTGTTCTTCCCTTGGCAGCTCCGAGATTAGCATTATAAACTTTCGGACTAAAAAATGATTTAATTCTGCCAGCTAAAGACTCTTTCGCCTTTATGTGCGGGAAATATTGTTCCAGTTCTGTTCCCAAAACACCCTTAGCCTTTTCGGTAACCGCCATTCGCTTAAATAAATCATCTAACTTATTAGCGACACTAGATACTTTTTTAGAAACATTCGCTGCCGCCTCTGGCCGTTCAATAACTTCGGCTACCATTTTGATTTCCTTCGGAGATAACTTAACTATATTCTTTTGTATTTTTATTGCCTCGTCTAAAACC
>CAYREI010000061.1:0-1915 GCA_964423285.1 uncultured Pseudomonadales bacterium | reverse complement strand
GCGATGTTAGAACTGGTCGAGTGGGGTCAATTGAAGTACTAAACACCACCATTTTCTGGATATCCTCTAAACTAGATGCACCTAAAGAATGTTTTTCTCCACTCATCTTTGGAAATTCTGGGAATTCAGTCTCATCTAAACATTGAATAGTAGTTTTATTGTTTTGAGAAATAATCGTTAGAGTATTTCCCTTCAACGAAAGAGTCAGTTTTCCAGGATTGAGTGAATTAATACTGCTATAAAAAATTTTACCTGGAATAGCTAATCTACCAGATTGAGATATTTTTCCAGCAACTGTAGTTTTAATTCCCACATATAGATCAGTCGCAGAAAGGGTGATGTTGTCTTTACTTGCTTCTAATAAAATTGAAGAGAGAATAGGTAATTGAGGTTTATTAGGAATAATACGATGAAGTTGATTTAAAGCAGTGTTTAGGTTTTCTTGTAAGATTTCTAATTTCATGATCTTTATTATATATAATATAGTTTTAGTAGTAATAGGGAGTGTTAATAAATAGGAAAAACGAAGCAGATATCCCGAGTATTTTCATTAATTTCCGTTGTGGAAAAAACCAATAAGTGGTGTTGAAATGTGCGGTGGAAAAAAAATGAATAAATTGTGAACAATCTAATTTGTGGTGGTTATTAACAAAATTATCCATTTTTATTCAATGCTTATTAACATGGTTTTCAACAAGGTTATTCACATTTGTTGATAACTTTTAAATTTACCTCGAGCCAGACAGAGACATTCTAATTGCTGAAACCTCTTGTTGGATGGAGTCGTCTTCCTGAATTAGTTCGTGGATTTTATGATAAGCATGGAGAACAGTAGAATGATCTCTTCCGGAAAACCAGCGACCTATTTCTGCGTACGACTCACCTAAGTCTTCCTTACAAATATACATCGCCACATGTCTGGTTAAAGTTATTCTTTTCTTGCGACTTTTACCCTTAACAGCTTGTTGCTTGAGGTGATAGTGGTCAGAAACTGTCTTAATGACATCATTTATCTTTACATTGAGTTTTGGTCTTTTTTGATCAGCTTCAGTTACTAGAGTTTGCTCTATTAATTCTAGGGTTAGTTCTTTTCCTCTTAATTCAATTGAAGATTTGAGGCTATTAAGAATTCCACCTATTTTTCTAGCACTATCAACTCTAGCTGCAATCATTTTAGCCATTTCAATCGAGACGGGGATATTTAAAGATTTTGATTTGATTAATAAAATAGCTGTTCTAAGTTCAAAAGATGGTTGTTGGATATCGATCATTAATCCCGCTTCTAGTCTAGATCTCAAGCGACCCTCTAGTAATAAAATTTCATGAGGAGGTCTGTCCGAAGTTAAAACAATCTGTTTATTGTTCTTAACAAGGGCGTTGAAGGTGTGAAAGAATTCTTCTTGGACACTAGTTTTACCGGCAATAAACTGGACATCATCTAAAAGTAAGACATCTGTATTGCGATAGCGATTTTTAAAATTAATGGTTTTTTTAGTTTGAATAGCATTGATGATTTGATTGGTGAATTCTTCTCCTGTAGAGTAGACAATTTTAGCAGTTGGATTATTTAGGAGAACGTTGTATCCGATTGCATGCATGAGATGGGTTTTACCCACTCCCACTCCGCCATAGAGGAACAGGGGATTGTACGAGTCACCGGGGTTTTGAGAAACTGCTGTAGCAGCTGCATGAGCCATTTCATTACTGGAAGAAACAGCGAATGTCTCAAAGGTGTAATCTTGTTGCAAGCCAACACTTCTAGCTTTTATCTGAGCCTGATTTTTTTCAACTAGCTGAGTATTTGCTTCTGAAAAAAGATCTTCTACTCGAGGTGACTGTGGGTGTTTTCTAAAGTTGAGCGAATGAGTTTTCTGAGATGAGTTAACATTGGCGGTTTTTTTATTTTGATTGTCTT
>CAYREI010000060.1:0-2031 GCA_964423285.1 uncultured Pseudomonadales bacterium | reverse complement strand
ACTCGATCTTTTAAAATTGCGCTTTGACTAGCAACGTCTATTACTGGAGCAAAAATCACTTCCACTCCCACTTGAGAAAGCTCTTGAGCAGAAGTTATTAATAAATTTTGACGTTGAGTTGAATCAGTAGAACAGATTGATTTCCAACTAGGTAAATCAGTAAAACCAACTCCTGAAAAACGCTGTACTGATCCACCCTCATGGTCTACTACTATCAAAGGACTTGAGTCACTATTAAAACCAGAATTAATTTGATCAATAGTAAGTTTAGCTGCTGAAGTAGAAACTTTTTCACCAAATAAAGTCACTCCTCCTGGCTGATATTGCTCAATCCAACTCAGCATCGCTGATTGAGTACTTTCATTAATATCTAGCGAATAAGGAAATGCAATTAATTGAGCCAACTGTTGCTCAATGGTAAATTGATTGTCTGATTTTAAATTCAAATCAGTTTTTTTATCTCCACCTATAGTTGATTCTGTTTGCTCGATCAGTGTAGATTTCAAATTTGCAAAGGGCTGGATAAAATAATTGTAACCTAAAATAGAGGCTAAGATTGTTAAAACCAAAATAAAAATAATGGTTGAACGAGGCATTATTTTTTTAGCCTTTCTTCTTTCAACTTTTTTAATTTCCACATAAACAAACTCCCTTTATTTCGAGCATGCTCAGCATCAATTACAAATCTACGCGCTGCTTCTAATAATCCTCTATCTTCATTTTTAGCCAACTTTATATAAAGACTTTTGTGCTTAAGATCATCTAACTCCGCAGCTAAACGATACCCAAAATCTTGAAACTCACGGCTAATATATTTTCCTGGTTGACCCATTTGATAATTATCAAATAGTGATCCAATGGTGTGAAAACTTTTGCTTTTTTTTTGATCGTTTGTTTTTTTATCTTGAATCATGATAGATGATGCTCTTTAACCAATAGTCCCATCAACACACCAATAGCAGCTAAAGAAAATAAAGCCATCCATGGATCAGAAAAAATTAAAAATAAACTGCCAGCAACCAGCCAAAATAGAATTGCCGTTAGACTAACCATTATTTCACGATAAACAAAGTAAGAAAGAGCCTGACTGCCTTTACTCCGCTTAAACAAAATTGAATCAGCAAAAAGAACATATAAATTAGTAGTTAACCGATCAATGGTATCAATAATAATGATCTGCCAAAAAGAAACTACTTGACTGCGCAATAACCATAGTAGCGATAAAATGCCTCCTGAAATATAAAATGGTTTTTTATCTTTTTTATGGTCAATGTATAAACCTACTCCAAAGCTTAAAATCAATGCAAAAAATAAAGACAACGCATAAAGAAAACCAACCTTATCTATTGAGCCTAAAATTAAAAAAACATAAAGTGGCCAAAAAGTTAAAGTTGCCGTATTTAAATAACGACCGGCCTGAGATATAGCTAATTGTAAAAATTTTTCTTCCTTGGTCCATAATAAAAATTCTTTCCAACTAATAACATCTCTTTCTTTCTTTAAATCCATTTGCAAAACAAAAATTATACAGATTAAAACTCCTATTAGCCCCACTAAGAATAGAGACTGAAAACCGAAAGAAACTGCCAATAATCCACCTAAGGCTGGGGCAATTGCTTGGGCTAATTGAAGGAAAAAACGCAATAAACCTAAATTTTGACCCATGTGGCGAGTTAAGGTAAATTTTGAAATTAAAGTCATATAGGTATTCCAAAAAAAATTTGTCTGTACACCATTAACTAAAGCAGCTACTAATAATAACCAACCAGGACTAGAACCAATAGCTAAGAGTGATAAAAATAGCGCAAATAATACAAAAGCGACTAGCATTGATTTTTGATAACCAATTTTTGTAATTAATCTTCCAATTTTAATTGCTGTCAACAAAACTGTTAAACGAGTAATCAAATAAAAAAAGACTAATAATAGTACTCCTTTTTGGAGCTCGTTACCGGGTAAAAACTGCCAAAATTGATCTGAAGAACCATGTTGATAAAGATAGATAGGTAAAAAAAACATTGTCAGCTTCGA
>CAYREI010000059.1:0-2050 GCA_964423285.1 uncultured Pseudomonadales bacterium | reverse complement strand
GAGCGTTTTTATTATTAATGTTGGGATTATTAATTAAATCCTGGATTAATAATAAATTTAGTTCTAAGCTAACTTTATCTACAGCATTATTGTTGGGTACAGGGGCAATTTATTTTAATGCTCTATTTGATTTTGACTGGAGTTTTATCGGAATTTTTTCTTTAACGTTAATTTATTTAGCTTTTTTAATTAAAAAACCTGGAAAATCTAAAAAAATTAATCATCATTTTTTAATTTTTTTTAAATTGATTTATTTTTCTTTTGCGGGATTATTGATAATTTTATCTGGTTTCTATTTAGCTACCGAAGGACTAATACGTTCTAGTAGAACATCTAAAGCCTTTAATTTATTTCCCTATTTTCATTGGCATAGAAAGATTTATGAAACTAGTTCTGATTTGAACGATCAAGATAGAAAATACCTATTTAGTATTTATGCCAATCATCCAAGTATTTATCCTATTATGTTGTCTCAAACTAAAGATGAGTCGCAACGTCAACAGATTAAAAAAAGATGGTTTAAAGTTGATCCTTGGTCGGCTGCAACTAGAGATATGATCTCGTACTATTTAGAGCAGCGAGATTGGGCAACCGCTGGATATTGGTTTGATCAGATATCAGAGTTGTATTCTCACCCAGTAGATGCTGGTTATCTAGATTATCAACAATTACAGTTGAAGCTGGATGATCAAGGACTATCTTTGGCTGAGGGTTATTTGGAAAAAGGTAATTTTCAGAGTGCTTTTGATTTGTTAAGTAAAATATCAGAAAAAGAATTACGTTGGGAAAAAAGAGAGCGAGCAGCAACACTACTAGTTGAAGTTGGTAATATGTTGGCTGTAGTAGATATCGAAAAAACTGTCAAGTCATATAGCTTGGCTAAAGAGCACATATTCTGGATTTTGAGTATCAATGACTTATGGTTTGAGCAGCGGAGCTCGAAAGAATTAAAGGTAGCTGAGCTGGTTAAATATTTACAATTAACTACTAATTGGCAAGGTGAAGCCATTGGCTGGAAAGATGAAAAGCAACGATCTATTCAGCAAGAAATAGTAGTCAGACTTATGTCTGATAGTGATTGGGAAAATTTAGCAATAGCTTTATCAGTCATTGATTGGAGCCAGCATGATTATAAATGGAAATTAGAATTGGTAAAAAATATCACTAGAGTAGCTGATGTTGCAGTAGGAGAGGATAATTATCAATTAGCATCGGATTTATTGAATTCAGTTCAAAATTTATTACCTGGGGAGTATTGGCTGATGATGCAATCAGCTAATTTAGCTGTGTTACAAGGTAATTTAGAGAGCGCTCAGCAGCTTTATCAACGGTGTTCAGATATGTATTGGGGATCTCAACATGATGATTGCTATTATGGACTTCAGTCAATTAAAAATGGTTTACCAAACCCAGACCGCTATTGGCAAGTTTCAAAAATTATTCGTGGTGAAGCCGTTTGGCAAGATTTTGTTAAATAAGAACTTGTAGAGTTTTTAAAATAATTCCTACTTCGTACCTTATTCCGCCTGTTTTTAATGTCTTCTTTTCTAGTTTTTTCCAATCTTGAAGAGAGTCAATTTTATTAACAACAGCACTCCATTCTGAAAAAATTCCCGGTTTAACCTTATATCTAAAATTCCAATCCTTATTTAGTTTTTCAGCTTCATAAACCGGCAATGGTCTCGGACCTACTAAGCTCATATCTCCTTTAATGATATTGAATAGTTGTGGTAATTCATCTAAGCCAATTTTAGACAACCATCTGCCAATTCCCACAAATCTAGGATCTTCCCAATTTTTATACATTGGACTCGGAGCTTGATTATTTTTTTTATAGCGCCATTGATTTTTTTCAGCACCTACATACATGGTTCTAAACTTGATTATTTTAAAAGCTTTTTTATTTAAACCATATCTTTTTTGGATATAAAAAATTGGCCAACCAGATATTAAAAAAATCACTGCACCAATTAATAAGAGTAGGGGAAGAATTAGTATTAATATACTTAAAGAAATAATTAAATCGAAAACTCTTTTTTCTAATGAAAGG
>CAYREI010000058.1:0-2107 GCA_964423285.1 uncultured Pseudomonadales bacterium | reverse complement strand
TACGTCGGGGCACATTAAGATTTTTGAGAAAGTTAGAGATTATTTAAACAATGTGCTTTAAAATAGAAAAAATTATCTAATGCTCTTATATCTAATAATTTTTATAATATATCTTGTTTTAATTGTAGGTGTGGGATGGTGGTATTCAAGGAAAATCAAAAATACCGAAGATTATTTTCTAGGTGGCAGAAACTTTGGAGTATTTCCCATTGCTTGTACGCTCGCGGTTTCCTTTATAGGCGGGGGAATGTTTATGGGAATGATTGGCTTTCTATCAAAATATGGGATAGCTACGATCACGATGGTGTTAGGTATGGGGCTTAGTTTCATACTCCTTGGCATATTTTTGGGCCCTAAACTTAGAAAATTTAACCTTAGAACTCTTCCTCAATTTATTGGTCAAAGATTTAACGAAAAAACACGTTTTGTAATAGCTCTCATCGCTTTGATCGCGATGGTGGGAAGCGCTGCCGTTCAATTTAAGGCATCTGGAGCGATACTTAACATTGTTTTCAATATTCCATATGTCTGGGCATTGTTAATCGCCTTAAGCGTAGTTATTTTTTATAGTTTTCTCGGCGGTTTTCGTTCAGTCGTAGCCACTGATGTCGTTCAGACAGTTATAATATTTATAGGAGTTGTTTTAACTCTTCCCATTGTTTTAGCTGCGGCTGGTGGCACGAGTAATGTAATCAGTAAGGTTTCTCTTCTGCAGAACGGTCAATTCTTTAATTTTTTTTCGCAGGGTGTGGTTTTGGTTATCGGTATGTTTGTAATTCTTGCGGTTTATGCCTTTATTTCTCCAGAAAACCATCAAAGAATATATGCTTCTAGAAATCCGCAAGTAGCTAGGAAAGCAGGCATTTATAGCGGAATATTCTTTTTTATTATTGTGGGGCTGGTTTTTCTGATTGGCATTGTAGGATTAGTCTTTTATCCTAATTTAGAAAATCCCGATCATTTTTTTCCAAAATTAGCAGTAGAAATATTGCCAGTTTGGTTAGGTTCTATTCTTTTAGCGTCAGTCGCAGCTGCAGTTATGTCATCTGCTGACACTGCCCTAATTACTGCAAGCTCTATTTTTATAACAGATTTCTATAATAAAGATTCTAGAAAGAACATATCTGAAAAAAAGATTCTTAAGATTTCCAGGTTGTCGGTTATCGTCATCGGGGTTATTGCATTTATTGTTGCTTTTATTTTTCCGACTGTGGCCGATCTAGTTCTCTTTTATAATAGTTTATTGGCTTCAGTTGCTCTAGCTCCAATTGTTTTCGGTTTATTTTGGAAAAGAGCAAGTAAGGCAGGTGCTTTTTATGGTTCTTTAAGTGGCGGATTAACAAATATTGTTCTATTTATATCTGGAGCAGATCCAACCAAAAGTATGTTGCCCTCTATTATAGTTGCCTGTGTTGTATTGGTTGTTTTGTCATTGAGGAAAACTTGAAGATTAAAATTAAAATTTATGGAATAAAATCGCCAAAAGGGCGGTTTTTTGGTATGATGAGATAATATGAAAATATATTTTGCAGCTCACTCAACTTCGGAAGATAACGAAGCAAAAATTGCTTCGGGCTGGAAAGACGTTGGGCTTTCTGTACTTGGTATTCAGCAGTCTAAAGAACTAGGAGAAAGATTTAAAGATATTAAATTAGATTTAATTTGCTGTTCTGATTTAAAAAGAGCGAAAAACACAGTAGAAGTAGCCTTTGGGAGCAGAGATATACCAGTTATAATAGATAAAAGACTAAGAGAGCTCAATTATGGAGATTTTAATGGAAAACCCTCTGAAGAAGTGGGATGGATGAAAACTAAAAGGATAAAAGAATCTTTTCCTAACGGAGAAAGCTATGAGCAGGCAATGGTAAGAGTCCATGGTTTTTATAAAGAGTTAAAGGAAAACCATTCGGATGAAGTGGTTTTAGTGGTTGGACATCGAGCCACTCAATTCGGCTTAGACACGCTAATCAATGCCAAAACCCTTGAAGAGTGCTTGGCTGTGCCGTTTGAATGGCAATCCTATTGGGTTTATGAGTGGTAAAACGGGGCGTTTCTGGATTTAGAAATTAAAAATTTTAAATAATTTTAATAATATGAAATTACTTCT
>CAYREI010000057.1:0-2222 GCA_964423285.1 uncultured Pseudomonadales bacterium | reverse complement strand
ATGCTGGTTGAGCCAATATTTGACCCAGCACTCCGTTAACAAATCGAGGTGAGCTTTCAGTCCCAAATTCTTTTGCCAATTCTACGGCTTCATTAATTGCTACTTTAACTGGTATTTTTGTATTTTTAGATTCAAAAATTATTAAGCGTAAAATGGCTAAATCTACTCGATTGATTTCTGGCAAAGGTCTCTCTAGAGCATATTCACTAATTAGTGGGTCAATTTCTTCAATTGAAGCTATTATTCTATCGTAAGTTTGCTGTTCTTCATCTGGTAAATTAGTTTTTTGGTTAAAACTGTGGCTAAATAAAGCCTGCATAAGTCTAATTCTTTTTTGATGACGAGGATCTGGATTCGTATCCTGAGCCTCTTTTTCAATAACATGATCCCCATCGGGAAGTTGGTTGGTGTCTGACATATCTCTAGTAGTATATAAAAATTGAGTAAAGTTGCAACTAGTCTTTAAGTCCAACTGTTTTGAAAATTTGAGCAACTAGCCCTCTTTTATGCAGAGGAATACTATGATGTGCTAAGTTTTTCTTTAGTTTTGGTTTATTGCCTTGGCGACGTTTACCGCGTTCAGACCTGGTAATTTTATTTTTTGGTACTGCTCCCATAGAGATCAGATTGTAACTCGAGGCGAGTGGATTTGCAAGGTTAGTTAGCTGTGGGAGTGGTTAAATGAGGACTAATGATAGATTTCCAGGTAGCCTGAGAGTACCCCAGGGCACCTTCTCTGGCTGTGCCATTCACCTTGTTTTTTAGCTTATCAAAAATTTGTTTTGCCTGAGTAATTAGCTCAACATTAGTCCAATTAGTAAATCGAAGTTGATCAAAACCATGCTGATTAGTTCCAAAAAGATCTCCAGCACCGCGATTTTGAAGATCAAACTCAGCTAGTTTCATCCCATCATTGGTTTTAGTAAAAATGTCGAGTCGTTGGCTTATTTCTGATGAATGTGAGCTGGGAAATAATAAACAATAAGCTTGCTGTCCTGCTCTGCCTACTCGACCTCGAAGTTGATGGAGGCTAGCCAGGCCGAATCTCTCCGCAGATTCAATGATGATAATAGAAGCTGCGGGTAAATCAATGCCAACTTCAACGATTGGAGTAGTGACTAAGATATCTATTTTTTGATCAAAGAGATTTTTAGTAATTTTATTTTTTTGATCTGGTGATAAGCGACCGTGTAAAAGTTCTATTTTTTGGTCAGGAAAATGAGATTTAATATCTGCGAAAACTTCAGTGGCAGATTTAACATTAGCAAAAGCTTCATGTTCGGAAGGATCGATAAATGGGCAAACTACTAATACCTGCTCTCCACTCTCTTGGAGTTGCTGTCTAATCCAATTATAGGAATCAGTGCGTTTTTTTTCAGAAACTAGCCAGGTTTTAATTGGCTTCCTACCAGAGGGCATTTCATCAATGACACTTAGCTCTAGGTGAGAAAAAATAGTCAGCATTAAACTGCGTGGGATAGGGGTGGCAGACATAGTCAGCGCATGGGGTCTGAAAGTTAGTTTGGATATCTCACTGCGTTGTTCTACTCCGAAGCGATGTTGTTCATCATAAATAACTAAAGCTGGCTTTATTTCCTGAAGTTTATTAATCACTGCGTGAGTGCCTAAGTAAAGCGTGGGTTTAGTGCTGAGAGAAAATTTAGTTTGAGCGGTTAGTAGTTGAATGTTAATCTTGGGGAAAAGTTTATTTAGAGTTTCCAGATGTTGCTTGGCTAAAATTTGAGTGGGAGCTATAAAGGCGACATGATGGTTGTTCTGCAGGGTATGCAGTGCCGCGACACCAGCCACAACAGTCTTACCAGAGCTTACATCACCCAATAAAAGGCGATTCATGGGAGTATTTGACTTAATATCTATTAAAATTTCTTTAATGCTTCGCTGTTGAGCTGCAGTGAGAATAAATGGTAATTTTGGGATTGTATTTTCTTGGTCTATTTCAATTAAATGGGCTGAGGCGCTATTTTTCCATTGTTGTTTAATTTCAGCTGATTGCTGCATCAATCCCAAAAGCTCTTCAATTGCTAGTCTCTCTCGAGCTTTGACAGTTAAATTTTGGTTGTCAGGAAAGTGAAGATGCTCAAATGTTTCATTTAGTGAGAGTAAATTAAATTCTTTTGTTAGTTGGTCTGGGATAGGATCAAGATGCTTAACTATTTCTTTTAGATAGCGGCGTAGGTTTCCAGGTTTAATACCAGGTACTG
>CAYREI010000056.1:0-2295 GCA_964423285.1 uncultured Pseudomonadales bacterium | reverse complement strand
GATTTCGTCGGCACCATTCATTCTTTAATCTATGCCCCAATGGTTAATAAAAAAAACGATATTATTGGTTGGAATAAAAAGAAAAATCTTGATGTTAGACTCATTATCGTTGATGAAGCTTCGATGGTAAATTATGACATTTGGCAAGATTTACTTTCTTTTAACATCCCAATCATTGCTATTGGAGATCATGGCCAATTACCACCCATTGAAGGAAAATTTAATCTCATGAAGAAACCAAATATTAAGCTTGAAAAAATCCATCGCCAAGCAGCTGACAATCCTATCATTAAACTCTCCATCCAAGCTAGAAAAACTGGCCATATTCCAATAGGTAAATTTGGATCACATATTGAAAAATTAGATCAGCATGCCATGGATACCCAAGAAAAAGTTCAAGAATTGCTTAAAAGTTCTAGTGATCAAACCATGATTCTAACTGGCTACAATAACACTCGAGTTAAAATTAATAATTTTATTCGTCAACATAAATTTTTTGAGCCTTCTTCAGAACCAATAGTGGGGGATAGAGTAATTTGTCTACGAAATAATCATGCTAAGCATATTTACAATGGCATGTTGGGAAATATTACTTATCTAGAATCAATCGATGAAAAATATTTCTACGCTGAGATTGATCTAGATGAAAACCAAACTTATCAAGGTAATATTTATAAACATCAATTTGGTGCCACACAACCCAAAAATTATACTCGAGGTGAACGCAAATTTCTTAAAGGAATAGACCTATTTGATTTTGGTTATGCGCTAACTGTTCATAAAGCTCAAGGCAGTCAGGCGCCAAGAGTAATTCTTTTCGAAGAACGCTTTAAACAAATGGATGATGAACAATGGCGACGTTGGCTTTATACCGGCATTACTCGAGCAGAAAAAGAGCTTTATATTGTTGGTTCTAATTAAGAAGTGCTATGCTGTATTTATGAATAAATACTTCAATTTTCACACCCTTGTTAAAACTCTATTTGTGACTGTGATTACTGTTGGGGCAGGTATCTTAGTCACTCGATTTACTGGACCACTGCCTATTTCCGTTACGCAAACTTTAACTCAAAAACAAACTACATTTAATGCTACTGGCGATAGTGAAATTAGTGCTGTTCCCGATGAAGCTCAGGTGCGTTTAGGCATCGATATGAAACGTACTAGCGTAATTGATGCTCAATCAGCTGCTAATGAAATTATAAATAATATCTCAAGTAGTATTAAAAAACTTGGCGTTGGCGAAGAGGATATACAAACTCAAAATTATCAAGTCAACCCAGAATACGATTATAAAAATCCAGAGCGACGTATCACTGGTTATAGAGTCAATGCTCAAATTGTAGTTAAAATCACTGATTTCGAGAAACTTAACCAAATTATTGATGGCGCTACTAATCTAGGTGCTAATCAAGTAGGCGGAATCAGTTTTAGTCTGAGCGAAGAAAAACAAGGGGAGTTAAAAAAAGAAGCGCGAAAAGAAGCTATTGCTAAGGCTAAGACCAGCGCAGAAGAATTAGCCAAACTGGCTGGAGTGAAACTGGGTAAAGTGATCAATGTTATAGAGTCTGAAGGTAATAATTATGACTATCCTGTTTATGCCCGTGCAGAAATGGCCTTAGACGGTGGTGGGCCAAAAGAACCCACTCAAATTGAGCCTGGCAGTAAAATTTATCGCTATAGCGTAACCTTAAACTACGAAACTTTGTAAAGTCATAGCGTCTTTGATTTTATATTTACCGATGCTTATTCTACGAAGTGAAGTAATGGTAGCACCCACACCTAATAACTGCCCTATGTCATGTACTAATGACCGGATATATGTTCCAGAACTACAAACTACTTTAATAGTAAAAAATATTTTTTGTTGATCTTTCTTAAAATCCAGTAGTTCTAATTTTTTAATATCAATCTTCTTAGAAGGTAAATCTTTAATAATCTCTCCCTTACGCGCTTTTTCGTATAACTTTTGACCTTTTATCTTAACTGCAGAATAGGCGGGTACTATTTGAATAATCTCTCCTCTAAAATTCTCCAAAACTTTTTTTAAATTAGTTTGAGAAATTTCTTTTAATTCTTTCCACTTTGCCCTCTGAATCACTTTTCCATCCGCATCATAGGTGTCAGTTTCTATACCTAACTGAGCTTCACAAATATATTCTTTATCAAGTTTTAAAAACTCATTTTGGCGTTTAGTAAACTCACGACCTACTAGAATAATTAATAACCCTGTGGCTAAGGGATCTAATGTCCCAGTATGACCTACGCGTTTTACATCAGTTTTTTTTCGAACCT
>CAYREI010000055.1:0-2573 GCA_964423285.1 uncultured Pseudomonadales bacterium | reverse complement strand
TGTTAGTTTTAGGCGTAATTATTTTTGGTTTTATTAGCTTATATCTTTTATTGCAGAAGAAGTTTTCTAAGAAAAACTCCGATGAGGAAATGGAAAATCTGGTTCATAGAGTTTTCAGTTTAAGTACAACGAAAATTGCAGAGCAAAGTAAGCAAGTTTTGGCAGGTGAAAAAGAAGCTATTAAAGTTGATTTAGAAAACAAACAGAAAATGATTGAAGATCTAGTAAAACAGCTTCAACTAGATTTAACTGAAAGACAAAAAGAAATTAGATTAATCGATAAGGATCATAATCAAAAATTTGGTCAATTGTCTACTCAGATTGAAGAGCATCGTAAATTAACTAAAGAACTGGAGACTTCCACCACTCAATTAGCCAAAGTATTATCTAATAATCAAACTCGTGGAGCCTGGGGAGAGCGTATTATTGAAGACTTGCTTACTTCTCAGGGAATGATAGAGGGGGTTCACTATCAACGGCAAACACTTTTGGGTGATTCTAATTTAAAACCAGATATTACTTTGTTACTACCCAATAATCGTTTTGTATCAGTAGATGTCAAATTTCCCTATTCAGAAATTCAAAAGATGTCGACTGCTGAAACAAAAAAAAGTAAAAATGAACACCTACTTCAGTTTAAGCGTGATTTAAAGATTAAAATTTCTAAAGTGGCTGAATACATCATTCCGGAGCAAAATACTTTGGATTATGCAATTATGTTTGTCCCTAACGAGATGGTGTTTTCTTTTGTAAATCAGAAATTTCCTGAGTTAGTAGATGAGGCTTTGGCAAAACGAGTCATGATTGTTTCGCCGTTTACTTTTATCATCGTGGCGCGAACTATAATCGAAAGCTATCGTAATTTTATGATGGAAGATAAGCTACGAGAAGTAATTGGATATATCGGTGGCTTCACACAAGAGTGGGGTAAGTTCAAAGATCAGTTTGGAAAATACGGTCGTTCAATCGAAACGTTGAAAAAATCATACGAAGATTTGACTGGGACTAGATTTAAGCAAATGGATCGAAAGATTGAGAAAATAGAGAATTATCACGGTCAAAAATTAGAAAAGACCGAGCAATTGAAATTAGAATCCTAATTGAGCCATCCTTGTTTAAAGAAATTTAGATCTCTTTGTATGGCTGTATCCCAATCGGGTTGTAAGTTATGGTTAGCTCCAGGATATTTAAAATAATCAATCTCAATCGGAGGCAGAATTGAGTGGGGTTGAGCTGATTGAGTGCTGGTTTCAATTTCAGCCAATTTATCCTCACGTTGTTTATTTTCCATTTTTATTTTTTCTACAAACTCATCATTCCACGTGACTGGGACTGCCTCATCTGACGTTCCTTGGTGAATCTGAAATGATCCTTGAAGCTGATCAAGATGTTGAGTAATAGTGAAATCAGCTACGTCATAGCTTTCTTCAAATAGACTGAGCCATTTACGCGTTTCCTTACCCTCATCATCATGCTCATCGCTAAAGAATAGAATTGAGTAGGGAAATGGAGCTGTTACTGGGGCCCAGAGAGAGGTTTTAATTGATTCTCCGGAGATTTCTAGAGCAGCTAAAGCTATTTGTCCACCATTACTGTGAGCCCAAATACGCATATCGCAAGCACAACTACTTAATTGAATAATTTCCCCGTTAACATTAATTTGGGGACTATTTTTAATAGTTTTAAGTAGCTCTACCACATTGATAGGTTTTTGAAATCTAGCCTCCCAGGAATCAGTTGTTTCATCATCACTGCCTCCAAACCCAAAGAAATCAGGGGCAAGGGTTACATAACCATTTTTTGCAAAAACTGCTGCTGCTGACTTAGTTCCAGCTCCAGTAGTGTAAGTTTCTTCAGGAACCCAGCCTCGTAACAAAATTACTACCGGATAGCCCTTATCAGGTTGAGGGGTAGTAGGAATATTCAGTTGGCCAGTCATAGTTTTTTCTAAGGTTTGATAAGAAAATAAATAGCTGATGTAGTCAGTGGTGTCAGTTATAGTTTCTTCTACTGAGATTGAACTGGATTGAAAAGCGTATTCTTGTAGGTTTTCGATAGTATATTTGAGTAAAGGTAATTTTTTTTCTTTAACTTGATTAATTAATGGAGAAATTAAGCCATTTTTTTGAGAAAAGAAAACCATCCCCAGTGAATCGCCTAAAATCCAACCTAATGGAAAACAAATTAGAGCTGTAATTAGAGTGGCAAAAATAATGTATTTTTTCACTTTTTATATTGTATCAATCTTGTGAAAAAGAAGCAGAGTGATTTAATTATTATTAATATATCAATTAAATAATATAGTTTGATATAATAAAACCGTGATTAATTTTTTAAAAATGATTTTTACTAGTTTAAATAGAATTACTGGCAGAAAAGCCTATCTAATTTTAAGTTCCGGCTTAGGTTTAGGTCTGGGCTTAGGATTAATAATGGCTTTTTATCCTCTCAAAATTCAAGCTGATTTACCTTTAGGCAGCACTGTCAAAGGATTAGAGATAGTTAGAGTTAAAAGTGCTGATATTGGAATTGATACATTAGTTGAACGTGGGCAAGCTACAATTTTACCCTTG
>CAYREI010000054.1:0-2580 GCA_964423285.1 uncultured Pseudomonadales bacterium | reverse complement strand
ATACCATCTTTAACACCAATTGCTGTTTTAGCCTTTTTAACAATTTCTGGCATGATCATTAATAATCCAACCCCAACAATAAAAGTCATTGTTCCACCAGAGCCGCCATCAACACCAAGGAGATATGGCGGTTGAAAACCACCTATTTCTATAGGGATTTCATTTGTTCTACTAATACCATCAGTTAATGTATCAAAGATAATTAATACTAATAAAACTGTTGGAAAAGCAGCTAAATTACCAATTAAATCTGTAATCCATTGTTTAAAAGTATCTTTTCCTGGAATAGCTCCCACAGCTAAGATAATGGGAGAGAAAGCAATAGATAAAATTATACTTACGTATGTTTTCAATAGTTCAAAAAATAGAGTAAAAATTTTAAGAGTAATAGCTACTGCTACTACAACTGCCATTGTCAAACTGCCTATAAATGATATGGCTTCTGCACCAATCTCTCCAAGAGAAGATTCTAGAGATTCTCCAAATTCTTGAACTGCCTCATAAGCCGTACTAGTACCACTAGTAACCATAGTGACACCTAATGTGAAGAAGTTTTTGTTTAAAAATGATGCCTGATCTTTATTAAAAAGTGCTAGCAATAAATACATTACTAAATACATTAAATCTATAAGTAGTCCGGCAATAGCATAGGAAAAAGTGACTAGAAGCAAAGCAACAATAATGTGAGGAATAGCTTGTTGGGCTGTGATTACGGTTTGGCCACCAATTTTTTGTCTCATCATAATAAGAAAACCAATTACCATAAAAACTATTACAAACAATAAGTAAGCCAAGTTACGGAAAGTTTTCCAGCTTTCTAGAATTGGATCTAAAGAGGCAAAACCCAAGCCTTGAGCATAAGCAGGTTGAGCTATTTTAATGCCAGCAGAGTCAAGCACATCAGCTACGTAGCGTTCAGTTGAAGCGGCTGGATTACCTAACATCCAAGCTATTGATTTACCCATTTCTCCAATCATGCCACGAGTATAAACAATTTCGCCATTAGCTCCCTCTTTAGGATGACCGCCCATGGTATATAGGATGGCGTTAGCCTGCAAATTATCAGACATATTTTTAGAGAATGATTCTGAGCTTGGTTGGTGGGATTCAATATGAGCCCACAAAGCCGCTTGATTTTGTTCAACTTCAACAATTGTGGCTGAGACATCTTTAGCCATAAATGGCAATAACACCAAACTTACCAATAATACTGAGAGCAGTTTTTTCATTTATACTTTTATTGTACTTGATCCTTATTAGACACAAAAGTAGCGATTCTAGTTGATTTTTATTGACTTTTACGAGATATTCTAATTAATCAATTCTGCCCATTGATAATAATATAATTAGGCAGACCATGATTTCTCAACCACAAATTCTTCAAATTAAAGATTTTTTAGATACAGCTCAAAGCATACTGGTGTTAATTGGTCCGGATGCAGATTTAGATATTTTGGCTGCTAGTAGTGCTTTATTTTTAAGCTTAGAACAATCTGGCAAAAACGTTGTTTACGCTAGTCCAAATTTGCCTAGTGAGATTGATCAAAATTTAGTTGGCTTAGATCGAATTTTAACTGAAGTTAGTAATAAGAATTTAATTATGAGTTTTGATTATGACGAGACGGCAGTAGAAAAAGTTAGTTATCACATTGGCGAAGAGACAAATCGTTTTTATTTAACAGTTCAGCCAAAAAAAGGCCATCAACCATTAAATAAAGAAACCGTAGAAATAAATTATGCAGGAGCTGAAGCAGATCTAATTTTTACAGTTGGTGTTCATGATTATGAATCACTAGATCAGCTCTATATTGGCAATGAACAATTATTTACAGATACGACCGTGATAGCAATCAATAGTTTTGAAGCATCAGTTGGTGATATTCGGCTTAATACTGCAGGAAGTATTAATATAAGTAGCGCTGTGGCTGAGATAATTCGTCAAGTCGATCTTAAAATTTCTGGAGATGTAGCCACTAATTTGTTACTCAGTATTGAAGAGACAACAGATAGTTTTAGATCTTTATCTATTACTCCAGACTTGCTTGAAACGGCTGCTTGGTTGATGAGGCAAGGCGCCAGAAGAATCAGAAAAATAAAAACTCAACAGGTTAAGCAAGTTAAAAAGCTTAGCCGAATAAAAAAGCCACAAATTTAGGGGTAGCTATTGATCTTGATTTTTTAATTGCAGCTAAAAGAAAAAGTATCCATGGCACACTCGCAATAATTAGCTCCACTGCATCCTTGTACTGCTGGTGCTCCCTGGCATGCTGGCTTGACAAGCGTTTCTACTGGTAGGCCGTAGTTTCTACCTGCCATCATGTAGTAAATTTGTTGATTAGAAGGAGCTGATCCATTTGCTGTTTGGTATTGTTCTTTCAACCAATTTATTTCAGCTTTCCTTAGTCGTAAGACAAATTCCATAGAAGTTTTTGCATCACAAGCAATATCGTGGTTTCGTCGAATTTCTTGTATCCATGGATCTGTTGTGTCATCGGCTATATAAGCTGCTTGAGGACATTTTTCTTTATCAATACATTGGGGAATAAGTACTCCCATAATTTGTGAAGCTCCACAACTATT
>CAYREI010000053.1:0-2624 GCA_964423285.1 uncultured Pseudomonadales bacterium | reverse complement strand
TTCCAACAGTTCTTACTTGAAGATGCGCCGGCTGTTTTCTTAAGACATTTAGAAAGTTATGAGATAATGAGAAAATAAAAAAAGTAGTGTCATTATGAAAAATATTTTAATCATTTTTGGTGGCAAATCAGGAGAACATGAAGTTTCAGTAAAGTCTGCTAGATCTATCGAGAAAAACATCAATTCATCTTTATATAAAACCACTGTCATGGGTATTACTCATCAGGGCTATTGGCATTTTGGTCCTACAATAGATAGTGTCACTAAAGACGAGAAAGTCATCTCACCTGAAAACCCATCGCTCATTCCCAATAAGCAAATCTTGAGTGCTGATATTATCTTTCCAATTTTACATGGACCAAATGGTGAAGATGGCACTATGCAAGGATTACTAGAGCTACTAAATGTAGCTTATGTAGGATCTAGGGTCTTAGGATCTGCACTAGCAATGGATAAAATTATCCAAAAACAGGTTTGTGCTTTTTACAATATTCCTCAAACAAAATATGTCGGTTTTTCTAGCCATGAGTGGCAAAACATTCCCCAACTAATCATTAAAAATATCAACAAACAGCTTATATATCCTCTTTTCATTAAACCAGCCAATATGGGCTCAAGTGTTGGAATTACTAAAGCTGACTCTAAAAAAGATTTAAAAGATTCTATTCTAGAAGCTCTCAAGTATGATCATAAAATCATTGTTGAAGAAGGGGTTAATGACATTAAAGAAATAGAGGTTTCGATATTGGGGAATCATCAGCCTCAAGCATCGGTCTGCGGTGAGATTATTCCCAACACTGAATTTTATGATTATGAAACCAAGTATATTACTGATGATATTAAAATCGCTATTCCAGCTGATATTCCCCAAAAAGCTGCTGGAAAAATTAGACAAACAGCCATTGATACTTTTAAAGCTTTAGACTGCATCGGATTAGCTCGAGTTGATTTTTTCTACCAACCCCAAACAGGTAAACACTTCTTAAATGAGATAAACACTAGTCCTGGATTTACCTCAATTAGCATGTACCCTAAGCTATGGGAAAAAACTAACTTAAACTACACAGACTTAATCACGAAATTATTAGAGTTAGCAGAAGAACGATGGCAAGAAAAACAACAACTTTCTTTTGAGTACCAACCATGAAAAAAAAAGCTGAAAAAATTATTCTCTCGTGGCTATTACTAGCAACAAGATTGCAGTTAAAGAAAAATACCCCCACCATTATTGGCGTCACTGGCAGTGCTGGTAAAACTAGTGCTGTTAAGGCTATCGGTGAAGTTCTAAAAACTAAACATCTAACTAAAAGCACTCTGACTGGTAATAGTGAAACTGGAATCCCTTTTGAGATCTTAAATATACCAATTAAAAATTGGTCTAAATTGGGATGGCTGTCTGTGCTGATGATTAGCCTCTGGCGACTCATTACCGATTGGCCTAAATATAAAATTTTAATAGTAGAGATGGGTATCGACAGTGATCAAGCTCCTAAAAACATGAGTTATCTCTTAAAAATAATCCAACCTACTATCGGAGTATTTTTAAACGTTAATCACGTACATGGACAAAATTTTTCAGGATCAAATACGATTAAAGCCATTACTGCAGAAAAAGGGAAGTTGCTGCTTTCATTACCCAAAGATGGATTAGCTATTTACTCTAAAGATCACCCTTCAATTTTAGATTTATCAAAAAATATTGCGGCAAAAAAAATAAACTTTTCTATTAATCAGCCAGCCAATATGCAGCTATTAAAATATAGAGTTGGTCTAACTGGCACCGAATTTGTGTTTATTAATTCTGGAAAACAGCACTCGCTTAATATAAAAAATCAACTACTTCTCAAAGAATCATTTGGTGGGTTTGCTGCAGCTTTAATTTTAGGTCAATATTTAGGAGTTAGCATTGAACAAGGAATTAAATCTCTGGAAAAAAACTTTGAGTTACTACCTGGTAGATCAACTCTTATTAAAGGAATAAATGATTCTATTATTATTGACTCTTCATACAACTCTTCTTTTGAACCTGCGGCAGCTGCGCTACGAATGTTAAATCAGATCTCTATCCGTGGTAAAAAAATTGCGATTCTGGGTGATATGCGTGAAATTGGCAATCAAGAAAAAGCCGATCATGAAAAATTAGCTGAAGTAGCCGCTAAAAATGCTGATGAAATTGTGTTGATTGGACCAATGGTCACCAAGTACAGCTTACCAAAACTAAAAAAACTAAGATTTGCTAAAACAAAAACTCATTCTTTTAATACTGCCTATGAAGCCCTAGAAACAGTCAAAAAACTAGTTAAGTCTCATGACTTAATCTTAATTAAAGGTTCGCAGAACACTATTTTCTTAGAGATTATAGTCAAGGAGATCATGGCTCAACCAGAGCAGGCAGCAAAACTTCTTTGTAGACAAAGCAGGTACTGGAATAAACAGCGCCAAAACCTCTATACTGCCTAATATGAAAAAAAATGTTTTCTTCACTACCCTAATAATTAGTGGCCTCATCTTTACTGGCTGCACTCAAAAAACAACTGAGCAAAATATACAACTAACTAAGAATATTGAGCTTAAACAAAAACAAACCCAACAAGCATCCCCTAGTCCTTTAAATACAAACCAAC
>CAYREI010000052.1:0-2849 GCA_964423285.1 uncultured Pseudomonadales bacterium | reverse complement strand
ACATGAAGTGAAGAATTGTTTTCTTTAACATGGGTAAAAGTCTTTTTTAAAGCCTGATTTTGATAAAAAGAACCATCTTCAATGGCTTGATTAATTCTCACTAAATCTTGAGAAACTACCTTTCCAGCTCCAATCGCAAAGTGATTAACCTCTGATGTTCCCATCTGTCCTTTAGGCAAACCCACTGCTTCTCCTGAAGTATCAAGCTGAGTATGCGGATACTTTTCCCATAAGCTATCAAAAAAAGGAGTGTCGGCTAAAGAAATGGCATTACCAGGATAAGCTTTGCTCAGACCCCAACCATCAAGCACAGCCAAAAGCACTCTAGGCTTTGTATCGCTCATAATATTCTCCTCTTAAACCTATCTCTTAAATGGAAATTTTGCCAATTGAGCTCTATCACCCAATGCAGCTTCAATTCTCATTAATTGATTATACTTACTAACCCTATCACTGCGAGAAAGAGAACCTGTTTTTATCTGACCGGTTCCAGCACCAACTACAAAATCGGCAATAAAGGGATCTTCTGTCTCGCCAGAACGATGAGAGACCACTGCGGTGAGACCATTAGCTTGAGCTAATTTAATAGTCTCAATCGTTTCAGTAACTGTCCCAATTTGATTAAGCTTAATTAAAATTGAGTTGGCAGCTTTGAGCTCAATCCCTTTTTGTAAAAATTTAGGATTAGTCACAAATAAATCATCACCCACAATTTGAATTTTATCTCCCATTTTTTCCATTTGAAGTGTAAATCCGGCCCAATCATCTTCGGCCAAACCATCTTCAATCGAAACAATTGGGTATTTTTCCACCCACTCTTCATATCTTTCAACCAACTCTTCGCTGGTTAGAGACTTTCCCTCAGTTTTTAATTGATATCTACCATCTTCATAAATTTCAGTCGCAGCCGGATCGAGTGCAATACAGATTTCTTCTCCTGATTTATAACCTGCTTGTTCGATAGCTTGCACAATTAAATCTAAAGGAGCTTCATTTGAACCCAGAGAAGGAGCATAACCACCTTCATCTCCAACCGTAGTTTGAAAGCCTTGAGATTTAAGAATTTTACCTAAAGTATGAAATACTTCTGCTCCCCAACGTACTGCTTCAGTGATTGAGGGTGCGCCAACGGGCATGATCATAAACTCTTGCATGTCAGCTGAGCCCACCGCATGTTTACCCCCATTTAGAACATTCATCATGGGGATCGGTAGGGTAAATTTATCTGTTTTATTGCCAAATAACTCGGCTATATATTTGTAAGTTGGTTGCTTTTTAGCTATGGCTGCAGCTTTAACTGCTGCCATTGAGACTGACAGAATCGCGTTAGCCCCTAGCTTGCTTTTAGTTTCCGTGCCATCTAGCTCTAACATTTTCTGATCTAATGCTGTTTGATCTGTAACATCCATGCCTTTAACTGCCGGAGCAATAATTTCATTTACATTTTTAACTGCTTGCTGTACACCTTTGCCTCCATAACGACTACCACCATCGCGCAACTCCAAAGCTTCGTTGGAACCAGTAGAAGCACCAGAAGGCACAGCTGCCCTAGCCTTAACTCCACTCTCCAAAATTATTTCTGTTTCTATGGTGGGATTACCACGAGAATCTAAAATTTCCAGGGCAATTGCAGCAACAATTTTCATTATTAACTCCTTCTAAATATTAATTAATATAAAAAGTATACCTTAATCAAGAAAATCTTGTAATTTTTTACGACGGCTGGGATGTTTAAGTTTGCGTAATGCCTTGGCTTCAATTTGACGAATGCGCTCACGAGTCACACCAAATTTACGACCCACTTCTTCCAAAGTCATCATTTTATTATCATTTAATCCGAATCTCATTTTTAAAACTCTAGCTTCACGATCTGATAGAGCCCCCAAAACTTCTTCTACATTTTCTTTAAGCATCTGTTCAGTAGTGACCTCATAGGGAGATTTTTGTTTATCATCCTCAATAAAATCACCTAGAGTACTGTCGTCGTCGCTGTCACCAACTGGTGATTCGAGGGAGGTAGTATTTTGGGCAACTTTGAGAATTTCACGGACCTTATCTGCTTCTATCTCCATTACCTCACCAATTTCCTCTGGGGTAGGTTCACGACCCAATTCTTGCATTAATCTACGCGAAGTACGCATTAACTTATTAATCGTCTCCACCATGTGAACTGGAATACGAATAGTACGAGCTTGATCAGCAATAGAACGCGTTATAGCCTGACGAATCCACCAGGTAGCGTAAGTAGAAAATTTGAAACCCTTAGTCCAATCAAACTTTTCTACCGCCCTAATTAAGCCTTTATTGCCTTCTTGAATTAAATCTAAAAAGGTCATGCCTCGACCAATATACTTTTTAGCAATAGAAACTACTAATCTCAAATTAGAATCAATTAATTTTTGCTTAGCTGCGGCACTCTCTTTCTCTACTTCCTGAGCTAAGCGAATTTCTTCTTCTCTAGTTAACAAAGGAATCCGACCAATTTCTTTAAGATACATTCTCACTGGATCTGAAACATTTAATCCATTTAAAGAAGAAAGTTCTTCTAACTCTCTAGTTAATTCAGTCACTACATCGCCATCGTCGTCATGGCTAGTTGATTCAAAAATATCAATGCTTTTAGTTAAGATGGTGCTATAAAAATCATCAAGTTCTTCAAGATATTCTTCTGGTTCAATAAAGGCATTTAGTACTTCGTCTTGAGTAATATATCCCCTAGACTTAGCAACTTTAATTAATGCTTTAATATCTTTCTTAAGTGCTTGAGGTAAATGTGATGAAATCTTTTTTTTTGTGGCCATAAAGATGAGGTATTATATCCCTCTAAGTAACATTGTATCAACCACCCT
>CAYREI010000051.1:0-2857 GCA_964423285.1 uncultured Pseudomonadales bacterium | reverse complement strand
CTACCGCAAGCTCTAAAGCTCATTGTTTCTCAAGGAAAAATCATCACGATCGCTTTTCATGAAGGAGAAGACCGTATTATTAAAACCAATTTTAAAAATTGGGAAAAAGAAAATAGAGGCGTTCAAGATTCTAAAAAAGTTTTGAAGCCAAGTGAACAAGAAATATTAAAAAATCCAAACTCTCGTAGCGCCAAGCTCAGGGGTTTTAGTAAAAAATAACTATGTTAAAAAAACAACAACCATATCTAGCTTATTATGCACTCTTAGGATGCCTAATTTTATTTCAAGTGGTCTATACTCTTTTTCAAACTAGCTTGGTAGTAGCTCATGGTCGTTGGCAAAGAACTTTAGAAAATAATCAGTTCCAACTAGCAGAAAAAAAACTACTTCTCCAGGGAACCTTGGCTAAAGAAAGTTCTTTATTAACTTTTTCACAAACATGCAATCTAGCTGATTATCAAAAAATCTCAAGTCCAATTATTATTGATAAATCCATTAGTCTAGCTGCAGCAAAGTAGCTTACAATAGTCAGTAATGATTGGTAAGTACTCTAAATCACGCTCCAAGTCTGTTAAACCATCTATTAGAAATAAAGTTGTAATTTCCACTATTTATTTAGGCTTATTAGCTATTTTATCCCGACTATTTTATTGGCAAATTATTGAGGGATCTTGGCTCAAATCTGCAGCCAATGATCAATATAATCGCACTTTAATCCAACTGGGGAAGCGAGGACAAATTTTAACCAGTGACAGACATCTCTTGGTGGGTAACGCTACTGAGTATCGATTGGTAGCCTATCCACATTTATTAACAGAAAGTTCAGCTAAAATTAGCCAGCTTATTAATCCCATTATTATTAATGATTATGAAAAATATCAGGAAGCTACTGAGTCGGCTAAAAAAGAAGAATTAGCAAAAAATCTTCAACAAATTGTAAAACAACGACTGGAAAAAAAAGAAGCTAAATGGGTGTCACTTTTACCTAATTTAACACAAGAAACTAAAAATCAAATTGAAGAATTAAATTTAACTGGGCTTGATTTTGAAGAGACTCTAGTCCGTTCTTATCCAGAAGCATCAATGGCAGCCCATCTAACTGGCTTTATTGCTAAAGATGAGCAAGGACATGACACCGGCTACTTTGGAGTAGAGGGTGCATTAAACAAAGAGCTTGCTGGAAAAAAACGAAAAATTGTCTTGATTACTGACGCGCTCGGACTCTCTCTATTAGGACAAAAAAAACCTTCCTCTAATTCAAATCAGGGACGAGATGTAGTTTTAACTATCCGCCGAGATATTCAATCTTTAATAGAAACTGAGTTGAAAAAAGGTATAGAGCGCTATGGAGCTAAGGCTGGGGAAATATTAATAGTTCAACCTCAAACAGGAAAAATATTAGCCCTCGCAGCTGAACCAAAATATGACCAAAAAAAATATTATCAATATGAGCCTTCTCTTTATAAAAATCCCCTACTAGTTGATTTATTTGAACCCGGATCAATTATGAAAACTTTAACTGTCTCTGCTGGTATAGATAGTGAAGCTATCACTCCCGAAACTGAATGCCCAGATTGCAGCGGACCAAGAACAATTGGTAAGTACACAATCAGAACTTGGAATAATGAATATCATCCGCAAATTAATATGAGTGATGCTTTGGCAAAATCTGATAACATTGCCATGATTTTTGTAGCTGAAGAACTAGGAAGTGATGTTTTTAAAAAATATCTACAAAATTTTGGTATTGGTGAAGAACTAGGGGTAGATCTACACGGTGATAACAGCACACCTTTCCCAGAAAAATGGGGGCCAGTGGAACTAGCTACTAGATCTTTTGGGCAGGGCATCAGTACTACGAGTTTACAAATGGCTAAAGCTGTTTCTGCTATTGCCAATCATGGGCAACTAATGCAAACTCAAATAGTTGAATCAGTCATTGAGCCTAATGGAAAAGAAATTCAAGTTGAACCTAAAAAAATTAGACAAGTTATCTCAGATAAAACTGCTGCACAAGTAACTCAAATGATGATTCACGCTGCCCGAAGTGGCGAGGCTCAGTGGACTTACTCAAAAACTCATACTGTAGCAGCTAAAACAGGTACTTCTCAAATCCCTGCTGAGGATGGAGGCTATAAAGATGATGCTACTATAGCTAGTTTCATCGGCTTTTCTCCGCCAGATGATCCACAATTTTTAATGTTAATTAAATTAATTGAGCCTCAGAGTTCTCCTTGGGCAGCTGAAACAGCTGCCCCCCTCTGGTATAAGATTGCTGAAAAACTATTTTTAAGTTTAAACATTCCCCCTGATCATCAATAATCCATAGGTTATAATTAATTTGTATGAAATCAATCTGGAAAATGTTTCTCTATAAAATTAAACGTCCCTTTCATTTTATTAGAACTGGACTTTTGAGGGGTTTGGTTGGTCAAATTAAATATAAATTTCCTGCTAGAAAACTAAAAATTATTACCATTACTGGTACAGATGGCAAAACTACTAGTTCAACTCTGCTATATCATATTTTGAAAAAAGCTGGTAAAAAAACAGCTCTTATTTCTACTGTGGCAGCCTATATTGGTGCAGAAGAGATATCAACTGGATTACATGTCACTTCTCCAGACCCACTCGCACTCCACAAATTAATCAAAAAAATGGTTGATTCCAATGTTGAGTATCTAGTATTAGAAGTTACATCCCATGGAGCTTACCAATTTCGATCTTGGGGAATTAATCCTATTTTAGCTGGCTTAACTAATATTGATCGTGAACACCTTGATTATCATTTAACTCCAACTGAGTATCTTAAAGCTAAAACTCTTATTTTAAATAAAGCTAAAAAAGTGATTGTTAA
>CAYREI010000050.1:0-3054 GCA_964423285.1 uncultured Pseudomonadales bacterium | reverse complement strand
AGTTGATCGTCAGTTACGATCATGCGTTGTTTAGCCATATATTATAAGTATACCTCAAATTTCAAAGATTATTTATATCCTACTGGAACTTCGGTTAAAATTGGGCTCAAACTCATCCGACGGCGCTCAGGATCAACACTTTCTACAGTAATAGTCACTTCAGCACCCTTTTCATAAATTTCATCAGGATTAAGCTTACTGGAGTGAATCAAACCATCAACACCTTCTTCAACATTAACAAATACTCCAAATGGTTCCATTCTAGAAATAGTTCCTGTTAAAGTAGTTCCAACTGGATAATCTTTGTCAATTCCCTTCCAGGGATCATCTGAAAGTTTCTTGATTGATAAATTGAGTTTATTGGTTTTTTCATCAATACCTAGAACTTTAACTTTGATCCTGTCACCAACTCGGTGATAATTTTTAGGATGATCAACTTTTTCCCAAGAAATTTCAGAAATATGAACTAAACCCTCAATATAGCCAACATTATCTTTATCATCTACAGGAATTTCTACTGTCACAAACAAACCAAAATGCATTACTCCAGAGACTATGCCTTCATAAACAGCATCTGTCTTCACAACGGTTAGAGCCGAATCTCGTAGAGCTAATTCGTCAGCTTCAGATACATGGCGTTCAGAAAAAATAAGACGATTTTTCTCGCGATCAACTTCAATTGCTTTAACTTTAAAAGTTTTATCAAGTAGATCGTCAATTTTACCCATAAAATCTTTTCCAAATTGACTAGAAGGAACAAATCCTCTCACTCCATTTACCACCACAATCATGCCACCCTTATTAGTTTCAAGACCTCTAGCAGTTAACTCTTTATCATCTTCTAAAGATTCTTCAAAGATGTCCCATTTAGCATCAACTGCAGCTTGTCTAAGTGAAACTTGAATATAACCTCTAGGACTGTCTTCTGAAAGAACAGTTACTTCTATCTTTTGACCTTCTTTAAGCTCATTAATATAATCTTGAGCAATATCAAATTCACGACTACCTACGGCAGCTAAAGTTTTAGCATTAATATCAATTACTAAGGCGTTTTTTTGTTTTTCAACAATGATACCGGTAATTCGTTCATCTTTATGAGGAACTACGATAGTTTGACCTACTTGTTTAAGCAAGTCTGCCATTGACTGTGGTTTTGTAGATGTTGAAGAAGTTTTCTTTGAAGAAGGTTTAGCAGGCTTAGCTGCTATTTTAGATTTCTGAGGTTTTTTAACTGCGGTGCTCATAGTACATGCGTTCCCCTTTCGATTGGAATAAGGTACAGTATATCATAGTAACATTTACTTTCCTGAGGTATATGAAGCTTCGTCTCCCAACAGCCAATGATGTTAAAAATAAGACTGTCTTACTTAGAGTTGATTACAATGTACCCCTAAAATTAAAAGATGGTCGATACCAAGTAGTTGACGATCGTAGAATTCGAGCTTCTTTGGCCACTCTCAATTTCCTCAAAAAAAATCAAGCTAAAATTGTTTTGATAGCTCACCTAGGTAGACCAAGCGGCCAAAAAAAAAGTAGCTTAAGTCTAAAACCGATAGCTGAATATCTCCAAAAAGAACTTGGGTTAGAAATTATTTATATAGATGACTGTATAGGAAAAAAAATTAATCAAGCTATTAATCAACTTCAACCTGGAAAAATTTTGCTACTAGAAAACGTACGTTTTCATGCAGAAGAAGAAAAAAATGATCCAGAGTTTTCTAAAAAACTAGCTGAATTAGCTGACCTATATATTAATGAGGCCTTTTCAGTTTCTCACCGAGCCCATGCTTCTACTGAAGGCGTGACACACTACTTACCTAGTTTTGCGGGTTTTCAATTTGAAAATGAAATCAAAACTCTTCATGAATTAATGACTCAACCAAAGCATCCATTTTTAATCATAATCGGTGGCGCAAAAATTTCAGATAAAATTGGAGCTTTAGAAAATCTATTAGATGCCGCAGATGGGATCTTAGTTGGTGGCGCAGTGGCTAATAATTTTCTTAAGGCTGAAAATATAGAAATTCATAAATCTTTCTTGCAAGACACACCTGTTGATCTAAAAAAGCAAGGAATAAATTTTGTTAAATTGGCGGATGATCTAATTGAAGAAACGAAAACTGAAAAATTTTTAAAAGATGGCTATGTGCCGTTACCAAAAATTATTTACCCTTTAGATGTTGTGGCTGCAAAATCACCAGAATCAACTCAAACTCAAATTATTGATTTAACTCATGATATGCAAGACACACCTCATGATAAAAATTTAATGTATCTAGATATTGGACCTAAAACTACTCGTCTTTATCAGGAGTTAATTTCTCAGGCTAAATCAATTTTCTGGAATGGGCCGATGGGTTATTTTGAAAAAAAACCATTTGAAAAAGGCACAGTTAAAATCGCTAAAGCATTAGCCTCTGTTTCAGCGACAACTGTTGTTGGTGGCGGAGACACTGTTAAGGCAATCTCTGATTTAAAATTAGATAAAGAATACACCCATGTTTCTACTGCGGGTGGAGCAGCATTAGTATTTTTAGCAGGACAAGATTTACCAGCCCTAAAACCATTGACTATACCCACCTGATAAGGCTATTCTTAATGAATAGAGAATTTTATGTCAAATATTGCTCCAATTAATTCAAATTCATCAGTTAAAAATTCTACCCCTCAATTAATTGAGAAGGCTCCTCCTACTCCACCTGAAAAAATAAATTCTACTAAAAAAACATTAAAACGAGAAAATCCTAAAAAAAAGAAAATTAAGTGGAAATATGTAATTGGTGGAATAATTTTATTACTTCTACTTATTGGCGGTGGAGCCACTTATTGGCTAACTCAACAAAGTCAAGATATTAGGCAACAAGCAGATGAAGTTGTTTATCATGACTGTCTTGATGCAAGTGGAAATCCCATTGAATGTGAAAAAATTGGTAAAATCAGATGTGACTGTGGTGGATATTGGAAGATAGGCCTCAAATCAGAATTTGGGGATTGTTGGACTTTATGTGGTCATACTGGTCCAACATCTCAGCCAACATCTCAGCCAACCTCGCA
>CAYREI010000049.1:0-3189 GCA_964423285.1 uncultured Pseudomonadales bacterium | reverse complement strand
TTGTCTTAAAAATTCTATTGAGATCATAAACATAAGCATACCACACATTAAAAAAGACCTATTTAAAGGTCTTTTATTACTGTTGTGAGGACTAGTGAATGGTGCTGGAACTTATTCTAATTCTTTTTTTGCCATTAATACCAAGGGATAAAAACTACTCCAAACTAGATCTAGATTAGTATCTGGATCGTTTTTTAAGATTATATTTATTTCTTTCTTTATAAAAAAAATAATTCTATCTCTGGCTTCAATAACAGCTTTTTGCTCATTTTCATCTTCTTCTGTCTCCAATAAATTTCTATCAGAAAGTTCTTGTATCGCTTCCAAACAATCTTCTTTTGAGAATCCACTTGCTGCCATCAACACACCATATCCATCTATAGTAGCTTCTGTTGAAGAGAGCATAAAAACCAACAATTTTTTACCATTAGGAGATAGGCTACTAAGAATATCCATTAATGAAGAATTTTCTTTCATCTTGATAGATTATATCAGACTATATCACTGCAGGGACTAGTGAATGGTGTTGGAACCTGGGTTAGTTATCAAGCTACTCTTATCAATCATTAAATCTGCTTAACATAACATCTAATTGTTGGCGTCTTAAAAGCAAGCGCTCGTCATTTTCAATAATTTCTTGAGCTTGCTGCAAATATTCCTGAGCTAATTTAAGATCTTTATTTTTGAAATGTTCAGCCAAACGCAAATATCCACCTGAAATCCAAACTTTACAATTATAATCTGCATCAACCCCTGTATCCGCAGCTAACTCTGCTAAAAAGCTTTCAATATTTGTCACTGCTGTCTGATCACCCAAAACTAACTCGCAAAGTGCTAAGCGCAACTTCATCAGTACTAGAACTGCTGGCCGATCATGCTCTGGATGAGGGAATTGAGTCATTGAGCGCACAGCTTTCTGATACATCTCTTTTGCCTGTTTTAATTCTCCTGATTCTTCTAAAAACTCAGCTAAATTCAACTGAGGTAAAGCCAATGCTTGGTTATCACCTGATTTTTCAGCAATCTCCACACTGGACCTAACAATTGCACCTGCCAATATCCAATAAGGTTTGAATTTTTGTTGTCGGTGAAGATGTTTAAAAACTATAAAAATAGAGTCCAGCGCTTCAGCAAAACCCAGTTGGTCTTTTTCTTGGGCATAAGCCAATAAAGAACGCATTCCCAATTCCAACGCTGATGATAAATTGTCACCCTCACGAGCTGATTCAAGTAAGTGATGAAGTTCCCGCCCAGATAGATTTTGATCTTTCGTCATATCTACACATTCTATCACAAATTAAAAAAGACCTATTCAAAGGTCTTTTTTGCTGCTGCAGGGACTAGTGAATGGTGTTGAAACCTATTTTAATCTCTTTCTCCAAGATCTTCACTGAATCTTAGTAAATCGAGACAGTTTTAACTAAAAATGTGTATCAATTCTTTAACCGAATAACTAATTATGCTAGGCTTTTTTATTACTTGATTAACTCCAAGGACAGGATTTTTTAAGAATTTTATTGTCTTTTTAACTAACCTTTTTCTTGACTTCTTTTTGTAATAGTTATTAATCAATTGGTCTCTGTAACTTTGTCCGGCTATTAGTCCTTCTTTCCATCCGGGCCTTTTACTGTTTCTTTCAATTACTTTTTCCCGAATTGCCTGGAACTTTCCCCAAGTATCTACCAGATCTTTGTCAGACATTTTTCCTTTAAAAAATACTTTGGGAAGCACATTTTTTTCATCAGGAAAAATTAGAACATAGTCTTGCCAATTTATATTGTATTCATCGACTAATTTTCTGCGCACAGCCTCATTCCATAGTTCAGTGCCTGGATATGGGGTGGTGCTATAAAATTCTAATCTAAACACTATTTTTTGTTTAGCCAGCCATCTGGCTAAGTCATATGACTTAGCCAGATCGTCTTCATCTTCATCAGGATTGAACAACATGAAACTGCCTTCAATTAATATTCCTTTATCTCCAAATAACTTTGCGGCGTTTTTAACATCTTTTACCAACAGTGAACCATTTTTTAAATAACTCAGTATTTTTTGACTTCCACTTTCTATTCCAAACATGACAGAATTAACCCCAAATTGTTTGAACATTTGTACAAATTCTTTGTCGATTAGATTTGCCCTGACAAATACATGATGGAACTGCACCTTACCTAATAGATCGCGCTTTTCCAAATCTTCTATTAACTGCTTCAGCCTAACTTTAGTTACGGCAAAAGTATCGGTCCAAATATGAATGTCTTTTACCCCATGTTCAACATATAGTTCTTCAATTTCATTACCAACTCTAGTTACAGGAAAAAAACGAAAACCACCTATGCGGGGCCATATGACTTGAGATGCACAAAATTTACATTTATATGGACATCCTCGAGCAGTAAAGATTCTGGACATTTTAACCACTTCTGTTTTGTCGTTTTTGATCACGGTTTCATAACTGTATACTTCCTCCTTTGTGATTAATGACCAATCAATTCTGGGTATGTCATTAGAAGGCAATACTGGCCTGAGCTTATTTACTTGAACCCCTCCTGATTTTTTATGAAAAGCTAAGTTGTTAATATTACGCAAATTCTTATTTGTTAATTTCTTTCCTTGCTTGAGTAAGTTGACAATATCTGTTAAAGGTAATTCACCTTCACCCAATACACCAACATCAAATACTTTGTTTAAAGTACTTGGAGATCCCGATATATGATGGCCGCCAATAATGATGGGCTTTTTTGACACTTTTTTAATTGACTTTGCTACTTTTAATGAGTAAGGGTATGAGGGTGTAAGTACAGATAATCCTATTAAGTCAGGATTAAAATCTCTAATTGCATCGAGCGGGTCTTCAAAAAATACATTTACTATTCGGACATCTTCTTTGTTTATCGTATGATGATCAATAAGATAAGATGCCAGCATCATAATGTTTAATGATGCATGACTTTTAGCCAAGTTAACTTCTTTTGCATCAATTAAGCAAATTTTTACTCTTTTTTTCATAACAAATTGAGTAATATTTATGCCATTGCTAAATCAAGCCTCATGTCACCATTAATAATGCTACAATAAAAAAATAAATGGCTAAACCCTATCAAAACGCTACTTCAATTTGCATAATTCTAACCATCATTGCTTTTTTAGGAATTGTTCTTGGCATTGTTGGATCAAATCCTTTGATCA
>CAYREI010000048.1:0-3581 GCA_964423285.1 uncultured Pseudomonadales bacterium | reverse complement strand
CAAACACATGCTGCTGGTTTTGCCAATCAATTTATTGCTAAATTAGCTGATGTGATAGCTATTTCTTATCCTACTTCTATATCGTATTTTCCGCAAACAAAGACTCATTTGACAGGCAATCTTATCCGACCAGAACTACTTAATTTGCAAGCAACTCAACCTAAATGGGTTTCTCAAAAATCTTGTCAACCAATTTTATTAATTACGGGCGGTAGTCAAGGCTCCGAGATAATTAATAATGTGATTGAAAAATCCTTGCCAAAATTAACTCAAGAATGGACGATTGTCCATTTGTGTGGCAGCTCCAACATAAAATCTAATTATAAACAGCAGCTCGAACGAGCAAAAAATAAATTGCCAATAGAACAACAATATAACTACTTTATCAAAGAGTGGGCTAGCGGTATTGAAATGTCTTGGATTTACAATCAAGCCTATGCTGCTATTTCCAGAGCTGGAGCTAATACTGTAATGGAGCTAACAATTAAAAATATTCCTACTATTTTTATCCCTTTACCTGACTCTCATCATGATGAACAATTAAAAAATGCTCAAGAATTAAGTAATCAAAAAGCAGCTTTGCTTTTACCTCAAGAACAGCTCTCTTCTCAGACACTAATTAATCAACTTAAACAACTCAAAAAAAATCGTGAAAAAATTCTTAAAAACCTTCAATCTATTAATAGAACCACCAATGCAGTAGATAAAATTTACCAGTTATTACTTAATTTAACTCATGCCACGTAAAGTCCTGGCATTCCTTAGTTTAATAGCTTTCTTTATTTTGATTATTATTATCACTCAATTTGCCCCAACAATACTCAAAATTAAAAAAGTTAGTTGTCAAATAGATGGACAGGCTTGTCCATCAGAATTAATACAGCAACTGAAATTAATTCAAGGAAAATCATTTTTATTTTCTCCACTAGAAACTCACGTTCGTAGCTTAGACCTTAATTTATATCAACTTGACTCCATCTCTAAATCTTGGCCAGCCACAGTTGTCTTAAAATTTTCTCGCAAACCTAATAGCTATTTAATCAGAACCTTCCCGCAGGACATACTTTTATTGGTATCTGAGAATGGTTTAACTCAACTCATCTCTACAGAACAAAATCTTCCCACTATCGAAGTTTATGATTGGGTAGAACCAATTCAAGAAAATTGCATCACTACTCGCCTTCATCGATTAAATCTCAACTTGATTCAGCTATTAGCTTCCAAAAATATTTCTTATAACAATATAAAAATTCATAATTCTCACCAGATTGAAATTTTATTGCATGAAAACTTAATTGCCTTGGCCCAAGAAAATGAACTCGAAAAACAGATTGCTAAGCTCTCAATTATTTTAGATGAACTTGATTTGAACGCTATAGATCTACAAATTAACAAGATCGATTTAAGATTTAAATTTCCACTACTAAAAACTTCTCAAACTCCTTAGTCTTGAGACTCGACATATCTTTCTTTCTTCTGTTATCATCGAATATATGCCTCGTTCCCGGGTAATTACTGCAATTGATTTAGGTACTGATAAATGTACTACGTTAATTGCTACTTTGGATGAAGAGACCAATCAGCTTCAAGTTAAAGGTGTAGCTGCCATTCCCTCTCATGGAATTAGAAAAAGTCAAATAGTAGATCTGGAGAAAGCAGTCACTACCATGACTGAAAGTTTAGATGCTGCTGAAAGAATGGCAGGATTTGATGTTAAAAGTGCTTATGTTTCAGTTTCAGGCACTCATATTAAATCGCAAAATTCTAAAGGCGTTGTGGCGGTAGCTTCGCCCAATCAAGAAATAACTCATCAAGATGTAGAAAGAGTTATTGAAGCTGCGCGTGCCATTTCACTACCAGCTGATAGAACTGTTATTCACGTTATTCCTCGAGACTTTAAGGTTGATTCCCAAGAAGGAATTAAGGATCCGGTGGGAATGAACGGAGTTAGGCTTGAATCAGAAGCTCATATTATTACTGGTATGACCACAGCTTTAAAAAATCTTGAAAAATGTGTTCATGATTTAGGATTAAATGTTGATGGTTTTGTTTTTTCAGGATTAGCAGCTGCTGAGGTTGTAGTTTCAGAGACTGAAAGAGAACTAGGAGTGGTAGTAGTTGATATTGGAGCTGGTTCTACCTCAATTTCCGTGTTTGTGGAAGGAACCCTAGAACTATCGGCTGCCTTACCAATAGGTGCTAGACATATTACTCAAGACATCGCTTTGGGTTGCAGAGTGAGCTTAGAAACCGCTGAAAAAATTAAATTAGGTCTTACCAGTGACAATCCCGATGTTATGAAACCTAAGGCTGGAGAAAGTAAAGAAGAATTTTCAAAAAGAAAAAAACGAATTGACGTTATTAATCCCTCTGATCTGGGTATTAATGAGACAGTTGAAAATTTATCAAAAAAGAAAATCGTCGAAGGCATCATGATTCCTAGGATGAAAGAAATTTTTTCTATGGTGCTAAAAACCCTTGACCAAAATAATCTAATGCCAGTAGTACCTGCAGGAGTAATTATTTCTGGTGGTGGCGCAGAAACAGTAGAGATAAAAGAAGTTGCTAAAAGAGTTCTAAATCTCCCAGCTAGAATAGGCATGCCTAAAGAAATAAAAGGCTTAACTATGGATATCCATAAGCCTTCATTCATAAATAGTATTGGACTTTTAGAATATGGCCGACAACATAGCGGTAGAACCACAGTTGGTGGTGGAATTAAATTGAGCTCTTTCTTCAAGCCAATTTTTGGCAATAACCTATTTGAAAAAATTAGCTCATTTTTCAAATCATTAATGCCATAATTTTGTGATACACTTTGACTAATTTAAATTTAGAAGTTAAAATCAAATTCTAGTTAACTCTTATGGCTCTAGTTAAACCTTCAAACACCACTTTTGCTAAAATTAAAGTCCTTGGGATTGGTGGTGGAGGTGGTAATGCAATTAATTCCATGATCGAATCAGGTCAAATTCAAGGAGTTGAGTTTATCTCAATTAACACTGACGCCCAAGCTCTTCTTCCTTCTAAAGCTGAAACTAAATTGCAAATTGGTCAAAATTTCACCAAAGGTCTTGGTTCTGGAGCTGACCCTGAAGTGGGTAGAGTTGCGGCTGATGAGAGTAAAGAAAAAATTAAAGATATTCTTTTTGATTCTGATATGGTTTTTATTACTGCTGGTATGGGTGGAGGTACTGGAACAGGTGCTTCTCCAGTAATTGCTGAGATCGCTAAGGATGCTGGAGCCCTAACTGTAGCTGTTGTAACTAAACCATTTGCTTTTGAAGGTGTACATCGAATGAGAACCGCTGAAGAAGGTATTGAAGAACTTAGAAACAAAGTTGACACCTTAATCGTCATTCCCAATCAACGTCTAATGGAAGTAGTTGATAAAAAAATGACATTATTAGATGCTTTCAGATTGGCCGATAATGTTTTAGGCCAAGGAGTCCAAGGAATTTCCGACCTAATTACTGTGCCGGGATTAATTAATGTTGATTTTGCCGATGTAAAGACTATCATGACCGAGTCTGGATCAGCCTTAATGGGTATTGGTGAAGCCAGCGGAGAAAATCGTGCTG
>CAYREI010000047.1:2511-3590 GCA_964423285.1 uncultured Pseudomonadales bacterium | reverse complement strand
CAATATATATCAGATTTTTAGTCTCTTATTTTTATTATTGTTATAATGATAATTATGAAAAATATTGAATTTGTTTATTTTGATGTGGGCGGAGTCCTTTTATTAGATTATTCAGGAACTAATAAGTGGGATGAAATGAAAAGAGACTTGGGAGTCACTAAAGATTTAGATGAAAAGTATGAAAAGCTTTTGTTGAAATATAAACCAAGAGTTTGTGTTGACTTTGATATAGACAATTTAGCTCCGATCCTTGAAAAGGAGCTTGGATTAGCAATCCCTAAAAATTATTCAATGTTAATTGATTTTGCAAATCGTTTTGAGCTTAATGAATCCATTTGGTCAATTTCTAAGGCGACTAAGCAGAATTACAAAGTAGGACTATTAACAAATCAGTTTCCTCGCATGCTTGCACTAATCAAAAAAAGAAACTTAATACCCGACATTGATTGGGATGCGGTAGTAGACTCCAGTGTTGTTAGGTATCAGAAGCCAGAAGAAGAAATTTACAAAATAGCTGAAGAAATGTCTGGGCTAGATTCTGAGAAAATATTTTTTATAGATAATAAAAATGAAAATCTTGAGGTTGCTAGAAAGCGTGGTTGGAAAACATTTCTCTATGACCCTCAAAGTCCTGAAGAATCAAGTAGGCGTTTAAGTGATATTCTGGGCTTAGAATAATATTCCATATCACATCTAAAATTTTTTCAAGTGAGATGCTTATTTATTCCACCCAATTCCGCTCAAGTTCGTCCATTATGGTAATGGGCTTATCCCTGGTATAATCAAATCACATTAATAGCCAAGAAGAAATTGATTATGAGAAATTTTAGCAACAACGATTCGAGAAGATCTCAAGGTAGAAGAAGTTCTGGAGGTAGAGGTTTTGACAGATCTCGCCATGATTCACAAAATGGACGTAGTCATCAAATGTATGATGCAGTCTGTTCTGACTGTAATAAACCTTGTAGGGTGCCTTTTATGCCCACCTCTGGTAAACCAATCTATTGTAGTGAGTGTTTTGAAAAAAGAGGCAATAGTAGAGGCAATGATAATAATGATTCCAGAAGACCAAGATCTTC
>CAYREI010000047.1:0-2411 GCA_964423285.1 uncultured Pseudomonadales bacterium | reverse complement strand
GAAAATGTTGAGGCAATTGACTTAGTTGCTGATAAAGCTGACGAAAGTCAGACTAGCGATGAACCTAATCAAGACACTCCGGAAGTAAAAGAGGCTGTCTCTGATAATGTTTCAGAAGTAGAAGACAAATAGAATCAACTATTTTTCTCAATTATTTCACTTAAAACCCAAGCTAATTTATTGTTTTTTTATTGGCTATTGTTTGTGTATCTACAGAATTGGACACAGAATAAATGCGTGAACATGCACTTCAATTCCATTGTAGGTAATGGTTTCAGTTGCTGTCACTACATCGGTAGATTCATGTTTGCTAGCAATTTTATAGCTATATTGCCATTTTCCATCAGGTTCAGGTGTGCAGTTATTAGTTAGTCTTGTTTTATCTCCAAGCTCAAGAATCATCTTTTTAAGATAAATATTCACATCTTTAATTGTAATATCAAGCTTAGTAAGTTCTTCTGGTTTGGGAGTCCCACCACCATAAAGTCTTGTATGTGAGCCTTCTGGAGTTTTGACGAGTTCTTGTCCTCCCCCACTATGGGTGGTGGCAAACCATTCATCGTGATAAGTTCCTTCATCTGTAGCAACAACACTTCTTTTTCCTTTAAAATTTCCTCTTGTCACATCTGATGTATTTCCTTTTGTGTAGCCTTCTAATAATCCATTCGTAAGTGTTTTTTTCATAGTTACTAGAAAGTGTATATTATTTACTTTGCAGCTTGGGCAAATAGGTTTTGAGAGTGAATTTTTTCTGTTACGCTAATTTCTTTTTTTATATGTTTATTAAACTCATCAAGAGTACCCTCAAATCTTTTTATCGTCACACCATTTACAAATTCCCTATGACCCACAATCAATCCAAGTTTTGAGTCATAAGAGATAGTAAAAGTAGTATTGCATTCAACAGTATTTTTGAGATAGTTTATTGTTTCTCTGGAAAATCTTAGTCTAATTCTTCCATGAGGGCATTTCGCTGATTTTGGATATTTTTCAGTTATTAATTCTTCCTTGAAAGTTTTTCCTCTTTTTGTTGAAAATTTTTGCCAATATGTTTCGAGGTCTTTTAAAAATTCAGAATTTTCACTCAAATCAACTACCGTCTGCCATTCTTCCGTTTGCCATTCTGGATTTTGTTTAATAGTTTCATCTAATGGCATTTTTTGTTCTTTTTTGGAAATTGGCATATGTTTTAATTGATTTATAGGGTAAGTAAATTGATAAATACTACATTAAATTATATCATAAAAAGTACTGTTCTTATCTAATTTTTTTTTCTCAATTTGATACAATAAAATTACTAGCGGTGATAGCTCAGTTGGTAGAGCGTCTGCTTCCCAAGTAGAAGGTCGCGGGTTCAAACCCCGTTCGCCGCTCATAGTCTATTAGTTCACCATTACGCCTGTGTAGCTCAGTTGGTAGAGCAACGGTATCGTAAACCGTAGGTCGTCGGTTCGACTCCGACCGCAGGCTCAATAAAAATTATGTTATCTTATATATTATGGCTAGATCCAGAATTTCGAAAAAACAACAGCAAAAAATAATGCGCCAAACTGTACTGATAGTCATTATTGCTATTTCTTTATTGGCAGTTTTTATCTTTTTTATTATGCCTCAATTTATCAGATTGGCTGACGGATTTTTAAACGGCAGTGGCGGGTTAGTTGAATCTCAAGATCAAGTCCCACCTCAGACTCCAATTTTAGCCGCACCAGTTTCAGCTACTAACAGTGCTTCCTTACCCATTTCTGGCGTGGGAGAGGCTGGTAGTCAAGTGGTGTTGGTAGTTAATGGCGAACAATCAAAGGATGTAAAGATTGATGATGGAGGTGAATTTAAATTTACAGCTTTTTTGACAGAAGGTGAAAACGCTCTAGCTGTTTTCAGCATTGATGAAGCTGGCAATGAATCAGTCCAAACTCGGGAGTATAGTGTTCAACTTGATACATTGGCTCCTGAAATTGAGATTGAAAGTCCTGAGGATGGAGCCAATATAGAGTTGCGAAAGAATCAAATTACCACGATTAAAGGTACGACTGAGCCTCAAGCCAAAGTTTTTATTAATGACCGCTTAGTTTATGCTAAATCAAATGGCAGTTTTTCTATGAGTTTCAAATTAGAGGAAGGTGAAAATAAACTTAAATTCAAGGTTGAAGATCGGGGCGGTAATATTTCTGAAAAAGAAATTTTGGTTAAGTTTAGGTTTTAGTTGTCTCAATTGCTAGAATTTGACTAGTTATCCATAGCCATACAAATGGTTGAAATAGAGTGTGGTTAAATTGTGAATGAATAAGTATTGCAACAAATGCTGTAAATATATATATATCTTTTTTATACAAATACACACCTATTTTATATAGGATGATAAGAGATATTCCTAAACCAACTATGCCCGTAGAAGTGAAGAGAAAAAC
>CAYREI010000046.1:0-3718 GCA_964423285.1 uncultured Pseudomonadales bacterium | reverse complement strand
AATAGTTGAGATAATTAAGGATGTACCTGCTCCAGTTTTAAACACGCCTTTTAACGAACTGCCGATTTATAGTCCTAAGCAACCAGTAAATATGATTTTAGAGACTGAGGCTGGCAAAGTAGCTGAGTGGCAATTAAGCATTGGCGATCTAGTTTTAATTAAGTAATTATGTAGATGTTCCTCTTGGTGAATGGTATGATGATCACATGAGTGATTCTGCCCGAATAATGAGCCGACTACGTTCTTCGTTTTCAACTACGCCTGGATTGAGTTTAAAATCAATATCGCCAGTTAATACAACTAAAGATAAACTAAATGTTTTAGATCAAGTATTAACTAAAATTGAACAAAGCGTTTTGGATTCTTCAGTCGCAGCTAGCGCAGGGACAATTGCCCAAGCAATACCCCAAGCCACTCTTGACGTTACTAATACTTTAAATCCAACTCAACTCACTACTTCTCTAAAAGAAACGGTGAGAAATGTATCTCCAGATATTAGTTCAGTTGAAGCCGGAGCAGGCTTACAGCAAATCGAGTATGAACCTTCTCCAGAGTTACCAGTAGAAGTTGAAAGCTATTTGCAAAAAGTAGAAGAACACCGAGACCAAGTTTTAAATGAAGTGGTGATTGCAGATGGCACTACTGCGCCATCAGTCGCTCATCCGTCCATTAAAAAGCCAGTAATTGTTCTACCAATTACAGCTGAAGAAGAAAAAGCTGGTCAAAAAAAACCTTTATATTTAAGCATAAGGTGGTTAGTAGAGTGGAGTAAAAAAATAATGAAGATGTTTGCTGGTGAGGTAATCTATAAACAGGAATCATCAACATCATAAAATTATATATAGTAATAAGTAGTAACAAATGACGGACCCAAATCTTTTTTTACAACGATTAATTGAGTGGAGCATTAGGGGAGCACTAATTTTGCTTTTAGTAGTTTTGTTAGTGGTGTTTGGATATATGTTTCTTCAATGGATTAAACATCGTCGTCGAGAGGACTATGCTTTAAATTTTGTTACCTTGTTAGTTCGTTTACCCAGAGATAATGAAATTAAAATCGACGCTGCAGAGCAAATGTTTACTGGGTTGTATTCTTTAAAAAAATCAGGTCCATTTCAATTCATGAAACCAGAAGACATTTTTTCTTTTGAAATAGTAGCGTTGCAAGAGAAAATAGGGTTTCATGTTAACTGTCCGCGTAAAATTAAGGATTTAGTAGAGAAACAAATTCATGGGGCTTATCCTCAAGCAGATATTAAAGAAATTGATGAAGTCAATATTTTTAATGAAAAGGGTAAGGTGGCTTTTGCAGCATTGAAATTAAAGAAACCTACTTATTTGCCTCTTAGAACTTATAAGGATCTGCCTACTGATGGCTTATCATTAATAACGTCAGCCATGTCTAAGATGAGTTTTGGTGAAGGTGCTATTTTACAATTAGTTTTGGAGCCAGCTCCTAAAAAATGGCAGAAAACAGGTAAATCCTACATTAGTCGAGAAAAAAAGCGTGAAGCTGATCCTGATACTGCCACCTATGGTCACGACCCCAAAGAGATGGAAGCGATTGCTACCAAAGCAGAAAAGCCTGGGTTTAGAGTAGCTATTAGGATTGTAGTTTCAGCTGATAATAGTGCTATTGCCGAATCTCATTTTAATAATATTAAAGGAACTTTTTCTCAATTTAGGTCTGGTTATAATAATTTTACTAAAATTAGATTTTTCCCCAAGCATTTGTTTATGATTGATTTTTTATATCGTTATATGCCCTTATTTCACCGGACTACTCCAATTTTAAATACTGAAGAATTAGCTACTATTTTTCATTTTCCTAATAAGACTGTAGAGACGCACCATATTGAAAAATTAAATGCTAAAAGTGCTCCAGCCCCCAATGAAATACCAAGCGAAGGTTTGTTTTTAGGTAAATCTTTTTATCGTGGTGAAGAAAGAGATGTTTACATGAGCCTCGAAGATCGTCGTCGCCATTCTTATATCGTGGGTAAAACTGGTACTGGGAAGTCAGAGTATTTAAAAGAATTAATCTTACAAGATATTGAAGCCGGTCATGGTGTATGCGCGATTGATCCTCATGGAGATTTTGTAGAAGACATCTTAGAGTTAATGCCACCAGAGAGAGCTGAAGACGTAATTTATTTTAACCCTTCAGATTTAGAGCGACCAATGGGAATGAACATCATGGAAGCTGATACAGAAGATGAAATGCATTTTATTGCTAGCAGTGTGATTAATCTGATGTACAAGCTTTATGATCCTCATAGAACTGGAATTATTGGGCCTAGGTTTGAGCATGCTATTAGAAATGCGATGTTAACAATTATGTCTCGGCCAGGAGCAACTTTTGTGGAGCTGGTTAGGGCTTTAACTGATAGTAAATATGTGGATGAACTTTTACCTTATGTTAAAGATCCAATAGTTAAACGCTACTGGACTGATCAAATTGCACAAACGTCTGATTTTCATAAGTCGGAAGTTCTTGACTATATTGTGTCTAAGTTTGGTCGATTTGTAACTAATCGAACCATGCGCAATATTATTGGTCAGCCTAAAAGTGCTTTTAGTTTTAGAGAAGCTATGGATAATAAAAAAATTATTCTTTGCAATCTCGCTAAGGGTATTTTAGGAGAGGAAGACGCTAAGTTTTTAGGTTTAATTTTAATTCCTAAAGTGTTGGCTGCTGCTATGAGTCGACAAAATATGCCCATGAAACAGCGGCCAGATTTCTTTTTGTATGTAGATGAGTTCCAGAATTTTGCCACAGAAGATTTTGCGGTAATTTTATCTGAGGCCCGTAAATATAGGTTAAATTTAACAGTCGCCAATCAGTATATTAGCCAGATTGATGAAGAAGTAAAGAACGCAGTTTTTGGTAACGTGGGCACTATGATTAGCTTTCGTATCGGTGTCACTGATGCTAGCTTTCTTCAGCATGAATTTGTACCTACTTTTAATGAATCTGATTTAACTAATATTGAGAAGTACCATGTTTATATCAAAACTATTGTTAACAATGAGCCAGTGCCATCATTTAGTATGTCACTAATCAAAGATATGGAGTCTCAGCAGGCACGTAAGAACCCCAAGCTAGCGGAAATGATTAAACAACTTTCAAGGCTTAAATATGGAGTTGATAAAAAACAGGTCGAGGCTGGAATTAGGGTCAGGGCTAATTTATAGTTTTATTATCAAGGATGTTGATTCTCATAATCTTTAATAACTTGTTGACAATATAGATATCGACCGTAATCTAGGGTTTCTTCATAAATTGGTTTATCTTGATCATCGGTAGAATTATTTTCACTAGATTCATTATCTTGAGAAGAGTTTTCGCTGCTTTGGTTATTTTCAGTTGGTTTAATATATTCTCCTAGAATATTATTAACATGTGTGCCTACCTCTTGACCTCTGGTTGTTAATTGTTGAGTTTGATTAGTCACATTATCACTGATGCCTTTAACCGAACCTTGAAATTGTTCTTTTTTTTCTTCAAATTTTTTCACTAGTTGTAAATCGTTGATTGAATTATTTTGTTTAGCAGCGTATAAACCTCCACCTACGATCGAGGTTAAGAGTAAAATTTTAATTATGATTCTAGTGATGTTCATCAAGTTCAGTATAACATTATTCGTATCTTAGAGCTTCAATTGGAGATAGTTTAGAAGCTCTATTAGCTGGTGCGGCACCAAAAATTAATCCAACC
>CAYREI010000045.1:0-3774 GCA_964423285.1 uncultured Pseudomonadales bacterium | reverse complement strand
TGGGAATTTCTTTTGTGGGAATTGCTATTCGAGACGGGATGAATGGTAAAGGAGAATCGAAAGGTTTTTTTGAAAATGACTTACCTAACTTATTTCCAATTTTAGAAACGGCTGATGTAGTAGTGGGATTTAACATTGATGGTTTTGATATGCCTACTATGGTTGAGTATTATTCAGGCGATATTAGTCAAATTCCAACTTTAGATATTATGGATCGAATTAAAAAAAGTGTAGGGCATCGAATTGGTTTAGATGCTGTGGCTAAAGAAACTTTGGGGATAGGTAAGAGTGGAGATGGTTTAGATGCAATTAAGTATTATCGAACCGGTCAATTAGATAAGCTACGAGATTATTGTTTACAAGATGTGGCAGTAACCAGAGATTTATATGATTATGGCTTAGCTAAGGGTAAGGTAAAATTTAGGAATAGATGGAATCGTTTAATAGAATGCGATGTTGATTTTTCTTTTACTCCAGATAAGGGTAATGGAGTTCAAATGAGCCTGATATAATGTGGCCTCATGAAAAAATTACAAAATATTGATGCTAAGATTTGTTTAACTTCTTCAGGATGTTTAATTCATAAAGGTAAAGTTATGTTGATTAAACACAAAAAAATTGGTGGTTGGCTTTGTCCTGGGGGACATATTGATTCCGATGAGTTACCCCATCAAGCTGCAGAGCGAGAATTTTGGGAAGAAACTGGAATAAAAGTTAAAGCCTATGACCCAAACTTATCAACATCTCCAGACAATAGCGAATATTTGCCCAATCCAATTACGACTAATTTGCATTGGGTATGTGAAGATAATTACTATATTAGAACTCAAGGTAAAAAGCCGACTGCAAATAGTAAAATGTGGAAAAGAGGATGCGAGCAACACTGTAACTTCCTTTTTTTAGTTAAACCAGCTAGTAAAGACCTAAGTTTTAAAAAAAACGTCGAAGAAACAGATGGGATTGGTTGGTTTTCACCAACAGAGCTTGATGACTTAAAACTTTATGGGAGTGTAGCTCAAGAAATAAGAACTGCTTTTAAATTATGTCGAACCTAATTATTTCGAACTTGCAAGTAAAAATAGATAATAAATTAATCCTTAAGGGAATTGATTTTAAAGTTAAACCTGGTGAGGTTCATGCGGTCATGGGTCCCAATGGTTCTGGAAAATCTACTCTAGCTCACACTTTAGCTGGTCACCCAGATTATAAAGTTATCAATGGCAAGGTTACTTTGAATGATCAGGATATTTTAGCTCTTTCACCAGACAAACGTGCTCAAGCTGGATTGTTTTTAGCTTTCCAGTATCCGGTGGAGATTCCTGGGGTAAAGGTCCAAAATTTTCTTCGTCAAGCTTACAAATCACGTTTTTATGATCAAAAAAACAAGGTGAATCGTGACGCGAGAGAAGGTGCCCTGGGACATAAACAATTTGATTCAGTATTATCTTTCAGAAATTATTTAGAAAAATTGGCTCAAGAACTGCAGGTTGATTTAGCTTTGCTTAAACGAGGCCTGAATGAGGGCTTTTCTGGTGGGGAAAAGAAAAGATTAGAAATTTTACAGATGGCAGTATTAGAACCAAAGTTCGCGATTTTAGATGAAACTGATTCGGGCTTAGATATTGATGCGATTAAAATCGTTGCAGCTGGGATTAAAAGAAATATTAAAAAATATAATACTGGCGTGTTATTAATTACTCACTATCAGCGCATCTTAGATTATATCCAGCCTGATTTTGTGCATGTATTAGTTGGGGGCAAAGTGGTGGAGAGCGGTGATAGAAGTTTAGTGAAAAAATTAGAAAAAAATGGTTATCAAAAATGGAGTTAGCATGGCACGTTATAAACATGGTTATGCTTTTTCAACTGATTCTTATAAATATATTTCTGAACCTGGTTTAAATAAACAGGTTATTGAAGAAATTTCTACACTTAAAAATGAACCTGAGTGGATGTTACAAAGACGCTTGAAAGCCTATGAAGTTTTTCAGGCTAAACCGATGCCAAGTTGGGGAGTCGACTTATCAGAAATTGATTTTAATAAAATTAGATATTATTTACGCCCCACAGACAATCAGGTTTCTTCATGGCAAGATGTGCCCCCAGAAATTAAGGCTACCTTTGATCGATTAGGTATTCCTCAGGCTGAGCAAAAAGTTTTAGCTGGAGTCAAAGCCCAATACGACAGTGAAGTAGTTTATGGCTCGCTGAAAAATATTTGGGCTAAACATGGGGTAGAGTTCCTATCTATGGACGAGGGTTTAGTAAAACATGAAGATTTAATAAAAGAGTATTTCGGAAAAGTTGTTCCTGCTAGTGATAATAAATTTGCTGCTTTAAATGCGGCGGTTTGGTCTGGTGGATCATTTGTTTATGTCCCTCCTGGCGTTGATGTAAAATTGCCACTTCAAGCTTATTTTAGAATAAATGCAGAAAATTCAGGTCAGTTTGAACGAACTCTAATTATTGTTGATGAGGGAGCCAAAGTTCACTACATTGAAGGTTGTACAGCTCCCAAGTTTTCTTCTAGCTCCCTACATAGTGGAGTAGTAGAAATTTTTGTTAAAAAAGGTGCTAGATGTCAGTATACGACCGTTCAGAATTGGTATAAAAATATTTACAATTTAGTTACTCAGCGCGCTTTTGTAGAAGAAGAGGGTGAGATGATTTGGACTGATTTTAATATGGGTTCAAAAGTAACTATGAAGTATCCAGGCTTTGTTTTAGCTGGCAAAGGAGCCAGGGGAGAAGTTTTGTCGATGGCTTTGGCTAGTTCTGGCCAACATCAGGATACAGGTGCTAAAGCTATCCATTTAGCTCCTTATACTAGTTCCACTATTATTTCTAAATCAATTAGTAAGAGTGGTGGCAGATCTAGTTATCGAGGTTTAGTTTCAGTAGGTCCTAAAGCTCATCATAGTAAAAATGTTGTTGTTTGCGATGCTCTGTTATTAGATTCTGAGTCTCGTTGTGATACTTATCCAATCGATAAAGTTTTTAATTCTCAAGTAGAGGTTCAACATGAAGCCACGGTTTCTAAAATTGGCGATGATCAACTATTTTATCTAATGAGTCGCGGAATTATTGAAGAGACTGCACGTAAAATGATCGTAAATGGTTTTATTGAAGATTTGGTTAAAAAATTACCGTTGGAATATGCAGTTGAGATGAATCAACTCATTGATCATGAGATGAAGGGTAGTATTGGATGAAAATAATCGAATTAAAAAAACCAGGCAAGCATGTGATCGAGCTTAAAAACCCTGGTGAAGAAATAGAGATTGTGGGAATATTTGAGACTAGGGGTGAAGAAAAAGTGGAGGTAGATATAACTATTTACCATCAAGCCCCTCACACCCAAGCTCGAGTAATTTTAAAAGGTGTAGTGCGAGATAAAAGCCAATTAAAATTTAAAGGGAGAATTATTATTGATTCAGATTGCGGTCAAAGCCGTTCGTCTTTAACAGAGCGTATTTTGCTTTTATCAGATCAAGCCCATGCTGAAATTATTCCTGATCTAGAAATTTTAACCGATGATGTTGAATGCTCTCATGCAGCTAGTATTAGCAATGTTCTAGATGAGCACTTATTTTATTTAATGAGTCGTGGGTTAAATAAAAAGCAAGCTGAAGAGTTAATAATTAATGGGTTTTTAGAAAAATAGTTAATCTTTTAAAAAGTGTGTTAAATATCGCGTAGTACTCCCTTTTTTCAGATGTGTTTTTATAGTATATTTAAAGATATAGGAATTAAATTTCCTTTGTGTTTTTTTTG
>CAYREI010000044.1:0-4098 GCA_964423285.1 uncultured Pseudomonadales bacterium | reverse complement strand
ATTGAAATTAAACTCAACTGGGAAGAAAAACAAAAACTAGAAAAATCAGTTAATATTCTCAAAAGTTATCTTTAACTCTGACAGCTTTCACAATAAAATGTCCCCCTGCCACCAATTTTGGTTTTAATAATCTCACCCCCGCATTGTTGACACTTTTCACCCTTAAGTCCATACACTCTCATGATATCCTGATAAGAACCAGACATGCCATCTACATGGACATACTTACCATCGTAGGTTGTACCCCCATATTTTAAACCTTCCTTAATAACTTGCTGGGCTGCAGTTAAAAATTTCTTTAATTCCTTAAAACTTAAGCTTTTCGCTGGTCTAAATGGAGAAATCTGGGCTACATTTAGTGCCTCACAAGCATAAATATTTCCTAAACCGGCCATAATTTGATTCATCATAATGGCTTGTTTGATAGGAATTCTACGATTACTAAATTTTTCCTGAAGATACTCAACTGTAAGTGTTTTGTCATTTACGTCAGGACCATATTTACTAAACTCTGCTAATATTTCTGCATCACTCATGAATTTCATCCAACCAAAAATTCTTTGATCATTAAAATAAAGCTTTGATCCATCGGTAAAATTATAAATTAGTCGTGTATGCTTGCTAGGTAAATCTTTAACCCAATCGGCTGTAGGATGACCCCCGCCGACTCTAACACCATCTCCAGTAAAAATTAGTTGTCCAGTCATTTTCAGGTGAGTGAGTAAATTTTGCTTATTTGGCAAATGGATTCTAATTAATTTAGCCTTGCGGGTCACATCTTGAATTTCTTTATTTTGAAGATCTTTTTTATTACCCCGAAAACTTTTTTCATGCAAAACTTTAATTGAAGCAATTTTTCTTCCTGGGAGAATTTCTTTAAGTCGACGCTTAACAGTTTCAACTTCAGGTAGTTCTGGCATAGTTATAAAAGTATACCTTAATTAAAAAAAGCCTGTTATAATTGCTGTTCTTGAGTTTAATTGCTAAACTTAAGTTAACCAAGGGTCCGTAGCTCAGTTGGTTAGAGCGACAGCCTTTTAAGCTGTGCGTCGTGGGTTCGAGTCCCACCGGACTCACCCTCCCTTATGCTTTCTATATTTAAACGAAAACCATATCACCATCTCAATAAGATTCTGATTAGTAAGCAGTCTCTAATTCATAATCACCGTTTTCTTCAACAACTTCAACCTGGATGCCTAGTCGCTCCCGTTCTTAAAAGTAATGCGTACGGCCATGGCTTAACTACAGTTGCTCCAATTTTTGACAAACTCAGACCATCATTTTTAATAGTTGATAGTCTTTATGAAGCCTACGAGCTCTACAAACAAAATACTAAAACTCCAATCCTTATTATTGGTTATACAGATCCTAAAAATTACGCTATTAAATCATTACCTTTCCATTATTCTATTTTTGATCTAGAAACAGCCAAAGCTTTAAACAAGTATCAATCGGGGTGCAGTATTCATATCTTTATTGATACAGGAATGAGTAGGGAGGGAGTTCAAGTTAAAAATCTATCCAATTTTATTAAAGAGCTCCAAAAATTTAAAAGTTTAAAAATTGAAGGCCTAGCTTCTCATTTTGCAGATGCCGATAATCCCACCGATCTATCATTCACTAAAAAACAACTTAAAAATTATCATCAGGCTTTACAAATTCTCAACGATCACAAAATAAATCCTAAATGGAGACATATTTCCGCTTCCGCCGGTACTTTTAAGGTTAAAAATAATAATTTTAATCTTATTCGAGCTGGTTTAGCTAGCTATGGAATTTCTCCTTTTGATAAAAATATCGAACAACTCAAACCAGCTTTAACCTTTCAATCCACTCTTATCCAAATCAAACAACTTCAAAAAGGTGATCTGGTTAGCTATGGCTTAACCTACAAAGCACCTAAAAACATGACTATTGGCATCTTGCCTGCTGGTTATTATGAAGGCATAGATCGTCGACTTTCAAATAAAGGAGTGGTTAAAATTAAAGATGAATATTGTTCTATTATTGGTCGAGTTTGCATGAATCTAACTATTGTTGATTTGAGTGAGGTTAACAACCCTAAAGTTGGAGATGCTGTAGAAATTTATTCTGCAGATATAGAAGCTAAAAACTCAATCTTTAACCAAGCAAAAATAACTAAAACTATTCCTTATAAACTTCTCACTGGCTTAGCTGGCTCAATTCATAGAGAATTAATTTAGTCTCAATCTCTCCTTGCCAAGTCGGGGCATTATCCTGCATACTATAATCAGTAATCAGATATTTTATTGGTTTGCCTTAAATGCTAAATACTCAAAAACTTCTCTATATTCTGCCAGATGTAGCTTACTTAGCTGAACTACTCCCTAGTAAAAAGCCATCAACTTTTACCATCTCTTCTTTTCGTCAAATTAATGGCGAATATATGGATGATAATGAATTTATTGCTGAAAATATTTTAAAGCTATTCAAAAAAATTGACCCAGAAGAATATCAACTTATATTGCCCGACTTTTTATTTACTAACACGATTGTAAATGTTAAAGAAAAATCAGACACAAAAATCAAAGAATACTTAACAGAAAAATTGCTTCCTGAGCTTGGAATTAACACCGATACTCACCAAATAGACACTACTGTTTTGAACGAGCATGGTGACGTCACTAGAGTCCAACTCTCAGCCTTAGAAAAATCTCTTTTAGAATCACTCCAGATCTCATCCGAACAAACTAAAGTCAAAATTAAAAGCATTTCTCCACTTAGTTGGAGCATTAAATCATTAGTTTCACTTGAACCTTCAATTAGCGTGATCCAAATTGATTCAATGCTCTACGTAGCCCTTCATTACATTGGCGTTGATCAAGCTAATCAAGCCACAGTGGAAAAAGTAGAGAATATCTTTGAAACAATTAAAACCTTAAAAGGAGCCGAGCCAAGTATTCAAACTATTTACCTACTCAGCAACGAATTAGTCGAAGAAAAACTTAAAAAACATCTCAGCGATACCTTGCCTATTCAACAATTAGCCGGTAAACAAGACGAAGAGAGTAAAATGCCCTCCTACGTGAAAAAAATTATTGAATCGGGAATGAGAACTTTATCTATCAGCGACTATCCAGTTCCCCAATTTGAAATAGGGAAAGCACCAGCCAATGCTAAAATTGAAGCTTCAGCTGCAGTAAAAAGTGAAGAAAAGCCTGAGGTTGATTTAACTGAAGAATCTGATCTACCTAAACCACAAAAAACAACTCTTAAAGAAGAAAAAACAAAAGACAAAACTGAAGAAAAAATTGAACCAAAAAAACTTGATACGGAGGAAGAAGAAAAAATATCCGCTGCTATTCCTAAAATCGCTCACCCAACTGTAGCCAAAACTAAAGAGGAAAAAAATAAAGAAGATGATGAAATTGAGACTTTATTAGAAAGCCTCAAAATTAGTGATGGTGATGAAAAAGTGGTTGAAAAAAAAGAAAAAAACAAAAAATCAGATGAAGCTAAAAAAACAGCTCCAGAAAAAACTAGAAAGTTAATCAAAAATAAAAATCAGACTAAAACCATGTTAAAAATGATTTTTGTAACCTTGGCAGTATTTTTTGCAACTGTCGCTATTGGAATAGGAATCGGACTTGGAGTTTTACAACTTACTCAGCCATCAACTACAGAAGAGCAACTTAGTCCAATAGTAGAGATGTCTCCGTCACCATCTCCGTTATCATCTCCATCGCCATCACCGAAACCAGAAATTAACACTACAGATTTATCTATATTAGTAGTAAATGCTACCACTAAGGCTGGTTATGCTGGTGAAATCGCTGATAAACTAACTAATTTTGATACTGTTAAAGCTGGAAATGCTAAAGGAGATTACGATTCCGGACTATATATTCTTATGGCAGAAGATAACCAAGCTTTGATAGCTGTTTTAGAATCTGCAACTGAACAAAAGTACACTTTTCAAGAAAAAGAGAAGGTTGAAGATCCCCAAAATCGATATGATGTGGTGATTGTCTTAGCAGAATAAATCAATTCTGATGATGCTTGCATTCTAAAGATAAATCTCTATACTAGACAAGATTTATGAACAATAACAACAAAATTAAAACTACTGAATTGACC
>CAYREI010000043.1:0-4458 GCA_964423285.1 uncultured Pseudomonadales bacterium | reverse complement strand
GTGATCTTCTCCGTGACAGGGAGACATGTTAACCACTACACCACGGGGCCTATTATTCCCTTATGTTAAGAGAATCATTATTCTACCTATTCTACCATTACTTTTCTAGAGTAATTTGATATCATAGTTTAAATTAAGAACAAACCAGAAAGGGTTATATGTACCTTCCATTCCTCATAGCAGCAGTTATTATAGTAATTTATGTTATCTCTATCTATAACGATCTACAAAAACTTAAAACTCAGATTGTGGCTAGCATTCAAGAAATAGGCAATCAACTCAAGCGTCAAGCTTCATTGATTCCTAATTTACAAGAAACCGTCAAAGGTTATCTCAAGCATGAAAAATCAATTTTTAAAATGCTTACTGATGCCAGAAAAGCTGCAGAAAAAGCAGAAAAATCCGGCTCAAGTAAAGATATCAATGACGCTATCAATAAAATTCAGCAAGCTATCCCCAAACTCAATGTTGTAGTGGAGGATAATCCCGAAATGAAAGCTGATCAAACAGTGAGTAAATTTATGAATGAGTTAACTGATACAGCTGACAAGCTTATGTATGCTAGGCGCAGCATCATTGATTTAAGTCAAACTTATAATCAAAAGCTAGTAGTTTTTCCCTCAAACATGATTGCTAATATGTTTGGTTTTAAACCAGAAAAGGGTTTAGCTACTGCATTAACCGGCTCTCATGTAGAGGTTTCTGCCGATGAAACGAAAGATGTAAAAGTAGAGTTCTAATGACTCATTATCAGGTCGTTGCTCAGAATAAACGACGTTCATCGATCATTATTGCTTTATTCATCACCTTTGTTGTTGGTGCAAGCTATGTAATGGCTGAAGGTCTTGGTTATGGCTTAAGCATGGTGGGCTGGGCTTTAATCGTTTCTGGATTAATATCATTTTTCTCTTACTGGTGGTCTGATAAAATTATTCTTGGTATTTCTGGAGCTCGCGAAGCCAAACGTGAAGAATTTTTTAATTTTTACACCGTAACTGAAAACATTACCATGAGTCAACGTCTACCCATGCCTAAACTATATGTAATCGATGATACTGCCATGAATGCTTTTGCCACTGGTCGCGATCCAGAACACGCGGTGGTTTGTGCCACCACTGGCCTTTTAAGCCGTTTAAATAGGGCAGAGGTAGAAGGAGTAGTAGCTCATGAACTCTCTCATGTTAAAAATTATGACATTCGCCTCATGTCCATTGTGACCATCTTAGTGGGACTAGTGGCTTTATTGTCTGATTGGTTTTTAAGAATGAGCTGGGGTGGAGGACGAAAAAAGAATAATGACAAAAATAGTGGCCAAATTCAGATAATTATGTTTATGGCTGGTTTAATTTTAGCCCTACTTTCACCCTTAATCGCTCAACTCATTCAGCTAGCCATCTCACGCCGAAGGGAATTTTTAGCTGATGCTTCTGGGATAGCCATGACTAAGAATCCTGAGGGATTAATTAAAGCATTAGAAAAAATTAGTAAAGATAAAGAACCTTTAGAGGCAGCCAATAAAGCTACAGCCCATCTTTACATCAGCAATCCATTAAAAAATACTCATGGTGGAGTGGGTATGTTTGCCAAAATGTTTATGACGCATCCACCAGTAGGTGAGAGAATTTCAGCACTGAAACAATTGTAAAAATTTTGATAAAATCCCAGAGATGAAACAAAAAATTGATAAAACACTAGTTAAACATATTGCTCAGTTGGCACAAATTCCCATAAGTGTACAAGAAGAAAAAACACTTGCTGATAATTTTTCAGAAACCCTAAGAGTAGTTGATGAATTACAACAAGTTAACACCGAGGGTGTAGAGCTAACTCATCAGGTCACAGGATTAAAAAATATTACCCGTGAAGATGAGATTAATGAAAAAAATATGTTCACTCAACAACAAGCTTTAGCAAATGCCAGTCGCGCTCATAATGGATTTTTTGTAGTAGAAAGGGTGATTGATGTTGAATAAACTCACTCTTAAACAAACTATTGATCAATTAGACAATAAAAAAATTACCTTAGAAGATATCTGGGCCGATGTTCTTAATGCCATTAAAAATCAAAACGATAAACTCAATGTTTATCTAGCTCTCAATAAAAACTTTAAACCTCAATTAAACAAACCGCTCAAAGGGCTACCAATCGCGGTTAAAGATAATTTTTGCACCAAAGGTTTGATTACCACTGCCTCATCTTTACTTCTAAAAGATTTTATGCCTCAGTTTGAATCGACTGTGACCCAAAAACTTAAAGATGCTGGCGGAGAAATCGTTGGTAAAACTAATATGGATGCTTGGGCTCATGGATCATCAACTGAAACTTCACAATACGGCAGAACTCTTAATCCCAGAAATCTTGAACATTTACCGGGAGGATCTTCCGGCGGAAGTGCTGCTGCTGTAGCTGCTGATATGTGCATTGCTTCTCTAGGCAGTGAAACTGCGGGTTCTGTTCGCCAACCAGCTGCTTGGTGTGGCGTAGTAGGGCTTAAACCAACTTATGGTAGAACTAGTCGCTATGGAGTTGTAGCCATGGCTTCTTCTACAGATTCTCCAGGACCAATCACAAAAACTGTTGAAGACGCAGCAATCTTGCTTAACCATATTTCTGGACCAGATCCACTCAATGCTACTAGTACTAAAAAAGAATCTCCTGATTTTACTCAGTCATTAGATAAATCAATCAAGAATCTTAAAATTGGTATTATTTATCACAATTTACCAGGACTAGAAAAAATTTGGGAATTATTTGAGCCGCAGTTAGAAGTCTTTAAAAAACTAGGAGCCCAAGTTGAATTAGCTAATGCTATGGATCCTAAACATGCGATTGGTGTTTATACAGTTGTTCAGCGCAGCGAAGTAAGTAGTAACTTAGCTAGATTTGACGACGTTCGCTATCAATACGGCAGAGATACTTTTGGCAATGAAGCAAAAAAACGTATTATGCTTGGCACCCATACATTGAGTAAGGGCTATGCTGATCAATACTATAATCTGGCTCAGCAAGTTAGAACACTATTAATAAAAGATTATGAAAAATTATTTAAAAAATATGACGTTTTGATTTCTTTAACATCCCCTGGATTTGCTAAAAAAATTGGTGCCTCAGAAGGGGAAGCAATGTTCGGTGAATTAGAAGACAAATTAGTAGAAGTCAGTTCATTGAGTGGTATGCCTGGTATTAGCATACCTTGTTATCGTGATGAAAAAACCAATCTTTATTTGGGAATGAATATCATGGCACCGATGTGGCGTGAAGATTTAGTGATACAAATGGCCGATGCTTTTGAAAAAAATACTCATTGGAATTCCTGGAGAAATAATGACTGACCTAAATAAAAACTACCAGCTAATCTGCGGTCTAGAGGTTCATGCCGAACTTAAAACTAAATCTAAAATGTTTTGTGGTTGTAAAAACGATCCGTTTAATGCTCCCAAACCAAATATTTATACCTGTCCAGTATGTTTAGGAATGCCGGGTGCTCTGCCAGTACCAAATAAAAAAGCGATTGAGTGGACTATTAAATTAGGACTAGCCCTTAACTGTAAAATTAATCTCTTTTCAAAATTTGATCGCAAGCATTATTTTTATCCAGATTTGCCAAAGGGTTATCAGATTAGCCAATATGACATCCCATTCTGTTATGAGGGCTATTTAGACACTTCAGAAGGCAGAGTTGGTATTACTCGCATTCACCTTGAGGAAGATACGGGCAAACTGCTTCATAAAACTATTGATGGTAAAAAGGTCAGCTTAGTTGATTTTAATCGCGGCGGAGTACCATTAGTTGAAGTTGTAACTGAGCCAGATATTAAAACCGCTACTCAGGCTGCTGAATATGGTCGAAAATTGAGAGATATTATTCGCTATCTAGACATTGGCAACTGTGACATGCAGGAGGGTGGCATGCGCTTAGAAGCCAACCTATCTTTAAGTGAAGATGGTAGTCTACCTGACTATAAAGTGGAACTTAAAAACATTAACTCATTCAAATTCATGGAGCAGGCGATTGCTTTTGAAATAAAAAGACAGACTAAGCTATTAAATACTAGTAAAACTCCAATTCAAGAAACTCGGGGTTGGGATACAAAAAAACAGCAGTCTTTTTCACAGCGCACTAAAGAAACTGCAGAAGATTATCGTTATTTCCCTGACCCAGATATTCCACCATTTCAATTTACTAAAGAACAGATAGAAGAGTGGAGAAAAGAATTGCCCATGCTTCCTGAACAAATAATTAATGAGTGGAAAGCTAAATTTAATGTTGAAAAAAGATACTCTAAATTGCTCATCAGCAATCATCAAGCTACATCTCTTTTAGAATTAGTCTTCATAGCTGCTCCAAAAAATAATATTATACCTAACGATATCGCTAAAGAAATTGTTAATAAAAATATTAAATTTAATAAAAATTTAGATTCAGAAAAAATTATTAACTCCTATCAAAAGCTTCA
>CAYREI010000042.1:0-4505 GCA_964423285.1 uncultured Pseudomonadales bacterium | reverse complement strand
TTAACAAGAGAACAATATTATATATTAAATTAAATTTAAGAATAATTAGACTAATCTACGTATATCAAACTATATCGCTGCAGGGACTAGTGGACGATGTTAGAACCTATTTTAACTAATGACAAGTTCTCTTGGAAGAAGTTCTTTTGCTGCAGGGGATAATGAATTAAAATCATGAGAACTGATTACCCCTGTTCTTTTGGCTTGAGCAATTACAGTTAATTCAAGCCCCCATTCATCACCAGTGCGTTTTCCTGGAATACCATTTCTAACAATTGTTTCCATCTCAGGATCAATTTTCAGTGCAGTTATCAAATCTCTAAATCGCTCAAAAGGCATGATGTAATTATAACAGAATTCAATCAATATATATCAAACTATATCGCTGCAGGGACTAGTGGACGATGTTCGAACCTATTTAAAACTAAAATTGATTAGTTAATATCATTATTCTTCATTAGTCACATGAAATAAACAAAAAGATAAACTAAAATGTCTCATAAAAGCAAGCTCTTGCTCTGCAGTAAGAGCATCATTTCCTGAACCTTGAAAGGTTACATCAAAGGTTGATCTTCTCAAATCTTTAAGATCTCCAAGGACATGATAATAAACCAAAAAACCCTTTGAAGCATAAAGTCTGTGTGAGGCAGCCATACTCACCAAGGAAGGATTTCTAAACTGTTTGTACTCCATCAAATGAATATTAAATTTACCCCCTTTAAGAGCGTCTTCAAAGAATGAAACACATAACTCTCTAGCTTCTTTTTTTGCAAAAGAAATTAAGACATCAACGTCACTTTTAGGTCCTCTTTCGTGAGATAAATTAGCACAAGAACCAACTACTATGACTGTCGCCTTTGTATGAAATGTATCAGCTATAAAATCACAAGCCTCTGAAATACTCTCCAAAGCTTTTATATCCAAAGGAAACAATTTTTCCTTTAGCTGATCAATGTTAATCTCTTCACCGAAATGTAACTTTTTGGGCAAATGACCCCATCTTTTCTCTGGAGTATTTAAGTCTTCTGGTAAAGATGAAAGAAAATTCTCCTCCGTATTTTTTAACCCATTAACATCTCTAAGGTTCTCTGGAGTTCTTGACATGAATTTATCATAACATATCAAAATATATCGCTGCAGGGACTAGTGGACGATGTTGGAACCTATTTTAAAAATTAATAAAACTGTTCTGGGGGAAAATACTCATCAACAAGATCATATCTTCTTTCTTCTTCTATGTTTAAAATCTCCTCAGCAACCTGTTCTAAACTAGAAACACTATTATTATTTATTTTTAAACCATCACTGTCGATAGTAATTTTAATTCCATACCAATTTTCTCCATCAGAACCTTTAATGGGTTCTGTCCGTCTCACAACAGTCATTTTAATTGAGTCTATTTCAATTTTACTTTTTTCACTTTTTTTATCCCAAAAAAAGATTTCTTTATAACCGTGTACCGCTTCATACAATTTTTGTCGTAAAAGTAGAACTAAATGCTCCCTTTTTGAACGCTGCTGCTCAAAATTATGACCATCTTTAGAACCTTTTAATACAATCTTTACATAATTACTCCCTGAAACAGCCTCGCGATATTGAGCTAAAACATCATGTAACTTAATTCCGCCATTTTTTTGAAAAATATCTATAATTTTGTTATTCTTTTTTTTTATTCTTTCCCAATATTTTTTTTCCCTAATTTTTTTGAGCTCTTCTTCTTTAGAAATTTTTTGCTCCTTAAACGCTTCTCCTCGTAATCTTTCGTTTCTAAAATGTTCGAATGGATTATTAGACATATTTTCCTCTCAAAAAAAGCTACCATCAAAGGCAGCTAATTATTAATATATTATAACATGGGTTTATCTATCCATACCAAACTATATCGTTGCAGGGACTAGTGGACGGTGTTAGAACCTATTTTAAATTCTCTTTTTAAGCCTCTTCTAATAAACTTATTCCAGTCTCCATGGCTCTAATTCTTATGTTAAATGATTTTGGTATGGAAGAAGATGTCTTCTTCTTCTTCAGGTCTTCAAGCATTGATCTGGCATCTATTAAATTAAATTGGGCAAATCCTACCATAACCAAATCTTCATTAATTAACTTAGCTGACATTTCTGGTGGATTCATTAATCTTATTATCCAATTTAGACTTTCTTCAGCACTTTTTTTTAACCAACTTGGATTTCTTTCCATAAATTTAATTATATTTTTGTGTATAGAAATATTCTACCAAATTTAATTGAATTCTATCTATATATATCAAACTATATCGCTGCAGGGATGCGTGGACGGTGTTGGAACCTATTTAGAATTTTTAATCTCAATCCATGAAACTTCACAAAATTTGAAATAACCGAAATCTCCACCATAAATAATAGTTGTTTTCTGTTCTTCATAATCATGATGTGCAATAAATTTATTGCGACTAGAAAGCAAGTATCGGGGGTCAAAACCAGGATGGGGGTAAGAAAAAATACGTACCGGTTGTTTTTCATTCAAAATCTCTTGTCTGTAATTATCGGTAGATAATCTATCGTGTTTTCCCAAAGTACGGCACCAAATTACCTCAGAAATTTCTGGATCATTTGGAGGTCTTTTTTTTACCCGTTCTCCACTCCCTTCACCACCGTCATTGCTTGGAGCAAAACTAAACATACGATCAAATTCTTTACCCATTCTTCCTCCAACTCTGCGTAGAGTTAATAATCAGCGTATTTTATCAAATTTAATTGAATTTTAACAATATACATCAAACTATATAGCTGCAGGGGTGCGTGGACAGTGGTGGAAGCTACATTATAAAGTATAATGAAAGCTGATAAACAATGAAGTTGTATAAAAAAATAATCTGATGCTATGACCGAAGCAGAAAAAGAACTAATAATCGTTAAAGTTATTCCAAGTAACAATGAGGTTGTAAGAACGCAAATAATGAGGGGTGATGAAGAAAATCCTGAAGTAATTAAGCGTGTTTATTCCAATGGGAAAGAAAAGATTATAAGAGTAGTTAATCCAGAGAGATCTAAACCCCTTCCTATTTTTGTTTTTTGGGACGAAACTGTTACTCCAAAACAACAAGCCATAATCAAAAAAGCCTTTGAAGAACTTTCTAATTTCCTTGGAGATAAATTAGCTGGCGTAGAATATTATGGTAATTGGGCGGAAGAAAATCACAAAAATCCAGATGGGTCCCTAATTCCTTATAAAAGCATTGAGTGGCAACTAAAAACTTTTATTAATAAGAGTCGCAATCAAATAGACGCTAGTGATGCCTCTCGTCAAATGTTTAGTGATCCTAACCAATTGACGCACCCGCACTGGGAAGTTATTTTTACAAACACAGATCTCTTTCTTCCTGAAACCAACTTTGTCATAGGGGCGGCTAATACTGATTTGGGAACAATTATGTCATTGTCTAGATTGGAGAGAATTAAAGATGAAACCTTAAGAGGTGAGACTCAAAAAACTGAAATTTTTCACGAATTCGGTCATGTTCTGGCTTTACCAACCAATAGAAGGAGCTCATCTCAAATAGAGCAGTCTATTGGAAACCACTGTATGTCCCCAGCATGCTCCATGCAACAGGGTTTGATTGTTCCCGATGACTGGATCAAATTTACTAACGCTAGACTTAAAAACGGTGGTGAGCCTTTTTGTAAGGAGTGTAAGGCTGATTTAAATCAAAAATTTGACTCTTAAAAATAACCAAATCCACCAAAATACTCTCACACACTGGTCTTTTTCGTGTTTTTCAGGGATTGGTGGACAATGTTGGAACCCATTTATTCACTAATAGTTATTAATTTAATTTAGAATTTTGAGCAGAGAGATGGGTTAATTCATCAAGTGAGGGTGTGTGATAACTCAACTCAGGTTTCAAACTATCTAATCCTTTAGGGAATTTCTCTATCATTTCTTCTTGATATGGAATAAATTCCAACTCCAACCCCTCTTCTCTAGCTATTTTTTTTAACAAAATTAGTGTTTCAGCTTCAAATGCTTCGGCTCGTTCAACAACCTCATCTACGTTTTTATGTCCTTTTGTAATTTTATTAAAAAAATAGTCTCTACATTGGCTTGCCATAAATGCAAATGTTCCTATTAGAACCTGGGGAGCAATTGCAACTGTTTCAATAAAATCAGTGGGCACACATATCATCGGATGTCTTTCAATCCCTTCATCTACTACAGCAAAAAAAAGACAAGATACCCCTCCAGTTGGATCTATATAACAGGGAATATGACCATTAACTATTAATTCACTCACTAGTGCTGCTAATTTATTTATTTCTTTATTTGGAAAATTTACTTCATCTCCAAGATAACCAAGTAAATTGGAAAAAATTGCTAGAGATAGAAGCTCCCTTTCTTCAGGGTCTATTACTTCTTCTTCTACTCTTAGGGTATTTAAGTATTCTTTTAACATTTATTTGTAAAAATAATTAACAAGAAATGAATTATACCAAATCTTATCAATATACATCAAACTATATCGCTGCAGG
>CAYREI010000041.1:0-4587 GCA_964423285.1 uncultured Pseudomonadales bacterium | reverse complement strand
ATTGGTTTCACTGCTTATCTTAAGGGTCAAGAAAAAATCGAGGCATCAGAAGCAACCTTGTTTACATATCTTCAGCCTTTAATCTACATACCATTGGGAATTTGGTTATTAAATGAAAATATTTTGCCATCACAAATAATTTCATTAATAATAATTTTATTAGGGGTGATAGTAGCAGAAAAAAGAAGTAAGAAGTAGCGCTTTTCTCAGTGACATCCAGATGACTCGTGTTATAATAACCACTTCATTATGAAACAAGGCATCCATCCCGACTGGCACCACGATACAGTAGTAAGTTGTGCCTGTGGGAATACTTTTATTACTGGCTCAACTCAAAAAACTATTCAAGTTGATATTTGTGCTGCCTGTCATCCATTTTTTACTGGTGAGATGAAATTTGTCGACCGTCAAGGTAGAGTTGATAAGTTTAAGAAAAAGATGGCCGCTGCCCAAAAAGCTAAAAAAACTGCTTCAAAAAAGAAAGCCGGTAAAAAACAAATTGATCCCATTGACCAAAAATCATACAAACAGTTATTGAGTGAGGAAAAAACCAAACTCAAAAAAGCTGTTAAAACTCAAAAAAGTTAGCTCTCCAACCTGATATTGTGTAGTAAAATCGCTATAATAAAGCGAACATTATTTATGACTAACCCCTATCAAGATCAAATTGATCAACTAGAAAAAAAGATCCAAGAAAATCAAACTCTTCTCAAAGATCCTGAGTTGGGTGAGTTGGCGCGCCTTGAGTTAGCTAAACTTAAAGAACAAAAGAAAATCCTTATCAAGGCTACAGATCAAATGCAACAGGCTCAAGCTCAAACTTCTATTGGACCCAACACCAAACATCGAAATGCTATTTTAGAATTTCGTCAAGGTACCGGTGGCGATGAAGCCAAAATTTGGGCTGAAGAGCTGATGCGAATGTATATTCGATTTGCGGAAAATTTGGGGCTAAAAATTGAGTTTATTGATGATCAGATAATTAAAATCAAAGGTCAGGCTAGAATAGCCGGTTTTAATGAAGCCCTAACTGCTTATGAATTATTTGAGTTTGAATCTGGTGTACATCGTGTTCAGCGAGTCCCAGTCACAGAGTCTCAGGGTAGAATTCATACTTCTACTGCTACGGTGGCAGTACTCCCAGAAGTTCATCCACAAGCGGTAGTAATCAATGACGATGATTTAACCTGGGCGTTCATGCGTTCAAGTGGTGCTGGTGGCCAATCAGTCAATAAAACTAGTAGTGCTGTTAGACTAACTCATAAACCAACCGGGATTGTAGTTACCGCCCGTCAAGAACGTAAACAATCCCAAAATCGCCAAATTGCTCTCGAATTACTACGCTCACAGCTTTGGGAAATTCAAGAAGAAATTCGTCTAAAAGAAATTGGCCAGGCCCGAAGCAGTATTGGTCGAGCACAACGGGCCGAAAAAATTCGCACCTATAACTTCCCTCAAAATCGAGTGACTGATCATCGAATTAAAGAATCCTGGCATAACCTTGAAGAAATTGTTGATGGTGGCCTTGAAAAAATAGTCGCGACGCTTATTCCCCGCCTTGCTCCTGAAGAGTAATTTCAGTCATATAATTTTTAATCAAATCTTTCACAATGTTAATTGGTAAAGCAAAACTAATATTTTCTGCTTCAGCAGAAATTGCCACGTTAACACCAATAACCTGCCCAGATCTATTTAAGAGTGGCCCGCCAGAATTACCCAAATTAATGGCTGCATCTGTCTGAATTAAACCCTCTAAGTTTTCTGCTGTTTTTGATTCTGAATCTATAGCCTGAACCCCTCTCCCAAGACCTGAAACTACACCAGTAGTAACAGTGTGACGGAACTTGCCTAGCGCAGTCCCAATAGCGATCACTTCTTCCCCCACCCGAAGACTACTTGAGTCTCCTAAGGGTAACGAAGATACTGAAAAACCATCAGTTTTTATGATGGCTAAATCATTTGTTGGATCAAGATAGATTTGTGAAACGGCATACTCGTTGTTATCTTTATCAATTACTAAATACTCTGCATCAGAACTTGAAACTACGTGTTTATTAGTCACAATTAGGCCACCATCAGCCACCACAAAACCAGTCCCAATATCTCTTTGGACCTCTTCAACTCGTCCTCGTGAAAAACTAAAAACCCCGAAACCTAAATTAAACGGATCAAGACTTTCAATTACTCGCTCTTTTCTTTTGATCGAAACAGTTACCACGGAGTTTGAAGCTACCTCTGCTACATCGGGAATAGAAATTTTCTGACTAAGTAATATACCTAATTTTGAAATCTCATTTTCTCGATTTTGAAGCTGATTTAGATCTCCAGAAAACCTGAGCTTACCAGTTATAAAATTTACTGGCTTAATTACAAATACTCGATCTGCAATAGCGCCAGCAAAAAAAGAAAATAGAATTAAAAATGAAACTGATAGACCTAAAAAAAATGTCTTCACCTGAGGTGTAATTTTCATAACTCTTCAATGGCTCTTAGCACCACCTCATCCTGTTCAGTCTCACGATCGTCCTCAACCTCTACATCAACTGGAATCCCCTCTTCATGGATCCAACTTCCCTTTGGGAGTAGCCAACGAGCAATAGTCACATGAAGACCGCCGCCGTTAGAGAGCTCACGTCGATCTTGGACAGTTCCTTTACCAAAAGTGTTTTCACCAATTAATTTAGTATCGAGTTGGTCTCGTAATGCTCCAGCCACAATTTCCGCAGCAGAGGCACTCCCGCGGTTAACTAACACCAAAATTGGGAACTTGCTTAATCTAGCTTCACCCTTGGCATTAAAATCTTGCTTGGTAAATTTACCTTTTTGCGTCACTACTACTCCATTTTCGATAAACTCACTAGCTAAATCTATTGCTCCATTGAAAAATCCCCCAGCATTATTGCGTAAATCTAATAAAATTCCATCAAGTTGATAGCCTTGAGATAAAATTTGTCCTACGGCTTGATCAAATTCTTTGGGAGTACGTTCGCCAAATTTAAATACTTTCAAATGAGCTACTCGTTTACCATCGTGTTCGACAAACTCCAACTCAACTGATTCGACCACAATTTCACTCCGAGTAATATCAGCATCAAAAGAATCTCCATAACTATCTTCTTCACCATTTTTTCTCAATAAAGTCAAAGTAATATGAGTATTTTTCTTTCCCCGAATCTTCTCCACTGCCTCATTTAAACTCCAGCCAATAGTATCCTCATCTAGATCTTTATTATCATCTTTAACGTGAAGGATTAAATCTCCAGCCTGAATACCAGCTTTTTCTGCTGGTGTACCATTCAATGGCGCTATCACTGCTAAAGTTTCATCAATATATCCCAGTACAATCCCGACTCCATAAAAAGAACCAGCCAAATCTTCAGCACTACGTTGATTTAGTTTGGGGGGTAAATAGGCAGTATAAGGATCGCCGATGGCTGCAGTCATACCTGAAATTGCACCATTAACCATTTCTTGGGCATCAAGCTGATCTGAGTTTAGATACGTCTGATCAAGATAGCCCCAAACTTCCCAAAAGATTGAAAAATCAACATTTTGTCTTTCTTCAGGAGCTTGAGTCTTGATAATTTGTGAAAGTGGAATTTTATTAAGCTCAATACCAGATTGACCGTAGCGATAACCCACTATTCCACCCAAGATTAACAACAATAATCCAATGGTTAAATTTCTCAAATAACCAGTTGAAATTTTTTGTTTAACCATAATGGCTAATTGTACATGAGCTAGACGGTCTGGGTAAACGGCAACATCGCTAAATGTCGAGCTCGCTTGATTTCACGAGCCAAACGACGCTGTTTTTTTTGACTCAAACCAGACTTTGATCTAGGTACAATATATCCCTGAGGGGTAATAAATCTGCTTAAGGTTGAAGGATTCTTATAGTTAAGATTTGTCATAATTATTTTTGTTACAATTTATCGTTCTTTCTTAAAACGGAATATCATCTGCTACGTCTTCAGTTTCTTCAACTTGATCTTTAGCAGGAGCTTTTTCTTTGGTTGATTCTTCTGGAAGATCATCGGCGTCATTGTCTTTGCTGTCATCATCGCCACTTTTTTTACTACCAGAATAGCCACCAGCAGATCGGAGCAGAATCATGTTATCAATTACTATCTCTGTGGTGCGTCGATTTTGTTCATCATCGCCCTTCCATTCTCGAGTTTGAAGACGACCTTCAAGGTAAACCTTGTCACCTTTGTGTAAAAGCTGTCCGCAAATCTCTGCTAATTTGGCCCAAGATACGGTGTTGTGAAACTCAACTCTTTCTTGTTTTTCACCACCATCTGCTGGTGTCCAGCTTCTATTAGTAGCCAAACCAAATGAACAAACTGCTGTTCCATTAGGGGTATACCTAAGATTTGGATCTCGGGTTAAATTCCCGATTAGCATTACTTTATTGAGTGATCTAACTGCCATAACTTCCTTTCTTTTAATCGCTTATTAAGATAGATTCTAAATTATTATCTTTAGCTTACCATAAGTGTAGTAAAATGAATTTTAATCCTTTTTCTCCACTTCTTCTATTGACTTCTCTGATTGATTTTCACTAACTACTACTAGATGACGCAT
>CAYREI010000040.1:0-4763 GCA_964423285.1 uncultured Pseudomonadales bacterium | reverse complement strand
AATCACTTAGTTAATCATTATCGCATGACAAATTCTACTAGTTTTGATACTAGCGATGGAGATCAATGGGAATATCAGGTTCAGGCAAAAATTAAGGCTAAGCCGAAGAGAAGTTAGGATCTCTGCTTTTTTTCAGGCTTTTCTTTTTTTTCAGACAATCGTTTAGTTAAATACTCAATAATGCGAGGAGAAATGTTTTTCATTCTTTTTAGACTACGAATTTTGTTTTTAAGACGTCTCTTTTGACTTTTAAGCACATTCATTTCTTGTGCACGCTTGACGTAAAAACGACGATCTTTGACTTTATTTACAATATCTGTAGAAGCAGCTGCTTTTTTAAATTGACGAATTAAATCTCTAGTTGAGTCACCTCTTTGTGCTTTAATTACAATTGGCATAATAGGTTTTGAATTATACATCAATCCTGAAAAAATGTCAGTCTTGATATGATTTTCTGATTTTTTGTGCTAATTTTGTTAGTTGTTGCTCATCTGCTCTTTTAGAATCATTTGATGATAGGTATCCTGGGTAATATTCAAAATAATCATTCATAGTTTTACTTTCAATTTTGGCCCATTGTTCCATATCTCCAGTGCCATGCATAGGAAATAATTTACTGTGGAGATGATCTACCCCAAAACCCTCGAAAAACATTCCTGTTCTCCCAACATCTTTAAAATAATTATCAAGAATATTGGCAACTTTTTTAGTGGCAACGATCAGTTCTGAGAGTACTTGGTCATTTTGGGCAAACGCATAGCTAGTAAAGTGTTTTTTAGGGATAACAACGGTAAAACCATTAGTATTTGGAAATATTGATAAGAAGGCTAAATGAGTTTCATCTTCCCAAATAATATGGGCGGGTATTTTTTGGGCAACAATCTGACAGAAAACACAATTTTTAGTTGCCATAAGTTTTTTTAGTTAATTTAATAATTTGTTCTAATGAAAGCGGACTCGGTCTTTGATTGCGGTGTTTTCTGGATCCGTTAATTAACATTTTACCGCCGGGGTGGTAATACCAAGTTCCGGTAGAATCAATGAGAGCAATCTCATCAGCAAGTGCTTTGAGATCTATTTTTGCATCAGGTCGAGCCTTAATTCTAATATGTCCTTGAGAAGTATCTTTTCTAATAGCTATAATTGCTCCATATTGTTGTGCTAATTTTAAAGTATCGTCATTTCTGGTTTCTACAGCCATACATTTACCCAATTTTATTTGAAAGTATTTAGCTTTGGTTTCTAGAATCTCTTTGGCTCTAATATGTTGTTTAAGAGTTGCAAAAACACCATCTAAACAGGTAAAACCGAAGTGAAGTTGAGAGTCATCGTCGTGAAGTTCAATAAGTTCTAAACCTCTAAGAATCTGATGGAGCATGAAATTATATCGAGGATGATCGGCTTCTGGCCAGTAAATTTCTTCAAAATGGTCAATTTCAGTAATGAAATCCACTAATAATTTAAGAGCTTGATCTTTTTTGAGTTCTGGGTGAATTTGACAAATATATTCATAAACTAATGAAGCGGCACTGCTATGATCATGTCCTCTTTCTGGTTGATGATGATCAAATTTTCCTAGGCCAGTATCTACGTGGACAACATGATCTGAAGAAATTTGTAGCTCGTCAATTTCTGATTGAGTAATTTTTTCTCCTGGATTAACAAAAGCAAATTTGGCATCACCATAGTGTTGAGTGTCAAATGACTTTAATAACCATGATGCTCCAATAGCATCTAAATCAGGAGCATGATGAGTAACAATTAATTTTCGAATCATAGCTTGGAGTATACAACAAAGACAACTCACCACAAAAGTCTTCTCCTATTACTAGTTGAGATCGGTTGTAGTGAGTTATCCTCTCACCGGGTTGTATATACTAATATATGTTATGTTCTAGAAAAATCACAGTATTAAAAAGGATTGAACGAGCCGTTTATAATTTATTTTTCTCAAGTAAGTATTTTTTGATATAGGATAAAATAATTTTTGCAATTTTTGCAATAATTTTGAATGGGAAAGAAATAACTTTCCAAATTAATGGAATTGAGTCGTCTTCTCCTCTAACCCAAACAGAAATAATTAACCATTTATCTTGATCTTTTAGATGTTTAGCTACTACATGAATAGTTCGATCGTTGAAAGTGCTAATAAATTTAATTTGGTTTGGTTTATCACTGGGAAATATTTTTTCTGGATGGGCTAATGTTTGCTGAACTTGACGTTGGGAAATACTTCGTAGCTTAAGTCTATCCAAAGCGTGATTAGTAAAAATCAAATTTTGATAATATTTATCCATGAGTAGTTAGTCTGTTAATCACTGTTTTCAAATCTAGCAATTCTGTTTCTTCACTAGTCCTTTTTTTCCACTCAATTTTATCCTTAGTACGAGCAGAAACGACTAATCTGACTGGATTACCAATTAGATCTGCGTCAGCAAATTTAACACCAGCGCTTTCATTACGATCATCCCAGAGTATTTCTACGCCTACTTTTGAGAGTTGGCTATAGATCTCTTGAGCTTGTTTTTCTGCTCCAGGTAATGAAACTAGTTGAACCTCAAAAGGAGCCACAGCTTTTGGCCAAGTAATCCCTTTTTTGTCATGATGTTTTTCAACGATTGCCGCCATGGTACGACCAAGACCGATTCCATAGCAACCCATATAGTAAGGTTTTTCTTGACCATCTTTATCAGTAAAAGTAGCCCCCGACATTAGGTTAGTGTAATGAAGGCCAAGTTGAAAGATATTTCCCACTTCAATACCTCGTTTTTCAATTAATTTACTCTTACCATTTGGAGCTAAAAATCCAGCTTGTGCCATGGCAATATCACCTTCAATTTTTGCTTTAAAATCACGATCAATATTCATATTTAAAGCGTCAAGATATTTTTTATTAGCGCCACCATACATATTTTTTACAGTGTGTAATGAATCATCTGCAACAATTAATACTTTCTTTTCTAGACCTACTGGAGAAATAAATCCTGGTTCACTACCGATACTACGAATTTCTTCATCAGTAGCATGTCTTAACTCATGAGAACCAGTTAGATGTTTAAGTTTTATTTCATTGACATCATAATCACCACGGATAATTGCTAAAATCATTTGATTTTTATTATCCACATACATTACATCTTTGAGTTGTCGCCAGATGGGTAATTTGTGCAATTTGACTCCATCTTCCATGGTATTGCCTCTATCTGCCTCTACCTCTTGGTATTCAGTTAATTTATCATCCAAATTTTTGTTTTCTTTAATAAATTCAGCAACATCTTCATGAGCTGAGTAGCTACTGTCTTCTGAGACAAAAAATATGCCTTCACCTAGCTCGCATTCAGTTTGAAACTCGTGACAATATTCACCACCAATATAACCATTGTCAGCAGCAACCATAAGAGTTTTTAATCCCAATCGATCAAAGATTTTGCTATAAGTTTTAGCCATCAATTCATATTCACGTTTGAAATCTTTTTCATCTACGTGAAAAGAGTAAGCATCTTTCATGGTGAACTCTCTGACTCTTAGCAAACCACCCCTAGCGCGTAATTCATCTCGAAATTTAGTTGAGAATTGATAAACATTAAAAGGCAGGTCCTTGTAACTTAATTGAAACTTACGAATTAAATCAACAATCATTTCTTCTGCAGTTCCACCTAAGGCGAATTTAGCCCCACGTCTATCTTCTAGAGTAGTCAGCTCAAATCCAGCTGACTCGGTTCGATTAGTCTCTTTCCAGAGCTCTAATGGGTGCAAAACCGGAGTAATCATCTCTTGAGCACCAGTAGCATCCATTTCTTCTTTGATAATTTGTCTAATTTTATGATGAACACGCCATCCTAGTGGTAAAAAATAGTATCTACCAGCAGTAGATTCACGGATGAATCCACCTTTAATCAAATAATAATGACTCATGAATTTAGTGTCTTTAATTTTATCTTTAGTGGCTTTGCCCAATAGTTGTGAATATTTCATAGTTGCTCCTTTTACATCCATCCTTTAAGTTGATCTGCGAATAGTTTAGCGCAATCAATAGTTTGAACGTTGTTAGGTAGTTTCTGATGATAAATTGAATTAGTAATTACGATTGTATCTATGGCAGAGGTATTGAGTTTTGATTCAACGTTACCCACAAGCAAACCGTGTGTGACAAGAAAATGAACCTTTTTAGCCCCAGATTTTTTTAATACCTCCGCTGCCTTGATAACTGTGCCACCAGAAACAGCGACGTCATCAAAAACTAAAACAGTTTTAGCTTTTACATCTCCGTGAAGTTCCATCCTGGTAATTTTTCCAGTTTTGAGATTTCGATGTTTATCAATATTAACCAAATCTACGTTGAGAGATTTAGCTAGTTGCCATGCTCTTTTTAATCCTCCAAAATCAGGGCTGGCTACAACGATTTGTTTTAGGTCGTAGTTTTCTTTAGCATATTTAGTGAATAGAGGTAGGGCTGAGAGGTGGTGGGTTGGAACAGAGAAAAATCCAGCGATACTGGTGTTATGGACATCAAGTAGAGAAACTCTTTTTATATAACTAGCTGAAATCAGATTTGCTACTACTTTAGCTGAAAGAGGTTCTCCATCTTTAAACACTTTATCTTGAAGTGAATAACCATACCAGGGAATGACCGCATTCACATGTCTGGCCCCCATTCGTTCTAAGGCATCTGCTAGGAGGAGAAATTCCATAATGTGCTCATCAACAGGACGTGAAAAAGATTGGAGCAAGATAATATTTTCTCCCTGGACATTATCTAAAAT
>CAYREI010000039.1:0-4766 GCA_964423285.1 uncultured Pseudomonadales bacterium | reverse complement strand
TACTCCTACTAAAACCGCACCCAAACCAAACTCAACTCGCTTACCTTTACCAAAGTAATAACCCATGACAATACAATCTAAAGTATCACTCAGTTTACCCGTCGTGCCCTCAACTTCTTTCATTTTTACCCAGCGCCAACCTTTACGACCACCGCGATAAAGTCCATCAACTTTCTTAAAAATAGCACCCTCTAAACCTTGCTCGAGTTGTTGTTGATGAAATTGACAAATTTCGTCAGGATCAATGCTTTGAATATAAGGAGTTTTCTTAAAAGTTTGATCTTCAGTTAAAATTTTCGCCAACCTTTTTTTACGATCAAGTAATTGCAGATCAACTAAAGATTCTCCATCAATCTCTAATACATCAAATAAATAAAATCTTAACGGCACTACTACTGCTTGATCATCTACTCCATGCTTTCGTCTGCGAGTAATGGTTTGTTGAAAAGCTAATAAATTTCCAGTTTGAGGATCATAACCAATGGCTTCACCATCCAAAATGCAGCTCTGACAAGACAGTGCTTGCTTAATATTTTTCAATTCAGGAAACATATAAGATACATCTTCTAAGTTGCGAGTAAAAGCTGTAGTTGGTTGGTCTTGCTGAAAATGAATTTGTACGCGTAATCCATCATATTTTGGTTCTGCTAAAACCTTGTTCATTTTCTTAATAACTTCATGGGTTGTATTTAAACGTTGAGCTAGGGCTGGTACTACTGGCACACCGTTTTTTACTGAGTAATCATCAAGTGCCTGTCTTTTGGCGGCTATTGAGTTAGCAGCTAAATAAACTTGAGCTAAATATCCTACATCCGCCCGTTTATTGTAAGCTTCTTCGAGTTGATCTCTGTCCGATTTATCACCATGGGTTGACCAAGACAAAGCATCTAGCAAAGTCATAGTAGAAAAACCTAGTCTAACCTTACCCATAATGATGCGATTAATATAGCGAGCAGAAAGTGGATCGACTTGCTCTAAAAGCTTAGCCAGCCCCAAAACTTTGCGATCTTGCGAGCCCTGTCCTCCATCATTGGCGATCTTTTTGAGTTGAATAAAGACTTCAGTTATTTGAAGTACTTGTTTTGAATTAAGTCGAAGCTCTCTACAAATATGTTCTGCTGTTAAACCTAAGTCTCCCAATTGTTTAGATTTCTTTTTTACTATTTCTAAAAGCTGGTTGTTGTTGATTCCATCTTGGTAACGCTCCATCAAACGCGCTAGAGCTCGCTGAATCATTTTAGTTGACAGATTAAATTCAAGTGATTGATACTGAGGCACCAATCTACCTTGCATTAAATAAATTGCTGTTTTAATCTCATTTTTATTCAATTGCCGATATAGCTTTGCTAATTGCTGAGTCATTTCCAAACGAGATGGTGTTTGTTCTAAGCGTTCTAAAGCTTTAGAAAAATCTGCAAAGGTCATAAATATCTAGAGAGATTATACTAAAAATAGCCTCAACTTACTCTTTTAAACTGTACGTCACACCTTTAGTAACTCCATGTTTTTTAATCACTTCTTTTTCAATTAAGTCTTTCATATCACGTAAAATAGTATCGACAGATACATTGGGCAATATTTTTTGAGCATCTTGAGATGTTACCGTACCCTGATTTTGCAATAATTCCAAAATAATGATCTGACGCTCAGACAAGGCAACTTGATGACCTAGCTCTTTTTTAAGCTTAAGATCTTTAGACAGGCGAAGAACTTGATCTTTAACTCGTTCAATTTCTATAGCCAAACCATAACAAAAATATTCTAGCCAATAAGTTATATCATGATCTTGATTTTGTTGAACTGATAATAGAGCATCGTAGTAGGCTTTGACATCCTTATCAAAATACTGTTCTAGTGAAAAAAAGCGTTTAAAATCATATCCGGTGGTATAGAGCAATAAAGTAGCCAAGGCTCGAGCGGTACGACCATTACCCTCAATAAAAGGATGAATATAAACTAATTGATAATGAATAATAGCTGCTCTAAAAATAGCTGGTAGTTGTTGAGTTTGTATATCATTTATCCAGTTAAAAAACTCTTCAATTAAGAAGGGAATTTCTACTGATACCGGTGGTCTAAAAACCACTCCGGTGTCAGCTGCACTTTTCACAATTACTTGTTTATCTCGATAAGCACCAATATATTTTTCATCTATTAATCCAAAGATTGTCAAACGATGTAAATTTTTTAATGTCTCTATAGAAAATAGGTTAGAACTAATTTGACGATCTTGCTGATCAATCCACTTAATCACGTTACGATAATTAATTACTTCCTGAATGTCTCGTTCTCGAGCCATAATCCCGGTTTCACGCTCGACTTCTTCTACATCAATGGTTGCATCTAATCGAACCACTTGTTGAGCTTGCTGTGCAGTTAGCTCATTACCTTCAATTTTGGTGCCATAGTGTACTGTTCTAGTTAAAGCTTCATCGCGAAATTTAGCTTCCCAAGCAGGCACTAAAGGAGCATTCTCAATCAATGCTTTGGCTGCCTCAATGCGATTAAGATAAGTTAATAAATTATGAGTAATGGTGTAATTTGGTTTGTACATTAACTGCTTTCTTTCAAATTTATTCTCGCACATTTTGCAGATATAAAATAGAGTATAATCAGCCCATGACTAAAATCGAAACACCAGACAACCCTAAAGATTTACCTGTAGCAATAATTAAAAATATGATTTCATTGGCTACTAGTGGTTTTGGCTTAGTTGTTGCTTTAGCTTGGAACGAAGTCATTAAAAAAACTGTTGAAGAGTATGTTGACCCTTGGCTAGGAAAAAGTGGTGGAATAATTTCAATGCTAATTTATGCCATTGTCATTACCCTACTAGCAGTTATAGTTACCATGCAGTTGAGCCGTTTACAAAAAAAGATGGAAAAAATAAACCAAATATTTAATGGCTCTTGAGTATTTTCCAAAAAATCTGTGGAACCTCAGTAACTAAATCACTAGCGTTGTAATATGGACCCACTCGATGATAAAGGGATTCTCCAGCTTTCTTATTAATAAAACTAGCTACAACAGCAGCAGTTACAGGCTCATGGGTACAATAAAGTGCTGCAACAAGACCTGCTAAAACATCTCCCGTACCACCCTTGGTCATACCTGCATTTCCGCCAGCAATTTTAATGACTTTATCTTCAGCATAAATTTTATCAACTGGACCTTTAAGCAAAATAGTAGGTTTGTGAATGACAGACAAAAAATCCTGAACTGGAATTTGGTCAACTTTAGAATTTTTCATCAGTAACTGAAGTTCTTGATGATGAGGAGTAATAATGTGATGAGAGTTAATTAGGTTTGTATCTATCATTTGCAGAGCACCAGCATCTATCACCCATTTTTTGCTAGGATCTTTTGACAATAAATTATTGACAATACTGGTTGTTTTTTTATTTCTTTCCATCCCCGGACCAATTAATATGCAGTCTGCTTCATCAAGATAATCATCTAAATTTACCCGTGGAACTATAATCCCATTCCAAAATTTAGCCTTAGCTTCTCTAATCAGTTCATTGTTTAAAGGTACTGATGAATAAAACACCATGTCTACAAACTTGCTAGCAATATCCAAACTCCACTTACTGGCAGCATGAAATAGTTCGCTGCCTCCAATAATCAATAATTTTCCATTCTGACCTTTATGCGAATCAGGAGACGGCAATTTAATTTGATTTAGATAGTGACGAATATTTTTAGGAATTCTCATCAAGTTTGATGATAACAGATGTATCTTTATGTTGGTGGATTTCTTGAGCAGTTTCCATAGAAGCAGTAGTAACAATAGTTTGATTGCCGTCTAATAAATCCAAAACTAATTGTTGATGATCATCATCTAACTCAGATAATACATCATCTAGTAATAGGATTGGTTTTTCTTGAGTTTCATGCTCTAAAAAAGCTAATTCGCAAGTTTTTAACCACAACACTCCCATACGTTGTTGGCCACGCGAACCAAAAAGCGCAATATTTCGTCGCTCTTCACCACTAGCTTCTGTCTCCACAGCAAGCTTAACAAGCAAGTCATCTTTATGCGGACCAATTAAGGTATGACCTGCAGCAACCTCGCGATCTGCATATTTTTTCATCCTCTCTTCCGTCATAGATGAAGATTCATACTCAACACTAAAAGGAACTGGAAAATCAACTGATTTAAAAAATTCTAGAAACCGTTGACGTTTTTCTTGAATAATTTGACCGTGCTTGAGTATAGTTAAAGTCCAAAAAGTGAGTGCATTACGCGGCATCTTACCTTCACGAATCTGAGTCAAAAGCCTATTTCTTCTTAATAAAGCCTTGCTATAAGTATTGATGGCTCGTAGATATTCTCTGTCAATTAAACTTAGGGGTATATCCATAAAATCACGACGACGACGCTTTGAACCTTCAACCAAACGCATATCTTCAGGACGAAATACTACTGTTAAAAGCTGACCTACAAATTTTCTTTTAGCACGACGGGTGTCATTAATGGAAAAAATTCTTTTTTGGACTCGTTTTCCTTGGACTTCGCCTCTGGTTAAAATTACTCCTAGCTCAATCTCGTCTCCATTTGTTTGAACTTTTCCTTTAACTCTAGCTAGTTCTTGTTCGAACTCAATCATTTGCTCAATTTTGGTAGCGCGAAAGCTATCACCGCTAGCTAATAAATGAATGGCTTCAACAATAGACGTTTTTCCAACCGCATTAGGACCAACTAAAATGGTAGTTGGTTTTTTAAATTTAATTATTTTAGTGTCGTAATTACGAAAATGAGCTAG
>CAYREI010000038.1:0-4823 GCA_964423285.1 uncultured Pseudomonadales bacterium | reverse complement strand
AAAGCTAGAAAGAAACAATGGTTGATTTTATTATCACCAATTTTAGGTGCTCTGGCTACTTATACTTATTTTTCAGTCCGTTTTGTATGGCCGGTCGTTTTTATATCAACCACATTTTTGATTTTAAAGAAAAAAGCTTGGAAATGGTTGCTTCCAGCCCTAATAATTTTTTGGGTGCTACTTTTGCCAATGATTAAATCACCACTCTACGCAGAGAGTAATAAATTTCGTTATAGTGCCACCTCTGTTTTAAACGCTCATGATTACCCAATTCAATCAAATCAATATCGTGAACTGGCTGGAATGAACTTGATAGATCGAATTTTATTCCATCGTCATTGGCTAATGGCGAGAGAATTAATTAAAAATTATGCTGATAATTTATCTTTAAATTATTTATTTCTAACCGGTGATCCTAATTTACGTCATGGTACAGGCGAGCATGGATTATTTTTATTAATCTTTTTACCAATTTTATTGGTCGGGCTCTATGACTTGTTTAAAAAACAACGCTTTGAGTTATTGATTTTAATAATTTGGTGGCTTATAGCTTTATTGCCTGCCTCTGTTCCAGAAACCACACCTCATTCACTGCGTTCGCTTAATGCTTTAGTGCCAATAAGTATCATTTTGGGTTTTGGTTTGACGAGTTTAGCTGAAAAAAAATCTCAATTTTTAAAATTTATCACAGCTTTACTAATTTTTGGGAATGTTTTTACTTTTAGTTATCATTACTTTACCCAATACGGCGCAGATTCAGCTTATAATTGGCAAGATGGGTATAAAGAAATGGCTTTAGAAATTAATCAAGCTTTACCTCACGTAGCTGATGTTTATATTGATGAATTTGATGATCGATTCTATTTGTGGTTGTTAGCCTATGGAGATTTCACTCCTGAGGAAATTCAAGCTATGCCTAAAGAAAATTATAAAATTAAAGAAATAGAAAAAATAACTTTTCATGAATATCATTGGTCTAAGATAGATTCTCTTGATAGAAAAATATTGGTAGTTGGTTTAAAAAATAGCATTGATGAAGGCTTGAGTGAATATCAAATCAAGCCTAGTTGGGAAAAAGAAATCTCTCAAGCAAATGGAGAAACACCTTTTAAAATAGTGATGTTAGAAAGGCAAGATTAATGAAAAAAAGTCTAATGTTGATTTTGCTTTTTATGGTTAGTTTTTTAATTCGCATTTATCAAGTTGGCCAGTTGCCAGGTATCTTGAATCGAGATGAAGCTGCCTTAGCCTACAATGCTTATCTTTTAAAAGAAACTGGCCAGGATGAATGGAGCAAATCTTGGCCGCTAAGTTTTGAATCTTTTGGAGATTATAAATTACCAGGTTATATTTATTCATTAGTTGGTTTGTTTAAAATATTACCCTTAGAGGATTGGGTAGTCAGATTGCCATCGGTCATAGCTGGCTCAACACTGGTTATTTTAGCTTTCTTTTTTGCAAAAACAGTTAAGCTGAGAGAACCATGGGCTTGGTTATTTGCTGTTTTGGTTGCTATTACGCCAGTATTTTTCTTTTATTCTCGTATTGCTTTTGAGGCAAATCTAGCCTTAGTTTTATTTGTAGCCGCATTAGTGCTTTTATTATTTAAAGCAAAGGGAACAAGGCGACTTATTTTTGATTTATTGGCGATATTTTTAGTTTTATTTTCAGTTTTTACTTACAACACACCACTTTTATTATTACCTTTCATTTTACCCATTTTGATCTGGTTAAGAGGCTTTAAGTCTTGGAAAAAATGGCTTGTTCCAATAATTGGTTCAATCATAATTATTATTGGAGCTGGATATCAACTTTTGTCTGTATCAGCCCAGAAGAGTGGAATTACTATCTTTCAAGATGAAACTGTTTGGGCAAATTCAGTTAAATTTAGACAACAATTCTCTGGAGTTTGGCAAATACTGATCGGCAACAAATATATTTATTATTTTTACTTAATCAGTCAAAATTATGTAAAAAGTCTTTCTCCAGCATTTTTAGTTAACGGTATTGGTGGTCATCCCTGGCATTCACCACTCAATCACGGCCATTTATTAAATGTAGTTTACTTTTTTGGTCTGATTGGTCTTTTAAGTGTCATTTTTGAGTTACTCTTAGCGGTTAAGCATCATAAGTTTTCAAAAAATATTAGAATTCGTACTAGTTTACTATATCTACTATTGGTTTCATTATTACCTTCAGTGATAACGGTAGATGCTCCGCACGCTACGCGGAGTCTGCTATTTTTCTTTTTGTTTAATCTTTTTACCTTATTTGGACTTAAAAAAAGCTATCATTTCATTCGTGACCATACTCAGATCAAGAAAAATGCTTTATTTATTAGTTTTATTATTTTGCTAATCATGGCAGGTTTCAGCTATTTTAAAGATTATTTTGTAAATTACCCCCATCAACAACAGTCGCTAAAACCAGGCTTTGAACAAATAATAAACCAAGCTGATAAACAGCATCCAAACCAAGAAATTGCCGTGATCGATCAAGAAGGCTATCATTACATCATTTTGGCCTGGTACTTAAAAATTTCTCCAGAAGAGTATTTCGAGAGCATTGTACGTCAACTACCTGATAAAATAGGTTTTAGATATGGTGAACAGGTGGGGAGATATCATTTTATCGCCCACATTGATGATAGAAGTGAAGCTGAAAAAATTATTATTAATTGGAATAATGTAGAAGAAAAATGGGAAGTACTGGAGTTTTAAAATGATTTCAATAGTTTTAGCTACTCATAATGAAGAGAAAAACATCCAACGTTGTTTGGAATCAGTTAAAGATTTTGCTGATGAGATTATTGTTGTTGATGGCAGTTCTACTGATAAAACTAGAGAAAAAGCTCAAAAACTAGGAGCGAGTGTAATTAAAACCACCAATAAATCTAATTTTCATATCAATAAACAAATGGCTATGGATCAAGCTAAAGGAGATTTAGTTTTGCAGTTAGATGCAGATGAAGAGGTGGGTGAAATTCTGCAAAAATTTATTAAGAAAACTCATTCAGAAATTTTGAAAAGAAAAAATCATCATCATCAAGCAGTAGCTTGGCGACTTAAACGTAAAAATTTATTTATGGGTCAATTTTTTAAAAAAACTGGTCAGTATCCAGATCCGGTGATTAGATTATATGTTAATGGATATGCCAAGTTACCCCAAAAAGACATTCATGAGCAAATGATAGTTAATGGGAAGGTAGCCTGGGCAGATGGTCATTTAATTCATTATGCTAATCCCAGCTTTAAAGATTACATGCGCAAATGGAATACTTATACTTCATTTAAAGCTCAGCAACTTTTAGATGACAAAATAAAAATTGATTTTATTAATTCACTTAAATATCTAGTTTGGTTACCTAATAAAACTTTCATTTTGCTTTTTCTCAGACATAAAGGATTTATTGATGGAATTCCAGGTTTTGTATTTTCAGTTATGAGTGGTTTACATCACACCATGTCATATCTAAAGCTGTGGGGGTTGTATCAAGAAAGAAACACTCAATGAAAATACTAATCGATACTTCGCCACTTAATACGGGCCATGCCATCAGAGGCATAGGTATTTATACACGGCTTTTAACCGAACACTTAGAAAAAAGAAAAGAAATTCAGGTAATTAGATCTGGTATCCAAGAGGCTGAAAATTTCGAGCCAGACTTAGTTCATTATCCTTATTTTGATCTATTTTTTTCTACATTGCCAATTATTAAAAAATACCCAACTGTAGTGACGGTTCATGATGTAATTCCATTGATATTTCCAGATAAATATTCTCCTGGGATAAGAGGGAGAGCTAGATTTATTAAACAAAAATCAGCACTCAAAAACGTTAATGCTGTCATTACTGACTCGGAGTCGTCTAAAGAAGACATTGGAAAACACTTGGGGATATCTTCAGATAAAATTAATGTAGTCTATCTGGCTGCAAATCCAGATTTAACAAAGGCAAATGAAAAAGAAATTAAACGAGTCAAACGTAAATACAAGTTACCTAGAAACTATGTTTTATATGTGGGGGATATTAATTACAACAAAAACATTCCAGATTTAATAAAAGCTGCTCGTTATCTGCCCCAGCACGTTAAACTAGTTTGTTTAGGTAAAAGTTTTATTGAGCAGGATATTCCTGAATGGCAGTGGATCAAAACTCAGCTGGCCTTAAGTGATGTAGAAAAGAAAGTTAAATTTTTATCAACTGTACCTGGAGGGGCAATTTCAGATATGGCAGCTATTTACACTGGCGCGCTCTGTTATGTCCAACCTTCTCTGTATGAAGGTTTTGGCCTGCCAGTTTTAGAAGCAATGCAGTGTCAGACCCCGGTGGTTTCAACTAAAGTCTCGTCTTTGGCAGAAGTCGGTGGTGAAAATGCTGTTTATGTAGATCTCAACGCAGAATCTATCGCTCAGGGAGTAAATCAGGTTTTAGCTTGGAGTAAGACCAAGCGCCAAGAAAAAATAAAAGCCGCTTTTGATTGGAGTCAAACTTTTAATTGGGATAAAACAGCCCAAGAAACAGTTGATATCTACAAAAAAGTTTTAAATGATTAAAAAATTTTTTGCTCTGCCCATCATAATTATTTTAACTTTAATTATTATTAAACCCTATTTTCATGCAGGATTTCCCTATACACATGACGGCGAAAATCATTTGGCGAGATTTGCTAACTATAAAGTTGCTGTTAGAGAAAGGCAAATCCCACCGCGATTTGCTCCTAACCTGATGAATCATTATGGTTATCCAGTTTTTAATTATAACTATCCTTTAGCTAACCTACTCTCATTGCCGTTTTCTTTTTTGAAAATTAATTATGAAAT
>CAYREI010000037.1:2735-4853 GCA_964423285.1 uncultured Pseudomonadales bacterium | reverse complement strand
TTGTTGCGGAGGTGATGGGATTCGAACCCATGTAACCCAAAAGGGTTCAAGTTTAGCAAACTTGTGCAATTGGCCACTATGCGACACCTCCTGCAGAGTGATTTATTATACCAAGTTCTAATTAGTTTTGTCCTGGCTTAAACAAAGTGGTTATAATGTAGCTCTTATCTATGCCCAGGATAAAAAAGGCCAAACGCCATCGCAACCAAGTCCCTCTTCTCTTCTCAACCGATATCGCTGGCATCTTTGCCCTAAATCCTCAACTCTTCTATCAACTAGTACAAACCCTAAGCGCTGACTGCTGTCACATCGATGGAGTGGAATTTTTACCCTTTCGTTTTAGTTATCATCGAGTCCAACAAGCGCTAAATAAATTTAATATCCCCATAGTTGGCATTCACGGCCCAGTTGCTTGGAATACCCCAGATAGAAGTTTCTTCGAAAAAATTTATCTCAGCCCATTTTCTGGCATCATGCCTTCAGTTAAAACAACACTTAGACTAACCGCCAAAATCAAACCAAGCTATTTGCTCTTTCACGAACCAGACCTAGACCAGTGTTGCTTTGCTCAACAACTGGCCAGCTATCTCAAGCAAGAATCTACCCCAACCATTTTGCTAGAAAATGTTTATCGACCCAATTCTTTACAAATCAGTGTTAATAAAGCCAAACGGCTCTTCAATCAAACCCAGGCTGGAATTATGATTGATTTAGTTCACTTGCTCAATGAAGTTATGGAGTCATTTAGTTATTTTTCTAATTACCATCGACAAATAAATCCAAAAAATATTGATGAGTACTGGCTCAAAATGCTAATCTCGATGGATAAAGCGCTGAGTCAAATTCCAATAGCTGGACTACATATTCCCATCGGCACTAATCGAGATTCTCTCCCATGGGAATTAATTACCACCCAGCACTGGCAACAATTAGCTGAGCTTTTAGATAAACATCAAAATCAACTCATCGCGTTAACACTAGAAAATCAACATTTAGAGACTACTTTTTCAATGAATAAAAAACAACTCCAAACAATAATTAAAGACAAAAAGACAAAAATTAAAACTTTACTCCAGACTAGAGTGCTATAATTTCCTCATGCAAAAAACGCCACATATTGTGGTTTTGGGTGGTGGGACTGGATCATACGTAGTTGCTTCAGGTTTAAGCCACATGCCAGTTGAAATCAGCATGTTGCTAACCATGGTTGATGATGGTGGTTCTAATAAAACTCTTCGTGATGAATTTGGTCTACTCCCCACTTCTGGAATAAGACAGGCCATCATCGCCCTGTCAAATAATCAAACCATCCTTCGTGAGCTTTTTACCTATCGTTTTCATCAAGGTGGCCAAAGTCTTGAAGGGATGACTTTCGGCAATCTATTTATGGCTGCTATGGCAGATATCATGAGTTCGCAAAAAAAAGGCATTGAAGAAACTTGTCGTTTATTGCAAGTTAAAGGAAATATTATTCCTGTCAGTTATGATGATGTTCGTTTAGTTGCCACCTATGAAGATGGTAGCCAAGTTATCGGTGAACATCACATCGATGAACCAAATCATGATGGCAAACTAAAAATTACTGATCTGGAAACTCGACCAAAAGCAAAACTTAGTCTAGAAGCTAAACAAGCTCTACTCACAGCAGATTTAATTATTTTAGGACCAGGTGATTTTTATACTAATACCATTGCCAACTTAATCGTAGATAACATGGTAGAAACTCTTAAAAAGAGTCAGGCAAAAATTTTATTTATTTCAAACTTAATGACCAAATATGGAGAAACGTACAATTATACAGTCAGAAATTTTTTCAAAGATTTAGCAACATACCTCCCATTAGAACTAATTAACTATGTTCTAATTAACAACAACCTCAAATTTCCCGATAAGATTTTATCTCTGTATAAAGAAGAGAATTCCATTCCTGTTAAGGATGATCTTACATCGAGTGATATTAATAATCATGTTAGATTAATTAGAGCTGATATCTTGTCTAGATCTGTTTCTAAACCAACTATGGGAGATAATCTGAAACGCAGCATGATTCGCCATGATCCTAATTATTTAGCAAAAGAAATTATTAAATTGTTTTAAACTAAAAAATTGTGTCATACT
>CAYREI010000037.1:0-2635 GCA_964423285.1 uncultured Pseudomonadales bacterium | reverse complement strand
AGGTGAAATCAAAGAAAAACATCAAGAATATTTACAAAAACTTCAACAAATGAGACAAGAAAGGCATCAAGAAACTGTTGAGGTTAGAAATAGGGCTGAGAGTGGTGAAAATATTTTAGAGCTCAAATCTCGTCACGCTACTGCTTTGCTTAAAGATGGAGCAGAATTCCAACTAGATCCAACTACAAATCAAGTTGTTATCACTACCCCCGCTGGACAAGAACATATCCTCAACCACCTTCCTGACCAAGCTATAGAAAGAATGGAGGAAGCTGGATTCTTCAACAGCGATGAGGGTATTGAAGAAGAAGTTGAGGTTAAAATCTATGATAACGGCGAGCTCTTTTATCATAAGCAGGATAAAATAAGCAAGAGATTATTTGGAGTAGTTCCAATTCAAATTGATTCTGAAATTGTTCTGAATGATTCCACGGGAGAAGTAATTGAAAAAGAACTAGTTTCTGATTCAATCTTTACACAATTTTTAAATGCTGTTTCGTTTTAGATTTAAATTTCAAAATAAAACGATATAATGACCACTATGATTACTAAAGCCATCATCACTGCGTCTGGATTTGGGACTCGTTTTTTACCAATTTCCAAAACTATTCAAAAAGAAATGCTACCTATTTTAGATCGGCCAGTCGTTGACTATGTAGTTGAAGATTTGGTCAAAGCCGGAATCAAAGAAATCATTTTCATTATTAACGAGCATAATATCCAAATTAAACACTACTACTCAGAAAATTTACGTTTATATAATTACTTAAAAAAGATGAATAAAGTCAATTTTTATGATCATGTGGCCGATATTCATCAGCAAGCCAAATTTAGTTTTATTAAACAAATCGATGATGGTCCTTATGGCACTGCTGTCCCTGTTAAGCTATGTGAAGATTTACTTAAAAATGAAGAAGCGTTTCTAGTTTTTATGGGTGATGACTTTATCTACAATCAAAATGGTGACTCTGAAGCAGCTAAGATGATTGAACTTTTTGAGAAAACCAATGTAGGTGGCGTCGCCACTTTTATCGAAAAACCAGATCAAGAACTTCATCAATATGGGATTGCTGAAGTAAAAGAAGAAAATGGCATTGAATATCTTAAAAAATTGGTAGAAAAACCAGCTCCTGGCACAGCCCCATCTAATCTGGCTAATATCAGTAAATATATTCTCACCCCAGAAGTATTTGAGATTATTAAAAATCAAGAAGTTAATCCTAAGTCTGGAGAGCTATACATCACCGACACAATTGAAGAACTAGCTAAACGATCTAAAGTAGCAGCTCATATTACTAAAGGCGAATACTTAGATGGCGGAAATGTTAAAAATTGGCTTATGGCTAACTTGAGAGTCGCAATGGATGATCCAGATCTGAAAAGCAGTCTTGACTTGTTATTTAGTAATAGAACATAATTGATCGTTGGGTAATAAAAAATATTTTTATACCAGCTGCCCCCAAAATTAGTACTTAATTAGGTTTTAATCTTCTACAAAATCAGGAGATTAAATTTAAAGGAGAAAATATGGGTAGAGAATTATCCGCGAATGAAGAGCTAGCAGTAAAATCGATATTTCAAGGAATAGATGTTAATAGTCTATATGTTCAAAAAAATCCAAATGATATTCATGGTGAAACAATAAGGGGTTTTAAAAAAGAAAAACCTGATAATTCTGACGCAGTAATTTCCCACTTTATTTCTTGCACTCTCCTCTGGTTAGCAAGAGAAGATGCTAAGAGAGGAAAACATTTAAAAGAAGATTTCAGTGAAGATGAAATGCAATACCCAGATAACGTATATGTTGCAAAGAGTCATCTAGTAACCGATCATCTTACCCATCTACGAAGAGACACAACAAAATTACGTCATTTTCGTTCCCATTCAGATGAACTCTGCCTAAGCCTATTCAGGGAAGCTGTTGCAGATTTGAATATTTTTGACGCTCCAGTTACCAATCCGCTTGTTAAAGAAATGGGAGCAGAAAGCATTAAGCAACCTAAATTAGTAGAAGAAGTAATTGTTATCCCGATTTTGAGATCAGGATTAGCAATGCTGAATCCTGTTATGTCAACTTTAACCAAATCAAAAATAGGTTTTGCTGGTTTAGAAAGAGATGATGACACAGCAATAGCTAGTGAATATTATTGTAAACTACCAGAAATAACTGAAAATTCAGTAATAATTATCACTGATCCAATGTTAGCTACTGGCGGAACAGCAGCTCAACTTATTAGAAAAATAAATAGTGGACCAATTCAACCAAAAGAAATACGCATGGTTTGTGTGGTAGCAGCTCCAGAAGGAATTAATGCCTTAAATAAAGAATTTGGCAACATAAAAATTTTTACTGCAGCAGTTGATTCTCACTTAAATGGTTCATTCTATATTGTCCCTGGACTTGGGGATTATGGTGATCGATATTTTGGAACAGAATAAATTTGGTTATAGCTGCGGAGGTGGTGAGATTCGAACTCACGAAGCCGTAAGGCTCTGGTTTTCAAAACCAGTGCAATTGACCGCTATGCGACACCTCCTAAATATAATACTATCGCCTGGACTTCTTATTTTACCAGACTTTCCTCTTCCACTCACCTATTATCTTGATGTATAGTTAAATTAATCATGAGTGATC
>CAYREI010000036.1:0-4996 GCA_964423285.1 uncultured Pseudomonadales bacterium | reverse complement strand
TTTATCAGACATTTGATTTATAGTTTTATTAATATTTTCTTGAGTGTTGTCTGTGTTGGGGACAGTATTATCTGTGCCTGCTACGCTTGGAGTTTTGGTTGGTTTAGGCATGGCTGGAGCAACTGGAGCTTGATCTGCAGAATCCGACATCGGCTCTGGTTGAGTAATTTCCACTGGCTTGTCTGCGCTTACATCAATGCTTGGTGCAGTTGGAATTGCAGCTGGAGGAGTCATTGGTGCGATTGGATCTATAGTAGGTACTACTGGGGCAGCTGTTGGAGCTTGTTCTTGATTGGGTGTAGATATTGCTTCTGTTGACGTGGGTTGTTGTAGCGTGGGTGATTCTCCAATATTTACTCCGGCTTCCATGGGTTTTTCTTCTGTGATCTCTGGCTGTGATGTAACAGCGGGTGAGGCCGACACGACTGGATCTATGGTGGGAGTCACTGGTGTTGCAGTGGGTGAAATATCTTCAGTAGGAGGTGTTGTTTGATCCACTGGGGTAACTTTTACTGGGTTTTGAACCTGATCATTCATATAATTTCCTCTTATTTGAGCTTGCACTAAGGCTGTGGTGTAGCTCTCACTATTTGTTATTTTTTGACCCTCTGATGCCTCAGGGTTGTAATTAGTATAAAACAATCTAATGATTTCTTCTGTTGATAATTGTCGAGCATAAAGACCAATGCGATTAAATTGAGCAATTAAATGATCTCTTTTTGGATCTAATAGATTTTTTGCTTTTTCTAGGATTACACTTTTTTCAACACCTTCAATTGATTGTTCCTTAAAACCAGAGATAAGGTCTTGAGTTGGGGTGAGGCTCATCTCCAGAGAACTAGCGGGAATAATCACAAAGAATTTTTTATCCAAAACATTTCGCTCTCTAATTAAATCACTGACAAATTTACTATAACGTCTAATCCAAGCTTGCTTAAGTTTGTCCTTGGTTTTCTTTTCTCTTTCATCAAGTAATTTTAAATAAGAAGAAGCATCTTTGGTTTGAGATTGAATTAGAATTTGGATGGGGTAGTTGATAGAATTTAATAATCCAGCATAAGCATAAATAACAGAGTCTTGCTCTTGCTCTGCTAGCAGGCCAAAATTCATCGCATTGACGGTCAGTATGACTGAGGCAGAGCCATTTTTAAGAATTACGATATCATTGGTGATGTCATGAATATCTAGGAAGTTTTGACTGGTGGAAGAAATATTTTTTTGATCAGACATAAGGACAGTTTATATTTAATGTTAACAGATTTTTAGTTTAAACTTTTAACCTCTATTGGTTCTACTAATTCGTTTTTTAAAATAATCTCCTGTGAGTTGAATTGATACTTGGCGTGGGTGATAATAATATTATAGTTACCTCTTTTAAGAGGCGTGCTGATAAAAAATTGCCCTAAGGCATTGCTTTTTACCGCTCTCACCACCCGATTTTGATCATCTTTTATTTCTATAATTGCTTCTGGAATTAACTCATTATTGGCAGTAAGAATCATTCCTACTAATTTGTTTGGCGTGGTCGGCTTACTAGGGAATGGTAGAGAAGTATTAAAGACGGCAGAATTTCCCCCTATGCTTTCTTGATTACTGGCATCATCGTTAGTGATATAAGCTGATTGCTGTTTTTTCTCTATAGATTCTTTTTCTTGAGTTGTAGTGCTATGAGTCTCAGCATTAGTGATTTCGGTTACGGGCACACCTACTTTTTGAGCTACTTGATCGGTAGAAAGAACTTCTTTTGTTTTCGATTGAGTAGTTTTTTTATGAATCACCACTTCTTCTCCAGCCGAGAGTGCCCCTTTTAAACTTCTGGTTCTTATTTTCAGATCTGGCTTCTCTACTTGTTTAGTAACCTCTATTTTATCAGGAATTATTTCATCGAAAGCTTGCATGATGTTGCCAATTCTATCTTGTGTTTCTTGATCATATTTATCGCGGTAATTAGAAATTGATTTTGTGGATGCCAAGTATTCTTTAATTCTTTTTCTTCTTATTGGGGTCAAGTCGACATCATCATTTTTTTCCATAATTCCTTTGCCGACTTCAAAAACAAACACCTCTGGAATTTTAGATGATTTTTTCCAGAAAAATTTTGTGGGGCGATAAAGGGTTTGAAAAAAAGTAGTAATCCAATGATCTAGCGGTCTCTCCTCAATTGGTAAAAATGCAGCAGCAGCTCCTAGGGCACCGGCTGTAAAAATAAGTGGCCATTTAATTATTGGCGGCAGATTAGTTGCATAAATAATCATCCCCAATATTGCACCCAGAGCCAGCTCTGCAAATTGCTTAAGCGTCATACTGCCGACAATGTGAAAACGATAGCCAACAATATCCTGTGGTATAGGATGTTCTCTCATAAATATATGGTAGCAGGTTTAAGTTGAGGAGTGGAGAGGTGGGATCTAGTCTGCGAGTTAGTTTGCGGGCGTAATTTCTATAGCGGGAGTAATTATTTCTCCAGAGAATGATTTGTTATCACCATCTATTAAAAATCCACTGAAATGATAAAAAGGATAGGCTAGATTTTGTTCGGGATCGACTCGATACTCAATTGAAACTGTGTCAAATTCACCACTTATGATGTTGCTGAAATCTAAAATAGCTGGTGATTCGTAGCCGACATTAATAATTGAAGCTCTATTGGTTTGATTTGCTAATTGGAGGGCAACTTGAGGAGAGAGAGCTGGTTTTGCACCAATATTTTTTAGAGAGATATCATTGGTAGAGAAAGATGCCTTGCGAATATTTTTATTAGAATCAACATAAATTTCGATAAAGTTTTCGGTATTATCTCTATAGAAGACTGGGTAGCCGTTAATAGAATAACCAAAAGCGACTTTTATAGATTTGGCTTTTGAGGGAGTAGTTTTGGCAGGATCTCCATATTGATCCTCGAAATATTCTGCTTGATCTATTAATGGATTTACTTGGTATTGAGGAAGGTGTGTATCTAAAAAAACTTTGGCTACGGAAACAGCCTTGCTATGAGTAATAGTTTTACTTAAACTGCTAGTAAAAAGCTGGCTACCAATGGTGAATCGATTGCCTTCTGGGTCTACAGTTAAAGCCCAGTCTTCACTAGTCCAAACATCATAGTCTTCGATTTCTTTTAAATTGAACTGTTCTATGAGTTTTATTTTGAGTTTTTTTTCATAATTGATAAGTGTTGCTTGAGCAATACTTAAGCTAGCTGGAACTTCAATTGCTGGTCCAGTATAGATAAGATTTGAGAATTCACTGCTGGTTTGATCGTAGTTGGTTGTAGTGAGGGGGGTGGAAACAACTTTATCCTCTGGGGTAAGCACGTTTAATATGGCTGAGGCGATCAAAATAATAACGACACCGATTAAAGTGTAAGTTATCCATTTAGGAAATGTTGATTGTTGTGTCATTTTTTTATTATTATATCAATTACAGCTATCTCTAGAAATTGTATCCGCTTCTTCTAAATCGGGAGAGTCATGCAGTTGTAGAAGGGTGGAGGCTGATCCTAGGGAGGTGGAATAAAAGTAACCACCACTATTAGCTCGCTCGTAGTGCAGATGTGCCCCTCTGCTAGCTCCAGTGTTACCTGTTAGCCCAATCACATCTCCGGCAGAGACTTGACTTCCCTGAGTGACTGCCATGGCACTTAAGTGAGCATAAATAAATTTACCATCTGGACCACTAATAACCACTACGTTGCCATAGTTACCACGAGTTCCAACTTGGATAGCTTCGCCACCAAAAGTCGCGTAAACGGTGGTGCCAATTCCTACACTTCCAATATCTATAGCATCAGCTCCGAGTGTTTTAGTATTATTTTGATGGGTATTAATATCAAACGGCAACTGAGTGATTGAGCCACTATCTACTGGCCAGCAGCCATCAAACACTGGTGCCTCACCAAATTTAACAGAGGTGAGTGACATGGCTTCAGCGCTGTCAGACTCAGATCCTTTTGAGTAATCAAATGAAATGGTGAAATAATTTATGACATTAGCGTGTTGAAAATCACTAGTGTAGTCCACATCGTAAGTGATCGAAAGGGTTTCACCAAAGCTGATAGTGGTGTCAGTTCCTAACTCTGGAAAATCCTCAGTAGTTTTGAGTTGAAGATCTGGGGTGGGAACACCACTGGAGTATTTGTCTGTGTTATATCTAACCTTAATTTCATCAAGGACATCGGTAATAGAGATGCCGAACTCATCTTTGGGAGTAATGTTGACAGTATAGGTAATTCTTCCTGGCTCACTAAGATATTTTGGACTGGCTTCTTTAGTAATCTCTACATATGGAGAGGCTTCTCCTGTTCCTGGATCAGTGGTATTAAAGTTTTCAACCGGATGTAGTTGTGAGCCGCCAGCGACAATAGTAACGAATGTGGTTCCAGCAGCAATTCCACCAAATGTGAGTGGTATTAATGCAGTCGGCATGGCAGGACTGGCTATTTTAAGAGCAGTGCCAGTTTGGGCACCAAGACTTGATCCTACTGCGCTGCTAGAAGATCCAGAGCCTCCCAATCCCCTAAACCAATTACCAAGCCCTCCCTTTGCACCAATGGAATGACCTATCCCAGCACCTATTCCTGTACCAACGCCTACTCCAGCCACAGTTCCCCATGGTCCCCAACCCAGAACAGTTCCAAGGATGCCGCCTAAGATACCACCAGCTATGCCACCAATCATTGCTCCAATACTTCTACTAAGAAGTCCGAGAAGAGTAACCACCCCAGCTCCAACAACAGCACCGAGTCCTACTATGACTTTTCCCGCTTTTTCCTCAACTTCTTTGGCCATTTCGCCAACGATAGGTATATTTTCTAAAGAAGCAATGATAGGAGCTAGTTCTGGGGCAATTACGGCCAGACCAGCTTTGCCGATTTTTGAAAACAATTCTTTAGCTACTTTAGATTTTGCAGCTTGGATCGCAGTGGGGTTTGCTACATTGGCAGCTTGCGCCATATCAGAATAGATAAAACCGTCTGGGACTGGAGCAGCCATGTAATCAA
>CAYREI010000035.1:0-5046 GCA_964423285.1 uncultured Pseudomonadales bacterium | reverse complement strand
TTGCTCAAAATGAGCTAAAAGCGGTTCAAACTGACTTGCTTTAGGGTCACATTTTTCCTTTTTAGCAAATAAGCAATTTGATAAAATATGATATAGTGCCGAAATGGCAGGTCGCGAAAAAGCTCCAAAATTTAAAACTGCTCCTCAATCTAGTAAATCCGGCATATACTCAATAGATAAATTTACCCCGAAAGAACTTTCAACCATTGAAAAACAAACTAAAAAAATTCTTAGAGTAGATGAATATGCCATCCCATTAATCCCAAGAAACATAATTAATTCTGCAGTTGAGTGGTATGCCCATTTTTTTATTAATCAATTGTTATTAGAAACTAAAGTATCTAGCGGAAAACCCTCATTAAATAATTTCAAATCAGTCGCAGAAGATTACGGCATAACCTACAACCTAAAAGGTGCCGAGTGGTTTAAAAACTTATTTAAACACTATTGCTTAAAAATATTAAAAAATAACTTTAGTAAAAACAACATAAATTCAATTAAAGATACAAATCTTAACTTTATTCCCATTAAAGTTACTTCTTCATCTGGAAATCAGGAGTTTGATGTAGTCACAATTAAAAAGTGGTTTGATCCCAAAAAACTAAAAATACTTTCTCTTGATGACATTGGAGACAGGGGAGACACTCAAGAAACTATACGAAAACGAGTTTTAGAAGAAGGTGCTATAAATTTTACTAGCGTAAATCTTACACAGAAAATGGTACCAGGAGACGTTTCAAAAGAAAAAAAACAAACAGCTTGGCCAGATTTTGGACTTTTAGAAGTTATTTATGCCTTTTTACTTGGTTTTGGATTAGATGATGGGGTAAGAGAAGAAACTAGAGAATTTAAAAGCATAGTACAGTTATGCGATGATATTCCGCAATTCCCCATAATATTTTTTCAGGGTGGGTTGAGATAAATATATTACTAAAAAAATCTGTTATAATCTTTTTTTGGCATGGACCAAACAACGCAACTACATTTATTCTCACCTTTTAATAATTACTGCCGCTATTCGAAAAATCCTTATATAGAAATAAATAGAAATAAAAATCTTATTATCAAAATATCATAGGGAGGGGTGGATATGGGAGCTGACGTCATAGTTGGAGGTTTTTGGGGAGATGAAGGAAAAGGAATCGTAAGTGCATGGCAAGCATTCAAAAATAATGCTATGGGGGTATTCAGAGGTTGCGGCGGATCAAACCCCGAACATGGTTTATTTCTAGGTGAAAGCTACCTAAAAGTAAATCAACTTCCCTTAGGTTTCATCTTTCAGGAGTGTTTAATCGGAATCGGACCTGGAACAGCTGTAGATACAAAAAAATTTCTCTATGAAGTCAAAAAATTTCGACTCTCTCCAGACCAAGTAAGAGTTGATTTTAGATGTCCAATTATCACACCAGAAAATATTAAAGAAGAAATGATCAACTCTAATATGGACTCTATTGGTAGTACAAAAAGTGGTACTGGGATAGCCATGTCGCACGCTGCTTTAAGAATCGCACCGACAGCACGAGACATTAATGAACTGAAACCATATCTCGATGATATTCCACAATTAGCTAATGAGATGAGTGATAAAGGTACAATCGGCGTAGAGAGTACTCAAGGAACATTTCTTTCACGTTATCATGGAGATTATCCAAATGTAACTTCCGTTGACGTCTCTGCACCATCTGCAATAGCTGGAGTTGGACTAAATTGGCGATCAGTTAAAGATGTAATTGTTTGTGTTAAAGCATTGCCAACGAGAGAAGGCGCTGGTTCCATGGGAAATGTTGAAGAATTTACAATGAAGGAAATGGAAAAACTTGGAATCATAGAATACAGCTCAATTGTTAATCCAAAAACAGGTAAAAATGGAGTAAGAAGAAAAGCTAAAGGCATTGACTATAATCTTCTAAGTAGAATAGTTATGCTAAATGGAGCAAATAAAATAGCCTTAACATTTGCAGAACATTATGATCCAAAAGTCAACAATGTAACACATTGGTCAAAACTTACTCAAAAAGTTAAAAATCTAATAAAGGAAATAGAAAATAAAACAAATATTGAAGTTACACTTGTTAATACCGGAAAACAATTTACTAGCATGGTAAGTAAAAATGATGATCTACCAATAATAGATGAATCTGCAATGAAGAGACTGCAATCATACATTTGAAAAAGGTACTTAATGTTGAAATATTGATGGTGACTACTGGACCTAAGAGACACCAAGGCGTAAGCTGGTTTTAATTTGAAATATAAAAAAAGATCTATTAATCTGATTGTTTTTTACCTCTCATTTTTCTATCAAGAATTTTTTTTCTAATTCTAAGACTAGTGGGAGTTAATTCTAATAATTCGTCGTCTTCAATAAAATCTAATGCTTGTTCTAAACTCAGTTTTATTGGTGTGTCTAATGCAACACCTATCTCTGCATTAGAACGAAAATTGGTTTGTTTTTTAGCCTTACAAGCATTCATATCAATATCATCAGCAGTCTTAGCTAAACCAACAATCATTCCTTCATAAAGTTTTTCACCTGAATTAATAAAGGGAATCCCTCTTTCCTGAACATTAGCTAAAGCATAAGCAGTAGACCGTCCTGACTCAGTAGCTACTAAAACACCATTTCTTAATTTTTTCATCTTTTTACCACTAACAGGAAAATAACCCAAGAAACGAGGTTCAAATAAACCGTTCCCTCTAGTTTTACTCAAAATTAAAGATCTAAAACCCAATAAATTTTGACTAGTAATTTGATAAACGATATGAGCTACGCCCTTATCATCAGTATGACTGTCTTGAAGATCCGCATGACGTTTACCTAATTCTTCTGTAATCACACCAACATACTCTTTAATAATCTTAATAGTTAATTCCTCAACCGGTTCGTGTTTCTGCCCCTTAATTTCTTTATAAATAACTTGAGGCTTGGCTACTTCCATTTCATAGCCTTCACGTCGCATAGTTTCAATTAAAACTGCCAAATGAAGCTCACCCCTACCAGAAATGATAAAGCCCTTACCCTCAGAATTATCTTCTATTTTTAATCCAATATTAATTTTTTTCTCACGCATTAGCCGCTCTTCAATTTGACTGATAGTCACAAACTCTCCTTCACGACCAGCGAATGGAGAACTATTGGGAGCAAGTAATATTTTAAGCGTCGGCTCACTAATTTCAATCTTTGTTAAACCACTAGTTACGGAAGAATCTGCCAAAGTTTGGCCTATTTTAATTTTATCTATACCAGTAATAGCAACAATATCTCCGGCATAAGCCTGATCAACCTCAATGCGATCAAGACCCTTATTAGTAAACAAATGATTGACTCTACACTGACCAATTTTTTTATCTTCTGACCAAATATTAAGACGATCTTCTTTCTTAACCTTGCCTTGTAATATTTTTCCAATCGCATAAGTACCTTTGTAGTTATCAAAATCTAAATTAACTACTTGCATTTTAAAACCCAGAGATTGATCTGATTCTGGAGCTGGAATAGTATTAATAATAGTTTCAAATAAAGGAATTAAATCAGCTTCTTCATTAAAATCATCTGGTAAATTAGTCCAACTTTTACCACCTAAACCAGAAGCATAAATCACTGGAAAATTTAATTGTTCCGCATTATCTGCCAAACTTAAAAATAATTCTTCTGTTTGAGCTAAAACCTTTTTAGGCTCAGCTAATTTTTTATCAATTTTATTAATAACAACTATCATCTTGAGGTTATTTTTAAAAGCTTGTTCTAAAACAAAACGAGTTTGGGGCAAAGGTCCTTCTGCAGCATCAACTACTAACAGCGCCCCATCTGCCATATTAATCACACGCTCCACCTCACCGCTAAAATCAGCATGTCCTGGAGTGTCAATAATATTAATCTTGTAATCTCGATAGAGAACAGCAGTATTCTTAGCTAAAATGGTAATCCCTTTTTCTCTTTCTAACTCATTGGAATCCAAAATTGCAGTCTGAGTCATTTCTGACTGATTGTCGCGAAATAGATGGGTTTGCTTAAGCATGCCATCGATCAGGGTAGTTTTGCCATGGTCAACATGGGCAATGATAGCTATATTTCTTATTTTCATATTCTAGGAATAAGAAAAAGAGCCATTGCTGGCTCTTTTTCCATTTCAATGATTAGATTGATTTTAATATCGGCTATTACCGCCTCTATTATAACCACCTCGGTCACTGCCACTGCGAGAGTTGTAACCCCCACTGCGACTGCCACCTCGGTCACTACCACCACGAGAGTTGTAGCCACCACCACCACCACGATTTTCACGAGGTTTTCGAGGTTCAGCTACGTTAACTCGTAGCTCTCGACCATCATTTTCTTGACCATTAACTGCTTCCATAGCGGTAGCAGCATTTTTTTCACCATCGTCACCTGCGAATTTGACAAAAGCAATTCCGCGAGAACGACCTGAGTAACGATCAGTCACTAAATGTACGTCTTCCAGTTCTCCATATTCGGAGAACAAACTTGTTAAATCTTCCTCGGACATACTCCAAGGTAAGTTGCCCACAAACAATTTTGATGGGTCTTTTTGAGGGGCGTCAGACATAATGTCCCTACTCTCTTTCAGCTCAGAACTTATCTGAGCTTATTTAATACTCAGCTAATGAACAAATGTAAAAATTTTTATGAAAAATGATTCGATATAAGTTTCCAACAAAATGTTCAACAACTATGCCCAAATTATACCACAAAACCATCTTTAAGCTATACTGCAAGAGTGAAACTATCAATCGATCAAAAACAAGCCTTAGAAAAAATTATCAAGTGGCTACGGACAAAAAATCGCCAACCAAACTATTTTACTTTTGGGGGTTATGCAGGCACGGGAAAAACTACACTGACAGCTTTACTGCGACAAATTTTACATAAAAAAAATCCCAAGATTAAAATTGCCTTAATCAGCTACACTGGCAAGGCGGCTAGAGTGCTAAAAACTACCTTAATTCAACAACAAGCTAATTATAAACAAGATTTCGTCGGCACCATTCATTCTTTAATCTATGCCCCAATGGTTAATAAAAAAA
>CAYREI010000034.1:0-5332 GCA_964423285.1 uncultured Pseudomonadales bacterium | reverse complement strand
CGATCCCATTTCGCTAACCAGTAAGCCATAATAATACTTAGAAGTGGTACTGCAGGGGTATAGTGATTAAAAAACATAATTCGCGGTGAAAGTTGCCATGGCAAGAAAATTAAAAAATAGGTTGCTAAAAGCCAGCTAAGATTTTTTATTTCTTTATTAGATCGATTGCTAATTTTATTATTAATTAAGAAAAAAATTGTTAAGGATATAGTTATTATTCCCACAAAATGAAAAATAGGATTTCCCAGAGAATATATGTTGGCAATTGAACCATTTTCCGAGTAATCAACATGAAGCCAGACTGGTCTGATATTTAAAAACCATTGCCAAGGTTGAGATTGATAAGGGTGAGTGGCATCAAGATTAGTTTGATACCACCAAATTTGTTGATGAAGTTTAGTGAAGTGGTTCCAGTTTTTACCCTGTAAAAACATTTGTCCATAAGACATTAGATAGATGGTCAAAGGGAGTAGGCCTAGAGTTAGGATCATTAGTAATCCGTGGTCAACAAAATTGTTCCATTTAGTTTTTTTATTAATAATTTTTTTCAGCCAGTGAATTAATTCTGACAACCACACAATAATTAATACGAGCAATCCAGACCATTTACTTCCCATAGCTAATCCAGCTAGTAAACCAGTGATAGCTAAATTTTTATTTCGAGGATGTTTTTTATATTTAACGTAAGAAATCAAAGTTAGCAAGATAAAAAAAGTTACATGAATATCATTCATGGTGATTCGAGATTGTACTAACAATAGGCCATCTAAGGAGGCTAATCCCGCCGCCAACAAACTAATCTTTTGATCATTGAAAAGTTTTTGACTAAGCTGATAAACCGCCCAAATTACTCCTACTCCAAATAAGACCGAACTAATTCTCCAGGAAAAGCTGTTACTACCTAAGATTTTAATAAAAAAAGCTTGAGTATATTTAGCTAGCGGTGGATGGAGCCAATCTATGGCTGTATCAGGCTCAATGGCGCTATGCCACCACTCAAAAGCACGAGGATCATTAGCAGCGATTAGTTTGGCGGTGATGACATGATAGACTTCATCAAAAATATAACGGTCAGGAATATGAAGTCGATAAATACGACTTACGAAAGTAAAAAAGAGAATCGCAATTAAAATTATTCGCCCATGTTTGATTCGCATCTAGAGATTAGCTTAACACATAGATTATTAACATAACTGAGATGCCAAATAAGAAAACCGTCGTCAATAATGGTTTATCTCTAAATAAAACTTTTTCTGGAGATTCACCCTGGTTATCTTCATAGACTAGCTGTAGATATCTCATGACTCCATAAATAACAAATGGCACAGTTAGCATCAATAATTTTTGTGATTGAAGTGTCCGGGGTAAGATTCCATAAAAAGTAGCAAATCTAACATCTGGCCTAATAGTTTCATCTTGAAAAGCAAAAAGAGCATAGGAAAGCCAGCTGGCATTAGCAAACATGCCGGTGTATTGATCTAGTAAGCGTTGACTATACCTTTTTAAAATAGGTCGAGTCTCGCTTAAGTCTTTAGTAATTGATGCTGCTAGTAGAGTTCGTTCACTTTGACGTTTACCCACTGCCAAAAATAAAGAGACAGAGATTACAGTAAGCAAAAACCAAACACTCATGTGAAGATTAACTACTACTGCTCCAGCATAAATTCTAATTAAAAATCCACTAGCAATTGAAACTACGTCTAAAATTGGGATGTGCTTAAACTTAGTGGCATAGGTAATCTGTAATAAAAAATAAGCCGCAATCATTAGTCTGAAAAATGAAGTGAACCAAAACGAAGTTAGAAAAACTACACTTAGGCCGCAGACGGCTGCAAATAAAGCAACGGGGATTGGTAATCGGTTAGAGGCAATAGGTCTCTTTTTTTTAAATGGATGTTTGCGGTCGGCCTCATAATCTATGACATCGTTAATAATATAAATGCTAGACGTCAGAATCGAAAAAACTATCACAGCTAGGGTGACAGTAAATACATAAGGAAAGCCATTGCTGGGGTTATAAAAGAAAAAGCCAGAAAAAATTAAAGCCGCATAGAGAGCAATATTTTTTATCCATTGTCTAGGCCGGGCTGATTTAAGAATTAAAAATAGGGTGGTGTTAGTCAGTTTCATGTAGGTTGTTAGGTCTATGAAGCTTAGCCCAAATGAGGAATCCAAAAACCAAGCTCATGACTAATATTAGTGTCATTATCTTACCCCATGTTTTAAGGTGAAGCGAGAGCAAGCCCAACCCCAAGCTAGATATCCAATAAAAAACTGCAATTCTTCTCCTACCCCAACCCAATACGTCTAGTAATTTATGATGAAGATGCCCGCGGTCTCCCCAAAAAGGAGATTTGCCAGCTAAAATTCTTCGACTAATGGTAAAAATAGCATCGGCAGTAGGAATTGCTAGCACCATTAGCGTGGTAGCGACTTTAGCTCCAGATAAAATTGCTAAAATGCTTAAAAAATATCCCGCTAGAGATCCAGCTCCATAGCCAGGCATAATTTTTTGCGGATACCAATTCCAAAATAATAATCCTAAATAAGCTCCAGCCACTATAAAACTTAGATGGGCAGTATTAAATTGAGTCGGGTCATCGATAAATTGATATGAGAGAAATCCAATCATCATGGCTGCTATACTCACAAATCCCGGTAATTGACCATCGACTCCTTTTGACCAATTAACTATGTTTATATTCCATACTATAAATAACAAGGCAAACAAATCAGCCAATACCCAAATGGTACGAGTTTTTCCAAAAAGATAAACTGGAATTTGAGGTTGATTGAGATGAATTACCTCAGCAGAAAAAGGATTAGTGATATAAGCAATCCCGATTCCTGAGCCAACTACAATTAGAGCCGCTGCAACATTGATTCCTAGTCTGAGAAAAGGATGAAGATCATAAACATCATCTAGAAAACCGCCAATGGTAAGTAATAATCCTCCCAATAGTATTCCAATTAAGTATTTATCTATTTGTAAAAAAATTATTGCTGTCAAAAAAATACCAGCATAGACTACTAGGCCACCACCTCTTGGCACAGGACGAAGATGAGTTTTTTTAACATGCTGAGATTTTTTAGGATCATCAATCCAGTTTTTGGATTTATAAAAATTAATTAAAATTGGAGTAATTAAAAAGCTGATTGTAAGGGCGATAATAAAAGGCCACATAAAAATTAAGTAATAATTGCTAGGATTCTAAGCAAAGCTAATCCAAGAATGATTTGGATTCCAAAAGTAGTCCAAACAAATAATTTTATTAGCAGTTGCTCTGCATGCTTAATTATTTTGATAATAATTAAATGTATGAGGTTGATAACAAAAGATAATAGGGGAAATAAAAATAGCCAATATTTTGAAGTAAGATGTTGTGATGGTCTAGCTAGTGAGTAAAAAAGAGGCACCTGAGGTTGAATGCGAAAGAAAAAGATTAGGGTACCAAGCAACATTATGACTGTGACCAAAAAAGATAGTAAAGCTGGTGTTTTTAAATATTTGGGAATCCTAAGACGCGAACTCATAGTGTGCCTAGAGAGACTAATTCTGGCAGGCGTTTCCATAAATTAAATTGAGTAAAATTTGAATTGACCACGTAGTATTTTTGCAAATATTCATTTAACCCTGGTAGTTCTCCATTTTCATCGTTCATAACTATAACAAACATGGGTTTTTTAGCTTTTACACTTGCTAGAGTTTCTTCGTAAACCCCCAAGCCCTTAATATGAAAAGAAACAATAAATCTGCCGGTGGGATTAGTTTTAGTTAGGGCATATAGCATTGGATTAGTACCCCAGATAAATATTTCATCTACCCCGGATTGGTTGATGATTTCAGCAGCTTTATAATTATCATCCATAAAATAATTGAAAGATTGTCGGTACTCTTGCTGAGTTATTTTTCCTGAAACTAGCTGATAGAATCTTTGGTAGTAAGACCAGAGAGGATAAGCACCAAAATTGAGTAATTTCAAAGCACCAGTAAAAAGAGCTAGCAAAATTAAGCTCATAGCGGTGATGGAATTAATATTTTTAATCTTCTTTTTTTGGAATTTAATAGCCCCAACCAAGTTTCCAAGTAATAAAGCTAGCGCTGGCACTAGTTGTTGAAAGTAGTGAGGATAAGGTCTATTCGAAAGCAATGCTCCCACTAAAGCGAGAATAAACCAGCCGAAAATTATTTGTTCACGAGGTTTAAACCATTTTGTTTTTAAAGTTAAAACAAAATATATTAGAGCAGCAATGAATACTTTTCCTGGGAGAGTAAATAATTGTTTTAGAATTAAGCTTTGGAAGGGTAGCCCCCAATCAGCTGCATAGCGGAAATTATAAAGCAAGCCGAATTGAAGATAATCTTGACCAGAACCAACGGCCATAAAATAGATAATTGAGATCAGGATTGGAGTGATGATTCCTAATATTACAAACAAGAGGTGGACAAACGTTTTTTTAAGCAACTGAAGCCATTTTGATCTTGAATTAGGATCAAACAGCAAGCTTGCTCTATTAGTCAGCACAAACCAAAAGGCTGCTAGCCAAGCAGCAACATCAAACAATCCCGGGACTTTAGTTAATATGGCTAAGCCAAAAAAGATCCCAGCTAGGTATAATTTAAATTGATCTTGAATGTTGGTAAGACTTTTTCTTTTATTAAGAAAATATTCAAGAATTTTAGTTTTGAGCATGATCCACGCTCCAACTAAGACAAAGCCCATGACAAACAATTCTCCATTGGGAATATTACCTTCAAACCATGGCACAGAGGTTAAAAAAACAAAGATTAGCGTTGAAACAATTATGGGTAATTGTTTTTTGAGTAATTTTTTGGCAACTGCATGAAAAGCAATTGTGCTAATGATCATCCAGCTTAAAGTTAAAAATCTAAAACATAGTTGAGTGGGTACGGCTGCTAAAAAATAAATGATTGGAGTTTTATGATCTACTATCTCAGTATAAAGCCTTTCGCCATTTCGAATTGCATTGCCGATAGTCAAATAAATACCTTCATCTCCATACCAATAAGGTTCAAAGAAGTTGGGTATTCTTAGGGCTAGAAGTAATAATAGGGCTAATAAAAGAAAAAGATGAGAATGTAACCAACTGTCGAATTTTTTTGCTAAATTAAACATAATTTCATTATGCAGTAAATTTTAAATTGAAGCTAGACCTTCTCTGTAACTTTGTACTCGATATATTTACCTAGCATTAGTCTTGTGTGAGCATCAATTCCTGGTAAAGCAGAGAAAAAGAAACCAGAAATGGGGAGGATTAGAAATTCCAAAGGTTGAACAATATAGGAAATTAGATTACGTTTTTTCAAACG
>CAYREI010000033.1:0-5513 GCA_964423285.1 uncultured Pseudomonadales bacterium | reverse complement strand
AGTTAATAAAACCGCAGAGCCTAATTTTTTCATGGTGTTCTTATTCAAGCAGTCTCTATTGGTGATGTAAAGATAGAAAGTACTATTTTATTTGAGTTTTGATTGAATTGATATCTAATGAGCCAGTTTTCTATTTAAGGGGATGGGTTTGGGCTTTGAACTTGATCGGTTTCAGCTGAGTTAGTTGCCGGTTCAGTTTCTAACTCAGTCTCTTCAGCTTGAGGCTCTGAAATAGGCTCGGATTGCTGTGAGTCTTCTAGTAGCTCAACCAATCCTCCTGGCAAAGGAGATGGCAGTGGAGCTGGTTGCTGTAATTGAGATTTCTCTAACTGCTGCGATTGAATTTCCATTGGCTGTTGTTGTGGAGCTTGAGGTAATTTTTTTTCTAGAGCTAATAATTCGTTTTGAACTTTTTGATAATCCGAAGAATCAATTTCGATATTAGCCAAAACTTGAGTCATGGCTTGGTAAGCTAGTCGATAACTACCTTTTTTATCTAAAGCACTAGCTAAGTTGTAATAACTATTAGCGTAGTTGGGTCTAAGTTGAATAGCAATTTGAAATTGTTGGATGGATTGATCTAGTAAATTGATTTGAGTTTCTTCATCTTGAACCATTTGAGAAAGTTGATAGAACAAACCACCATACTCAACTCGTAAGATTGGATTAGTTGGATCTTTAACAATGGCTTGACCTATGTATTGGATAGCGAAGTCTTCTGCCCCTTGAGCTACATTGATTAGATTGCGGTAAACCCCACCTAGATTTTGCCAAGTGGAATAGAGATTTGGTCGTAGCTGAGTTGCTATTTTACCTTGCTCAATAGCGCGTTGGATTAGAATAGAGATTTGCTCGCGCTGTTGATCATTTAGTTCTGGAGATTGATCAGTTTCTAGATTAGGATCTTGGTTTTGAGATAATGACGAAGCTAGAGTTAAATTTATTTGTGAAAGAGAGATACGGTAATTAGTCATTTTAGGCATGAGTTGAACAGCACCGATGTGAGCGGTATAGACACCATTAGCATCATTTTGAGCATAAGCCAATTGAGCTTGGCGCATTAAAACTTCGGCTGCATAAACACGGTAAGTGAAGTAGCCTGAGATTATTATAATTGTTCCTAATACTAGGGCAGTCGCGTAGCTAGTATATCCTGGTAAATATAGCTCTTTTTTAGTTTTATAAGAGCTGTGGGCTGCAATTAGACCAGCTAGAATGAAGAAAAAAGTGTAGGTAATAACATTGGCTGGGAGTAAGAAGAAACTTAAGATAATAGCATACATAGTCAAGCGTAAGGCTAGGGTGAGCGGAGTATTTTCTAGTCCTAAACTAGTTTTGATGATTGCGATGATTAATAAAATAAAACTACTTAAACCCAAGATACCGGTGGTAGCCAAAAACTGCAGGATCTCATTAGAATTGGTTTGGAAAATAATTGTCCAAAGATTCGTTTGGGCTAAGAAAACTGGTTTGGCTTGAGTAAATAATACTGGGAAATTAGCTAATCCGATCCCAAAAAATAACTCTCTAACACCTTTAATTGCATCAAGAGCAAGTGGCCAGCCAGCCCGCAAAGGTAGAAGTTGAATAATGATTTCTCCTTGAGCTAGCATGAAACTGAAAGAAACTAGAGCTGCTAGTTGAATGCCGGCTACAGTAAACAGACTAGTTTTTTTAGTCAAGTTTTTTTCTTTAATAGCCCAGGTCGTAGTGGCTATCAGCGCAAAGATAATAGTAGTCATTAGTGCTAGCGGTGATCCGGCTGGAGTAAAAGAGATGCTTTGCATCCAGATTGGCAATGCAGTTATTTCTGCCAGTATGACTAGCTGAAGAATCCCATGTAAAGCTAGAGCAGTCCCGGCTGTAATTAAAGCAGCTAAAGCCCACTGCAGGTTTTTGGTTGATTTTTTAGCAGTAGCCAAAAAATAAGTAATAATCGGCAAAGCTAGGAGTAACGCACCTTTGCTGACCAGACCTTCTATTTGAGCTTCACGAGTCAGGATAATATCGAGTCCCATAGTGATCCAAAATAGACCTAAGGCTAATATAAAAAAAGATGATTGATGCTGATGTTTTTTGGTGGTTAAGTGCTCGAACCCAATAGTAATTAATAAAATTAAGGTCATGAGGATGATAAAAGCATGTTTATTGACAGAAAAAAAGTTAAGTGTAAATGGAGCAAAAATCAATGGTGTAATCAATAACAATGCAGCAACAATAAATCTTTTGATCATACTTAACTTATAAGTGTTCTAGCTAATGAAGTCAATTCAGAAGAATGATATTATTAAATTATGCAGATGACAAAAAATAGTGGTTTTACTCTTATAGAACTCCTGGTAGTGATGGCAATTATTGGGATTTTAGCAACTATAGCAATTGGTAGTTTTCAAAGCTCCCAAACTAAGGCTCGTGATACTCAGCGCAAAAATGATCTTGAGCAAATTGGGCGTGCTCTGGAAGCTTACTATGGTGATAAAGAACAGTACCCGGATAATTCAGCAGATTTTAAACTAGACGGTTGTGAGGATTTAGGATCTGGGCCAACTACTTGTGATTGGGAAGAGGAATGGAGTGATGAAAACGACACTATTTATATGATTGAATTGCCAGCTGATCCTAGTTCGGGGTTAAATTATTATTATCTTTCAGATGGTGCGTCATATCAGATTTATGCTAGATTGGAAAATGATCAAGATAGATCTATTCCACTTTCAACTGGTAATCCTGCCAACTATAATATTAGTTGTGGGAGTTTAAATTGTAATTATGGAGTAGCTAGCTCTAACAAAACTGTTGAAGATGGACGGACTATTATTCCAGACTAATTTTTTAATCAGCGCAAACAATATATTCATTGTCATTGAAGGTGAGAGTTTGTCCACCACAGCTATTAGAGCAGCGACTTTGACTACTGGCTATATTGGCATCAGAGTAGTTTTCTAGTGCGACTTTAAGGCGAAAATCATCATCATTGCAGTTGTAGTATTTAAAGATATAAATACTACCACTTTCAGTTAGATCTTTCATGTAAATGGTTTGACAACCATCAGCACCCCCAGCAGCAAAGTCAGCTTCAGCACAGACGGGGCAACGACTAGTCCCATCAGCGCCACAAGCAGGGAGATAGATGCCAAGGTCTTGATCTGGGTATTTTTGATAGTCATTATAGTAAAGGCGAAGTGCGGTTTTAAGATTGTTGAGCTCAGTTTTTTTTGCAGCATCTCTGGCTCGCTGACGCGCTCCTTGTACATTACTAATTAATAGTGTTGCTAAAATACCTAATATAAAGATTACTACCAAGAGTTCTATGAGAGTAAAACCGTTAGCTTGTTGTGCTGGCTTAATTTTAGAAATATTCATATTTTTAGTGTAGCAGTTGTCTAGTTAACACACCAGTTATCAGGATTACTACACTCCCCATCACAATTGCTGGTATAAAAGGTGATTGGGCAACCTGCGCCTATAGGATCAGCATAGCTGTTACAGATACCACTGCTACAAGCGAACTCTCCATCCATAACAGGTGAGCTACTTGGGCTTGGACTTGGTGAAGAGGTGGGCGGTGGGCTAGCATCGGGATTATAAAGCTGAATATTACTAGATGTGACGCCATAATTAAAACTGTTATAGTCTGCATCGGGTTGAGCACACTCAGTCTCATAACCACAATAAAGACCACTATTACATAAAAGTTTTTCAATAATTGGATCATAGAGATTAGCTAGTGGAGCTAGGAGTTTAAAACTTTGACTACATTCACTTCCGTCGCTGATGTAGCAATATGGTAGATCGAAAACTGGATCGCAAGGAATGCTATTTAAATAAGGACTGAGATCATTACTTCTACAATTATCTAAAATTGTAGAATCTGGATAACATTCTTTGTCATTATAATAACCTTCAAAAGCGACTTTGAGTCGTTCTAGATCTGTTTTTCGTTTGGCGTCATTGGCTTTATCAATTTGTCCTCGCCAAGCTATAAGTAACATGATGATTAGTACTGCTAAAATAGCGACGGTAACAAGTAATTCGATAAGAGTAAAGCCGGGGTCACTATTAAATTTATTCTTGAATGAGTTTTTTCTTTTCACAATTTAAGTATAGCAAACTAACAATATGTTGAGTCACCGCAACAGTTGGTGCTGGAGAATTCGCTATCTAAACAGTCGACTTCAGTCATTGAAGTTAAAGTATTACGTCTAACTCTGCCAGTGGCTGTTTCAGTATAAAAAGTAAATGATGAAGCATAGCCGTCAGCATCGCTATCTAGAACATAGATGGGGGTTCTAATTTTAATTTGAGCTCCAGATGCAAATGCAGTTGAACCACCAGTCATGGAAATTGATCCAGTGGCTAGTGTAGCATTAGTCCCAACGGTTAAGGTGCCACCAGAAATGGTCAGGACAGCACTGTTAGTTGTGCTGGTCCCTGCATCTGGACCATTAACAGTAGCAGCATCGATACTACAACTAGCAGAAATTGTTACATTGCCCGAGGCAGTGAAATCACAAGCAGCGTGAGCTTTGGGGCTTACAATTAAACTTATTGCAAAGATGAAAATTGTCAGAAGAATAAGTTTTTTCATATCATTTATCTAATAGTAAGATCAATAATTGATTGTCCATCTTGGCTGGTAGCAGTAAGCGTAAGAATATAGTTGTAGAGAATTGAGTCAGTGATCTCCCAATTTGTTGTCCAAATTCCATTTTTGTTAGTACCCTCAATTAGATTCATGGTGGCTAGCTTTTCTTCATTATCTGAAATTAATTTGAGCTGGACTTGATCAATTGGTTGGGAGTGGTTGAGTTCAGCAGTGATGGTTTGACTTGAATTATTTGTTGTTGGGTCTTGTGGATCAATGCTAATGTTTTTAACTCTAGGTCCTTCTTTGCTATTTTGAGAAATAGTGTAAGTTTCTTTTCCAGGAAGAATCCAGATAGGACTAGGACTAGGTTCTGGGAATTGTTCTTGAGTGGACTCAGGTTTTTCGAAAAGTTGAAAAAAGGATTTATCAGCATCAGATTCTTCTGTCAAATCATCAGATTTTTCTAGCGACTCTCTGTCTTTGGTATATTCTAGCAATCCTTTGTCCTTGGTATTTTGATAAAAAATAAAAATAGATAAAACTACTAATGCAAGCAAAACGATTAATAAAATAATGGGACGAATATTTCTTTTTAAGAAAGTGAGTATTTTTTGCCACCAAGCAGAGGTGTTATCTGGCGTTAATTCCTCAGCTAGTTGAGGTGATGGGGCGGTTTCTTTAACAGATTTTTTAACTTTGCTCATAATTATATTAGAGCAAAATAATGGTCAATGTGCAAGAGGTATGGATTTAAAAAACTACCTAAAATTAATATTTTCAAAAGTAAAGTTGCCAGTGGAGATGGAGAGAGTATCGGTATAGCACCACTCACCGTAAGTGGGGCCAACGGTGAGATAAGGAGCAATACGGTAGCGATAGGTATGATTATTAGTAATAGTGGAGTCCTCATAAGAAGTAGTGTTAG
>CAYREI010000032.1:4292-5516 GCA_964423285.1 uncultured Pseudomonadales bacterium | reverse complement strand
AGTATCTTAAAGCTAAAACTCTTATTTTAAATAAAGCTAAAAAAGTGATTGTTAACGCTGATGATCATAACTACCAACTTTTAAGATCAAAACTAAAACAAACTCCAGAAAATATTATTAGCTATAAAGCTACAGACAAATTACCTCAAAAAATTTCAAAAGCTATTAGTGCCCGATTTTCTGAAAAATATAATCAAATGAATGCTAGATTGGTCTACGCCCTAGCCCTTGAACTCAGTATAGATCATAGAAAAATTTCTACTGCTTTTTTGAACTTTCCGAACATTCCGGGCAGAATGCAAGAAATAGAAGCCAACAAATCATTTCGTATTCTAGTTGACTTTGCTCATACTCCACAGGGAATTAAAGCAGCTTTAACAGCTTTGAAATCGCAGCTCACAGATGAAGGAAAACTTATTGCTGTATATGGTACCGCTGGACTACGAGACCACTTAAAAAGACCTTTAATGGGCGAAATCGGAGCTCAAATTGCTGATCTAGTTATTTTTACTGCTGAAGATCCACGCACTGAAGACGTCTGGTCTATTATTCGTCAATTAAAAGAAAATCTTCATCAAAATCTAGATAAAGTTTTAAGTATTGCTGATCGAAAAGAAGCAATTTCATTCGCAATTAATAAATTAGCTAAAAAAAATGATATCGTAGTCATTTTAGGTAAAGGTCACGAACAGTCAATGTGTTTTGGTAAAATTGAATATCCATGGAGTGATGTAAAAATCGTTAAAGAAATACTCAAACAAAATAAATGATAGACATACTTAGTTTTAATAATTTCTATTTAGTCGGTATTAAAGGTGTAGCAATGACCTCTATGGCTCAAATTCTAATTGATGCTAATAAGCATGTTGCGGGCAGTGATGTAAAAGAAGAATTTGTGACTCAAGAAATTCTTAATCAGTTGCAGGTTAAAATTGATTTAAGCTTTAAAAATCCTCTTCCATCAGATACAGATTGCGTTATCTATACCGCTGCCCATCAGGCTCTGGAAAATCCACAAGTAAAACAGGCTCTGAATAAAAAAATCCCTGTCATATCTCAAGCAGAAGCAGTCGCTTTATTTTTTAATCAACAATCGGGAATTGCTGTATGTGGCGTAGGAGGAAAAAGTACTGTTTCAGCAATGATTTCTTGGGTTTTAAATGAACTAGAACCCAACCTCTCATTTTCTGTAGGAGTGGGCAACATCCCGGGAATTAATAAAAC
>CAYREI010000032.1:0-4192 GCA_964423285.1 uncultured Pseudomonadales bacterium | reverse complement strand
AACCCAACCTCTCATTTTCTGTAGGAGTGGGCAACATCCCGGGAATTAATAAAACCGGTCAATGGAGTCCTAAGGCAAAATATTTTGTGATTGAAGCTGATGAATATGTCATCAATCCTAAAATTAAAAATGATGAAAAAATAATTCCTCGCTTTTCTTTTCTAAAACCAGAGATTACTGTTTGTACAAATTTGAAATTTGACCATCCAGATGTGTATAAAAACTTTGAGCACACTAAACAGATTTATAACGATTTTTTTGCTCAAATTAAACCGAGTGGAAAACTCATTATTAATCATCATGATCTACGTTATGTCGATGATCTTTCTATTCCTAAATTAACTTTTGGAGAAAATCCTCAAGCAACACTGAGCTTAAAAAGCTATCACTCCCAATTAGGACAAACGTTAAGTGAATTTTCCTATCAAGCTCAAACGTACAATCTTAAGCTGCAATTACCTGGAAAATACAATGTCATTAACGCTTTAGCCACAATTTTAACCCTTATTCAACTAGGCATTGATCCTCAGCGAGCGGCTGACTCACTTTCAACCTTCGCCTCTACCAAACGTCGTTTTGAATTTATTAAGGAAAAAAATCAAATTAATTATTATGATGACTATGCTCATCATCCTCATGAAATAAAAGCAGCAATTGCGGCCCTTAAAGATTGGTATCCTCAGCAAAAAAAAATAATTGCTTTTCAATCTCATACTTACTCCAGAACTAAAAAACTTTTTAATGATTTTGTAGATTCTTTTAGTGAAGCTGACGAAGTAGTCATGATTGATATTTTCAGTTCTGCTAGAGAAAAAACAGACCCATCTGTCTCTAGTGATAAACTCTGTGATGCTATTAACCAAAAATATCATCTCCCTGCTCAAAATCTAAAAAACCTGGCTAATCTAGCAAAATATTGTCAAACCGAACTTAAACCTGGAGATGTACTTATTACACTTGGAGCGGGCGATATTTACCAAGTTCATGACTTAATTTAAAATACTTAAAAATATGTCTATTTTCAATCAACTTCAACAAAATTTTCCCCAGCTTGATTTCAAATATCAATATAACCTGACTCCTCAAACTTATTTTAAAATTGGCGGTGAAGCAGAAGTTTATCTCGAGCTTAATCAGAGAGAACAAATTATAGAAGTAGTTTCTTTTTGTAAAAAAAATGATATCAAGCTTACTATTCTTGGTGGAGCTAGTAATGTCGTTATTTCTGATAGCGGTATTTCTGGGTTAGTTCTACATTTAAAAAATGATCAATTGGTTATTCTTAATCAAATCGCTGAAGATAGCAAACTCTTAATTAAAGTCGGAGCTGGTCTCAAAACTGCACTGTTAGTTAAAAAAACTATTGACCTTGGTTGCACTGGACTTGAATTCTTTTTAGGAGTTCCTGGTACAGTCGGAGGGGCAGTTTTTAATAATGCCCATTATTTAGAAAATCTTATTTCCGATCATATTTATCAAGTAGAAATTATTACTCAGGCAGGCGAAGTTAAAACCATTAATAATCAAGAGTGTCGATTTGAGTATGATTCTTCTCGATTTCACAATACTAATGAAACTATCCTAGAAGTTATCTTTGCTTTGAAAAAAGGCTCTTTAAAGAATTCTCAGGAATTAATTAAAAAAGCCACTCAATATCGTGCTGATACGCAGCCTTTAGGTTTACCTAGTTCTGGGTGTATTTTTAAAAATACACCTAACTCACCATATTTAAAAAAACTTTTTCCTGAATTTAAAAATAATCTCTTTATCTCAGCAGGATTTTTGATAGATAAAGCTGGTTTAAAAGGTATTAGAGTGGGCGGAGTAGAGGTCTCAAACAAGCATGCAGCATTTTTTATAAATATCGAAAATGGGACTGTAGCAGATTTAAAAAAACTCGTAAAATTAGTCAAAAACAAGGTCAAAGATAAATTTGGTGTTGAATTAAAAGAAGAAATATTTTATTTATCATAGAAAGATTTATGAGCACATATATTATTACTGGCGGAACACCTTTGTCTGGTTCGGTAAGGGTAGGTGGAGCCAAAAATGCTTCTTATAAAATCATGATTGCTGCCTTACTAGGAGAATCTCCCTCAAGATTATTAAATTTTAGTAATATTACTGATGTAAAATTGGTTGCTGGAATGATTAATTCCCTTGGAGCCAAGACTAAACTCATGGGCGAGAAAGCTTATCTAATCGAGCCAGAAAATCTTTCTAAATTTTCTCTTAATAGCAATTTTGGCCGAACTTCCCGTGCTTCAACTATGTTTATTCCAGTTTTACTTCATAAATTTGGTCAAGCCATCGTACCTTATCCCGGTGGAGATAAAATCGGCAAACGCCCATTAGAAAGACACTTCAATGGATTAATTGCCCTGGGGGCAAGTGTGAAGGCTAATGGAGACTTAATTGTCGTTAAAGCCAAACAACTTAATGGCACTCGCTATAAATTTGAAAAAAATACACATACTGGAACTGAAACACTAATCATGGCAGCTGTTAAAGCTAAAGGAATCACCATCTTAGAAAATGCAGCTGAAGAAACTGAGGTTGATGATTTAATTAAGTTTTTAAATAGCATGGGTGGAAAAATTAAACGCACTAAGGTTCGAACTATAGAAATACGAGGTGTCGATAAATTGCATGGATCTATCCATAAAATAATGCCAGATCAAAATCAAGTTGTTTCGTTTGCTTGTGCTGCTATTGCCACTAAGGGTGACATTATTGTTGAAAATACTCAAACTCAAGATTTGATCGCCTTTCTTAATAAGCTAGATGAAATTGGCGGTGGTTATGAATTAAATGAATATGGAATTCGTTTCTTTTATAAGCAGCCTTTGATTGCAACTAATTTAGAAACAGCACCACATCCAGGTTTTAAAACAGATTGGCAGCCTCTTTGGACCACTTTACTTACTCAAGCAAGTGGCGAAAGCATTGTTCATGAAACTGTGTCACAAAATCGATTTGATTACACTAATGCCCTGATTCAAATGGGTGCTAAGATCGAACTTTTTAATCCTCCAGTAGAAAATCCACAAGAGCTTTACAACTTTAACTATGATGACGCTAATCCAGATGATAAGCATGCTATTAAAATTTTTGGCCCCATTCAACTACGAGGAGGAGAATTTGAGATTAAAAATCTTCGTCACGGAGCTACCCTTTTAATAGCTGGTATGATGGCCAAAGGAAAAACAATCTTAAAAGATCCGGAAAATCATATTAACCGTGGCTATGAAAAACTAGATGAATTATTTGAAACTATGGGTGCGAAGATTCAGCGTTTAGATTAAACTATAACTATGGCATTAATTTTAGGTTTATTGTTATTTTCATTTATTGTGACTAGTATTAGTATCGTTCCATTTATTAATTTGCTTTATCGGATTAAATTTCAGCGAGCTCGCCAGATCACTAAAGATGCTTTTGGTAAAAGAACTCCTATTTTTGACAAATACCATGCTCAGAAAGCTGGTACTCCAGTAGGTGGTGGGCTATTGGTTATCATAATCGTATCAATTCTATTTGCCAGTATTTTACCTCTTCTCAAATTTTTTGGAGTTGATGTTACTAGCGTTTACCAAAACGCTCAGGGGGAAATAAATATTCTTTTCTTTACCTTTCTTTCTTTCTCGATTTTAGGTCTTTACGATGATGTAAAAAAATTTTTTGGCTTTAAGGAAAGCGGGTTCTTTGGAATTAGACTTAGAATAAAACTGATCCTACAAATTATTCTGGCACTAATCATTGCTTTAATGATGTATTTTTCTTTAGGCATTTCAATTCTTAATATTCCATTTATTGGCACATTTCAGTTAGGACTTTTTTATATCCCATTTGCTACCTTTGCAATTGTATCTTTTGCCAATGCTGTCAATATTACAGATGGGTTAGATGGTTTAGCTTCTGGAGTCCTGCTTATTTCTTTATTTGGGCTATGGTTTTTATCAGCTTCAATTCTTGATATTTCTCTGTCAATCTTTATTGCGCTATGGCTAGGATCTTTGGTTTCTTTCTTATATTTCAATGTTTTTCCAGCAAGAATATTTATGGGAGATGTAGGAGCATTATCATTTGGGGCAACTCTAGCGGTTGTAGGATTATTATTAGGTAAAGTAGTGGCTTTAACTATCATTGGATTTATTTTTGTTTTAGAAATTTCTAGCTCTGCAGCCCAACT
>CAYREI010000031.1:0-5914 GCA_964423285.1 uncultured Pseudomonadales bacterium | reverse complement strand
ATTTTTACCACATTTTGAGCCAGAGGTGGGAGTCGAACCCACGACCGCCTGTTTACAAAACAGGTGCTCTAAACCACTGAGCTACTCTGGCGTCATTTAAAAATTCTTATGTGCCAGGGATAGGATTCGAACCTATGAAGGCGTAAGCCAGCAGTTTTACAGACTGCCCCGTTTGTCCACTTCGGTACCCTGGCTAGGGATAATTATAATATAGTGAGCCTTCGCCGAGGATTGAACTCGGGACCTCTTTCTTACCAAGAAAGCGCTCTACCACTGAGCTACAAAGGCTATTAAGTCAATATTATATCAGGGAAAAGAAAAGAATCACGATAAGTTGAAATTACTTTAACCGTCCGGCGTGAGGGGCGGCTCATCCCCCAGAAATTCCAGGTGGGTAGAGTGACCAATACTTCACGAAGCATTGATACGCCTCATAACCCTAATATGAGTTGTTGAGGAAATTCATTGCTCCCCCCACACGAGACTGTTAAGGTTCAATCTCACTATACTCATATAATGAATTTCACTGCAAGACCCAACTCGAGGAAAAATTGTGATCAATTCTTGAACTTCTCTACCCAATCAACCACCTTATTACCATAGGCTTCATATTTCATTACAAAGCCTAAATGAGCTCTGAAATAGTTTTCTGGATCACCAGTTGTCAACCACTCACCCTTAGTCTTCTCAACTATCACTTTTTTAGTTTTAGCTACTTGAGTAATGGCGTCTACTGTCCATAATTCATTGTCTTTGCCAGTATTGTTAATAACCAAATGATCAAAAATTGAAGGCTTAAGTAAATAACGACCATAAGAAGCTAACTTCGAGGGAGTTTTTTCTTGGCTGGGTTTCTCTATAATATTGTCCAACTCATCATCGCTGCCCTCTTTAAAAGAAATAATTCCGTATTTATCAACTTCATCTAAATCGATTTCTTGCGCCATAATGATCGCTTCAACATCGGGTGTTAATTCATACCTATCAACTAAAGTTTTCGCGTCACCCTGTTCACCAAACACCACATCATCACTATAAAGAACTAGGAAGGCTTCCTCTTCTTCAACTAATTTCCGAGCAGAAGCTACTGGTGAGCCATTGCCATAAGGAAGGCTTGGGTCTTGAATAATTACCACTATCTTAGGAAAATCCAGCACATGCTGAACTGGCTCATAACGATCTTCTTTGCCCTGAGCAGCCAACTGTTTGCGAATTCGATTAACGTTATTATTAAAATAATCTTCATAAATAGGCTTACCCTCTGGGGTCGCCACAATAATAATCTCTTCAATTCCAGCCTCAGCACATTCCTCTACCATTAACTGCATAATAGGACGATTACCTAAAGGCAACATCGCCTTAGGCATAGTTTTGGTAATAGGCAAATAGCGACTAGCAAAACCAGCATCGGTGATGATAGCTTTTCGAACCCTCTTGTTAACGCCATTATTTAAATTTGGCTTTGACATAGAATCTGGCTCCCGGTGATACTTGATAGGACAGATAGGAAGAATCGTACGATGATCATAGTAAATTGTCAATCTAATAGTGAACTAATATTAATTAAAAAACCGTACTTTCTACCTCTAAAACTACATTGACACTTCCCTCCTTTTTACTATACGCTATTAGTAGTGAAAAAAAGTTTTAGTTCTCTTATTGCTATCATCATTTCTCTATTATTGATTATTTCAGGCACGGTTGGGTTAATTTTGTTGCAAAAACCACTCAAAGAAGCATCCCAAGACATTCGTAAAGATGCTTCTGTTAGTAATGGACAAGTTCTAGTTTCTGGTTTGCCAACATCTGGTAGCACTCTTGAGCTTGGAGATAGAATCATTAGCTTTCAAGCAACCACACAAGGAATCCAGACCGATGGAGTTCAATTAGTTTTTAACCTAATTACCAACACTCTTGGTAGCATTCCTACTATCTTTACTCCATCTGAATCGGGACTACAAGCCACCTACCAACAAATTGAACAAACTAGCGATGGTTATTTAATCTCTATAATTGCAACTCCCCAACAACTAGGACAAACTTTTTCTTCCAACTCACTCATCACCATAGCTCAACTTAGAATAAAACCTAGTAGCTCTGGTAATATTGAAATTAGTTTTGATCGTGAAAAATCTAAATCTATTATCTCTGGTACTAATCCTCCCCAAGATGCTCTTAATCATGTAACCACCCTAAATTACATTGTTGGAGATGGTGAAATTAAAGATGATGATGCTGATGACAACACTGAGATTGGCAGTGTAACTGTTAAAGGCTGTAATTTGTCTTGCAATAGTAATGCAGAATGTGAAGTCAACCATCGTTGTTACAATGGACAATGTCGTTTGGTGACTAATGTTAGTAGCACTATTTGCCAAGAAAAACCAGATCAGGGTCTAAATTTTGGATGTAATAGCTATTGCGCTAATTCTAAAGAATGCGACAGCAAATACTCTTGTTTAGAAAACAAGTGTCGTCGGGCTGATAATCCCGATGATCCTTATTGTCAAATTCCTAGCTCAACTATCCAAAATAATATCACTATGAGCTGTGATACTGCTTGTGGTATTAATGCTGATTGTGCTGCCAACCTACGTTGTTATTATGGTTCATGCAGGCTTGCCACCAACGTCAGTAGCACCACTTGTACCGCTGCGACTATTAAGACTGTTTCAACTTTCTATACCGATCCCACCATGCCTAAGGGAGGTTACTTTGAAACTCAAACTGCGAGTGACTCCACTATTCCGGCAGCAATTATTTCCCGACCCAGCCCATCGCCATCTCCTAGCACTGACTCTGAATTATTAAAAGAAGAAACAGCAATGGACGCAATCATAAACTCTCTGCGAGAAGCCGGAATTCCAGTTAACCTTCTTCCCATAATTGCTTTAGGAGTTGGTGGAGTACTTTTATTACTCATTATTATTCCTAAGATATTTGGTAATAGAAATAAGCGCAGTTCTGTCGTTAATCCTCAACAAAAACTCACTCAAGAATCAAGTAAATACGAACAAAAATTACAAACTAAACTAGACGAGCTAAAAAAACAGCCAGCTATTCCTCCTACCACTCCAATTATGGTAAAACCTCAAGTTCCTACACCATTGCCTCAAGTTCCTACACCATCACCAATGATGAAACGGGTCAAAGAAAAAGGAATTAATCCACCTAATTCTTAGGCGAAATTCTTGGGATAAAAAAATTTCATCCAATAAAGTATTTTCTTCTAGTAGGAGTTCTGTTACAATACGTTACTTATGGTCAGCCCAGTAGGATACTTTAAAGAAGTTGTCCGCGAACTAAAAAAAGTCAGCTGGCCTTCCCGAAAGCAAACTGTTAACAAAACTATTTTAGTAATTGTTATTAGCATATTGCTCGCAGTTTACTTGGGAGGCTTAGATTTTGTATTCCAAAAGCTGGCCGAAACATTAATTAAATAACAACTATGACAGATAAAAATCAAACACCAACTAAAACCACCAAAGACCAACCGGTGGCAGATAAAACACAACCAGAAGTCCCAGAAACTCAAGAAGTTAAAGTTGCTAACCCCAATATAATTAGTATTTCTGATGTTGAAAATGAAAAAGCTCGCTGGTACGTGGTACACACTTACTCAGGTCATGAAAATAAAGTCGCTGAAACCCTTAAACAAAGGGCTGATACGCTTAACTTAACTCATAAAATTTTGAAAGTTTTAATTCCAACTCAAGAAAAAATTCAAATTAAACGAGGTCAACGTAAAACTATTCGTGAAAAAATTTTTCCAGGGTATATGTTAGTTTATCTAGAATTAACCGATCATGCTTGGTTAGCCGTTCGTACCACTCAGGGCGTAACTGGTTTTGTGGGTATTGGTAACAAACCAACTCCTCTTCCCAAACATGAGGTAGAAACTATTCAAAAATACATTAGTCAGGGCGCTCCTCAATATAAGGCTGACTTTGTTGAAGGTGAAGCAGTTAAAATTACTGACGGACCATTTAATGAGTTCCTAGGTACTGTTCAATTAATTAACGAAGAAAAAGGTAAAGTTGAAATTTTGGTCAGCATTTTTGGCCGTGAAACTCCAGTTGAGCTTGACTTTTTACAAGTACAAAAAGTTTGATATAATCCAAAGTTCTTATGGCAAAACAAAAAAAAATAAAAAAAGTTCTCAAGTTAAATCTCCCAGCCGGGACTGCTACTCCAGCTCCTCCAGTAGGTCCTATTCTAGGTCAAGCTGGAATTAACATGATGGAGTTTATTAAACAATACAATGACCGCACTCAAGATAAGCGTGGCCAAATTATTCCAGCTGAACTTACAGTTTATCAAGATAGTAGCTTCACTTTTGAACTCAAACTCCCGCCAGTTTCAGCCATGATCAAGCAGGCTTTAAAAATCAAATCAGGTTCACAAAAACCAGGAGTTGATTCTGCCGGCAAACTGACTCAAAAACAAGTTAAAGAAATCGCACAAAAAAAATTACCAGATCTTAACACCGCAGACATTGAGGCAGCGATGAAAATCGTGGCTGGCTCAGCGAGAAGCATGGGTATTGAGGTTGAATAATATTAAATTTCGCAAGGAACAATATGGGACAGAAAAAAAATGTTGACATGTCAATTAATAAGACTGAGGTAAAAGTGGTTGAGGCTCCGACTGAAGTAGCAAAAGCCGAAGTAGTAGAAGATAAAGATGAGAAAAAAACAACCAAACCTTCTCCTAAAAAAAAGTTGCGTAGCAAAAAATACCAAGCCGTTCGCTCCCAAGTTGATAAAACCAAACTCTATGACCCTTTTTCTACCATAGAATTAATTAAAAAACTCTCTTATTCAAGCTTTCCTGGAACAATTGTTGCTCATATGGTCTTGGAAGAAAAATTCCAGGGCGAGCGAGTTGAGCTTCAGCTCCCTCACTCAACCGGTAAAAGCATTACTGTGGCTATTGCTGATGCTAAACTCCTAACTGATATTAAAGCTGGAAAAATTAAATTTGATATCTTGCTGGCAACTCCAGATATGATGCCCGAATTAGCAAAACTAGCTAAAATTTTAGGACCTAAAGGCCTAATGCCAAATCCTAAACAAGGTACTTTAATTGCCGACCCGAAAGCCAAGAAAAAAGAACTTGAATCAGGAAAAATCACTATTCGCTCTGAAGGAAAAGCTCCATTAATGCACATCGTTATCGGCAACACCAACATGGATACTAAAGAACTGGTAGAAAATTTACAGACTCTATTAACTGCTTTAAAAGATAAAGTAAATAAAATTAGCCTAGCTGCCACCATGAGCCCAGGAGTGAAAGTGGCTCTAGAGAGCTAAACTTTAGTTTTAATTTCGGTTTCTAGTTTTTCAATAAACTCAGCAATCTTCATCACTTCTTGTTTTTTACCATCCCTAGAACGTATTGCAACTGATTCATTTTCCATTTCTCTATCTCCCACCACAGCCATATATGGCACTTGTTCTAGTTGAGCGTCGCGTATTTTAGCCGAAAGAGTTTCACTACGATTATCCAGTTCTACCCGAATGCCCTCATCTAACAACTGAGCGACTATTTTTTGAGCATACTCAATATTACGATCTGTAATGGGTAATAATTTGACCTGAACTGGCGCATACCAAACTGGAAATTTGCCAGCGTGATGTTCAATTAAAAAAGCAAAAAAGCGCTCAAATGAACCTACGATTGCACGATGAATTACATAAGGACGTTTCTTTTGACCATCGCTATCGATGTATTCAAGCTCAAACCTTTCTGGCAAATTAAAATCAACTTGAATAGTCGAAATTGAATCCTCTTTACCAAAAATATTTACTGCTTGCACATCAAGTTTTGGACCATAAAAAGCAGCATCACCTACTACCTCTTCATATTCTACGCCTGCTTCATTTAAAATTTCGCGCATGATATTTTCCATTTT
>CAYREI010000030.1:0-6072 GCA_964423285.1 uncultured Pseudomonadales bacterium | reverse complement strand
GCTACCCCTCACACTGAATTTGAATCCGAGGTATATATTTTAACCAAGGAAGAGGGTGGACGTCATAAGCCATTTTTCACTGGCTACCGACCTCAATTTTATATTGGAACTACTGATGTAACGGGAGAAATTATTCTTCCCGATGGAGTTGAGATGGTCATGCCAGGAGATAACGCTAAAATGACCGTTAAATTAATTGTACCTATAGCTATGGCCGAAGGATTACGTTTTGCTATTCGAGAAGGCGGACATACTATTGGCGCTGGTGCAATTAGTAAAATTTTAAAATAGTTAGCTATTTTAATAAAATAAAGCAACTCTGTACAACCAGGCAGAGACCAGATATAATCACGCTTTGTTTTAGATAGATATAAGCTAATTAAAACATTAACAAATTATGGCAATCAGTTCTGAAAAAAAAGACGCCTATAAAATTAGGGTTAGACTTAAATCTTACGACCATCGTGTAGTTGATGAAGCTGGTCGTAAAATTTTAGAAACTGCCCTATCAACTGGTGCCAAGGTTAAAGGACCAATTCCTTTACCCACGCATCGTAAATGGTTTACGGTGTTGATTTCTCCTCATGCAGATAAAGATGCTCAGGAGAAATATGTAATTAGAACTCATAAGAGGTTGATTGACATTGTCAACCCGACGAGTAAAACAATTGACTCGTTAATGCATTTGGAATTACCCGCAGGGGTTGATATCCAGATCAAAATGTAATAAGAAGTTGTTAGGACTTCTTAAAAAAAAGAATGACAAATATAAATTGGGTGACCAAAGAAATAAAGAATCATGTTAGACAGTATTTTTGCCACCAAACTAGATATGACGCAAGCCTGGTCAAAACAAGGCAAGAGGCTGGCAGTGACCCGTTGTCGAGTTGACGACAATTTGGTCGTAGACAAAAAATCAGACGATGTTTTTGAGATCGGATACGGTCAAAAAAAATTAAAAAACATGTCTAAACCACTCCGAAGCAAAATGCAAAAGAGTGGTTTTTTAATGGGTGTAACTAAGCTTCAAGGTATTCATCAGTTTAATCAGACTAAGAAAAATGAAACTGAAACTAACAACACCGACCAAACTAAGGTCGGTGATGTTGTTAAAGTGGGTCAAGTTTTGGAAATTGGTGATGTAGTTAATGTTCAAGGTACAAGTAAAGGCCGAGGTTTTGCCGGAGTGATAAAACGTTATGGTTTTAAAGGCGGTAAACGGACTCGTGGTCAATCTGATCGCCAACGTGCTCCGGGTTCAATTGGTTCTGGTACAACTCCGGGTCGAGTTTGGCCAGGAAAAAAAATGCCTGGACATTATGGCAATAAAACTAAAACTATTAGTGGTTTAGTGGTGCTTTATATTAACCCCGACACAAGTGAGGTTTGGTTGAGTGGCCCAGTTCCGGGCCATTATTCGTCTATTGTTAAAATTTCTAAGACTGGTCAAAAAAAGGTAATTGAATTAGATAGTGATGCCTCAGGTATTGCAGTGATGGATAAAAAATCAGAATCAGTTCAAGTTGAACCAAAAGAGGAAGAGGCCAAGTCATGAATTTAACAACTTACACTAAAACTGGCAATAAAAGCACAACTCCTCTTAAAGTTAGTGATGCGATATTTAACGTTGAGGTAAATAAAATCTTATTAGCTCAGGGCATTCGTGTTTATTTAGCCAATCAACGTCAAGGAACTAGTAAAGTTAAGACCAGATCAAATGTTAATCGAACTACAAAGAAATGGCTTAAACAAAAAGGTACTGGTAATGCTCGTCATGGTTCTAGAAATGCTCCTATTTTTGTTGGTGGTGGCATAGCTCATGGTCCAACTGGTTTAGCCAATTGGAAACTTAAATTGACCAAGCGTTCTAAGGTTCAGTCTATAGTCACCGCTTTAAGTGCTCAAAAGGAGAACATCGTAGTTTGTGATGGTTTTAATGAGTTGTCAAATAGTACTAAACAGGCTGTAGAATTAATTGCTAAGATAGCAGATAAAAAAGAAAAAGTTTTGATTATTTTGACAGCACCTAAACCAGAAGTAATTAAAAGTTTGCGTAATTTGCAAAAAGTTTTAGTTACTCGAGCTGAAAGATTAAATATTTATGAAGTAGCTTTGGCTGACAAAATTATTATTACCAGCGATGCAGTTAAACAACTTGAAGAAAAATTAGCCAAGTATATTAAGACAGTAAAACGGGTTAGTAAAAAGGGTAGTTAAAGATGAATCCATATATTTTAAAACGACCAATTATTACAGAAAAATCAATGCAGTTAGCAAATACGCACAATACCTATACTTTTGAAGTAGATAGGCTAGCTAACAAGCCACAATTGAAAAAAGCCATTGAAGAATTATATGGAGTAACTGTTTTGAGTGTTAATACTACAACTCGAAATTCAAAAGTAAAAAAGACTGGTAAACGTCGTTTAAACAAACAGATTGGTCAGGTTAAAAAAGCGATGGTGACTTTAAAAGAGGGTGATCATATCGAATTATTTGATATTTACAACGAATAATATGTTAAAGAAAAGAAAACCAACTACCAGCGGAACTCGTCATCAAGTCACTTTAGATCGTAGCGAGTTATATAAGGGTGGACCAGAAAAATCTTTATTAGCCAAAGGCCATAAAAAACGTCAGGGTCGTGGCTATAAAGGTCACATCACCATGCGTCATCGTGGTGGTGGAGTTAAGAAAAAAATGCGTATTATTGATTGGAAACGAAAAAAACGCGATATTCCAGGCAGAGTGGAGAGCATTGAGTATGCCCCAATGAGAAGTGCTAATGTTGCCTTAATTATTTATCCAGATGGTAAAAAATGTTATGTAATCGCTCCAGATGAATTGGCTGTGAATGATCAAATAATCGCTGGAGAAAAAGTTGAGATTAAAGTTGGTAACTCTATGCCTCTTTTAAATATTCCAGTCGGTATTCCAATTCATAATCTTGAGCTCACCCCAGGGAAAGGTGCTCAATTAGTTCGTGGAGCTGGGACAGCAGCCTATATTCAAGCTAAGGAAGGTAAATACGCCACTATCCAGATGCCATCTAAAGAGCTGCGTTTGATTAACCTCAAGTGCTACGCTACAATTGGCCAAGTTGGAAATCACGATTGGAAAAATCGAAAGATTGGTAAAGCCGGTCGAAAAAGATTAATGGGGATTCGTCCCGGTGTTAGAGGAACTGCTCAACATCCAGGTTCCCATCCTCATGGAGGAGGTGAAGGTAGATCTGGTGTAGGTATGAAATATCCCAAGAGTCCTTGGGGAAAGCACGCCTTAGGTAAAAAAACTCGCGGTAAACGCAAAAGTAATAAATTTATAGTTCGCGATCGCAGAGTAAAAGTATAAAGTAAGGTAAAATAAAAATATGGGAAGATCAAGTAAAAAAGGACCATACGTTGACCCTAAGCTGATGGCTAAGGTAATGAAGCAAAAGCAAATTGGGCAAAAGACTCCTATTAAAACCTGGGCTCGTGATTGTACTATCGCCCCAGAATTTGTGGGGCATACTTTTTTAGTGCATCAAGGTCGAGAGTTTAAAGAAGTTTTTTGCACTGAAGATATGGTGGGTCATAAACTAGGTGAGTTTGCATTAACTCGTACTTTTAGAGGTCATGGCAGAATGGTAAAACGAACTTCTTCTAAGACTTAATGATTATGAAAATTACGGCTACACAAAAACAAATAAGACAAACACCTCGTAAAATGAGACTGGTGGCAAATCAAGTTAAGAATTTGTCTTTAGAGCAGGCTATGCGTCAATTGGCTGTAATAAATAGAAGAGCTAGTTTAAATATTTTGAAGGTGATTAAACAAGCCATAGCTAGTGCGATGAATAATCACCGCTTATCTTTTGAGAGTTTAACTTTAGCTAGCATTCAAGTTACACCTGGTCCAGTTTTAAAACGATGGCGTGCAGTTAGTCGAGGTCGAGCTCATAGCATCATGAAGAGGACTTCTCATGTGAGAGTTGAGCTTGAAGCTAAAGAAAATCAATTGCAAGAACCAGCCAAAGTAAAAACAAAAACTAAAGAACCAACTAAAGTAAAAACAGAAACTAAAAAAATAATTAAGACAAAGAAAAAAGTAGTAACTAAGACAAAGAAAAACAAATAATATGGGACAGAAAGTTAATCCTACCGGCTTTAGATTGGGCAGTACCTTTACTTGGAAGTCACGTTGGTATACTACTGCTAAGAAATATTCTCGTAAAGTTTTAGAGGATTATAAACTTAGAAAATATCTTAATGAAAAATTAACCAATGCGGGCTTAGTAGAAGTACTCATTGAACGTAGTGTAAAAAAGATCAAAATTATTATTTCAGTCTCTAGGCCAGGTGTGGTGATTGGCAGAGGTGGGTCTAATCTTGAAGAAATTAGGCAAGATATTGAAAATATTTTAAATGTTCCCAAACTAAAAAAAGATAAAGTTCAGGTTGATATACAAGTAAGTGAAGTTCAAGAACCAAATTTAAGTGCTAGGTTAGTAGCAGAGAGAATTTCTCAGCAGCTAATTTCTCGTTATCCACACCGACGCGCAATTAAACAAGCACTTGAAAAAGTAATGCAGGCTGGTGCTAAAGGGATCAAGATTCAGCTTTCTGGCAGAATTGGTGGAGCTGAAATTAGTCGATCTGAAAAATATAATCAGGGCAGTGTGCCTACTCAAACCATAAGGGCCAATATTGATTACTATCAACAGGCGGCTAAAACTAGATCGGGATATGTTGGCATTAAAGTGTGGATTTATAAGGGAGAAAAAGAAATTTAAAAAGAATTATGTTGCAACCTAAGAAAACCAAGTTCCGCAAGCAATTTAGAGGTAAGATGAGAGGCAAAGCCTTTCGTGGTAGTCAACTTTCTTTTGGTGAATTTGGACTAAAGGCCATTGGCAGAGGTTGGGTGTCAGCTCGTCAGATCGAAGCAGCTCGTAAAAAAATTACTCATGTGACTAAAAGAAGCGGTAAGTATTGGATTAGGGTTTTTCCAGATAAACCAATCACTAGTAAACCAGTTGGAGTTAAAATGGGATCTGGTAAGGGAGAGGTTAAAGGGTATGTGGCGACAGTATTGCCAGGCAAAATTTTATTTGAACTAGGTGGTGTAAGTGAAGATTTAGCCAAAGAAGCTCTGCGTAAAGCTGGACACAAGATATCAGTTAAAACTCAAATCGTAGAAAAGTAAATATGAAAAGAAAAGACATCGCAGCTTTACATAATCAAACTAGCGAAGAGCTGGAACAACAGTTACAAGAGTTGAAGAAAAATTTAGCTAAAGTTAATTTAGAATTACCAGCTGGTAAGCTTGAAGATGTTAGGTTGCCCAGTAAAATTAGAGATGATATTGCTAGGATTAAAACTGTTCTTCGTGAGAAGCAGCTTTTAGTTCAATCTCAAGAAAAAATTGATGATAAATTAGTTAAACCATCAGCAGATAAGGAAAACAAGTAATGCCAAAAAAACAACTTCAAGGAAAAATTATTTCACTATCCACAGGTAAAACAGCCAAAGTTGAAATTGAACGTCAATGGCAACATCCTTTGTATAAAAAGAGTATTAAGCGTAGTAAAAATTATATGTGTCACTATCAAGGAATTGATTTAAAGCTAGCCGATGAAGTGATAATTGAAGAATGCCGTCCAGTTAGTAAAACAAAACATTTTAGAGTTATTAAAAAGGTAGAGAAATAAAATGATTCAGTTAAGATCAGTATTACGAGTTGCAGATAATAGCGGAGCTAAGTTGATTCGGGTTATTCAGGTTTATGGTGGTTCCAGAAGACGTTTTGGTTATGTAGGCGATGTGGTTAGTGCTTCAGTTATTTCAGCTCAAGCTCAGAGTGAAGTAAAAAAGGGAGAGGTTGTTCGAGCAGTTATTATTAGAACAAAAAAAGAAAGACGTCGTAGTAATGGCGAATATGTTCGTTTTGATGATAATGCAGCCGTAATTATTGTTTCTAGAAAAAGCCCTGATCCAGTTGGAACTAGAGTTTTTGGACCAGTGGCTAGAGAAGTCAAAGAAAAAAATTATAACAAGATTGCTAGTTTAGCATCGGAGGTTTTATAACTTA
>CAYREI010000029.1:4885-6148 GCA_964423285.1 uncultured Pseudomonadales bacterium | reverse complement strand
AATTTAATAAAAATTTAGATTCAGAAAAAATTATTAACTCCTATCAAAAGCTTCATCAAACTGACAGCATTGATTTGGACGTTCTAAAACAAGCCATTGATGAAATTTTAACAGCTAACTCAGATGCTATTACTAAATATAAAAATGGAAAAACTCAAGTCATCGGCTTTCTATTAGGACAAGTGGCACAAAAATTACAACAAAAACTAGACATGAGGCAAGTTAGATCAGAGCTAATTAAAGCTCTAAAAAATTAACCTGTTATAGTATCAATATGGCTGATTTTGTACACCTTCATACTCACACTGAATATTCGATGTTGGATGGATTGGGTCGCATTGAAAAGCTTATTAAAAAAGTTCAAGAACACGGTCAAAAAGCTCTAGCCATTACTGATCATGGTGGCATGTATGGCGCAGTTCATTTCTACAACAGTTGTAAAAAAGCTGGGATTAAGCCCATCGTTGGGGTAGAAGCCTACATGGCTAAAAAATCTCGTTTTGATAAGCAAACTCGCATGGGGAGTGATCAATTTCACCTTACACTTCTAGCCATGAGCCATCGGGGATATGTTAACCTCATGAGGTTAGTCTCTTTTGCTAATTTAGAAGGTTTTTCTTATAAACCCCGAATAGATTTTGAACTCCTAGAAAAATATAATTCAGATATTATTGCTACTAGCGGCTGTTCCAGTAGTATATTTAATCGCCTACTAAGAGATGGCAAAAAAGAGCAAGCTTTGGAGTGGTTCAAAAGGTTTAAAAAACTTTTCGGTGATAGATTTTACATTGAATTACAAAAACATGAAATAGATTTTCTTGAAAAGCTTAATAAAGAGCTTGTCTCGATTTCTAGAGAACTAGATATTCCTTTAGTTGCTACCAATGATGTCCATTATGTAGAAGCCAATGAGGCCTATGCTCAGGATGCACTGATTTGCATCCAAACTCACAAACTCATCAGCGAAAAAAAACGCATGAGTATGCTCGAAAGTCCTACTTTTTACCTTCGCTCCAGCGAAGAAATGACAGAGCTATTTCGTGATTATCCTGAAGCAATTAAAAATTCTGTTAAAATTGCAGCAAGATGTAATGTTGAGATCCCCACTGGTCAATTAATTTTTCCCGAATATCCTATTCCTAAAGGAAAAACCACTGAAAAATTTTTAAAAGAAATGACGCTCAAGGGTCTTAAAAAAAGATTTAAAAAAATCACTCAAGAACACTTAGATAGAATAAATTATGAACTTGATATTATTAATAA
>CAYREI010000029.1:0-4785 GCA_964423285.1 uncultured Pseudomonadales bacterium | reverse complement strand
CAAGTAATCACCTTTGGCAGAATGGAAGCTAGGGTTGCTATTCGCGACATTGGTCGAGTTTTAGGAATGCCATATGAAGATCCGGACAAAATTGCTAAATTGATTCCTAACCATCCCGGCACCAAGACATCTTTGGACACAGCTGTAAAAACAGTTCCAGAATTGGCTGCTTATTATCAACAACCAAAATTTAAAAAATTAATTGATTTAGCTAAACAAGTTGAAGGGGTTATTAGACACAGTAGCGTGCATGCAGCGGCAGTAGTTATCGCTGATAAGCCACTAATGGAATACACTCCTATTCAAAGAGAAAATAAAAGCGGTAAAACTGTTACTCAATATGACATGTATGTTTTAGATTGTAATATTTCTGATAATGCTATTGGGCTACTTAAGTTTGATTTTTTAGGATTACGAAATTTATCAACCATTCAAATGGCAGTTCAATTAATTAAAGAATATAAAAATATAAAAATTGATCTAAGCAAGATTCCTATTGATGACAAAAAAACCTTTAATTTAATTTCTACTGGTGAAACTACTGGTGTTTTTCAGTTAGAGTCAGCCGGAATGAGGCGTGTTGCCAAAACTCTTAAGCCTAGTCAGTTTTCAGATATTACTGCTATGGTTGCTCTATATCGGCCTGGACCAATGGATCTAATCCCACAATTTATTGAAGGAAAACATAATCCAGATAAAATTGTTTATCCTCATGAATCTCTAAAACCAATTCTTAAAGAAACTTATGGAGTTATGGTCTATCAGGAACAAATCTTGCAAATGGCCAATGTAATGGCTGGATACACCTTAGGTGAAGCCGATATCTTAAGAAGAGCCATTGGCAAAAAAAAGAAAAAATTACTCGACGAAAATAAAAAACGTTTTATTAGACAATCTGTTGAAAATAAATATACCCAACAGGTTGCCGAAAAAGTTTGGGGGTTTATTGAAGCTTTTGCTAATTACGGTTTTAACAAAGCCCATGCTGCTAGCTATGCCATGATTGCTTATCAAACAGCCTATTTAAAGGCTAATTATCCGGTTGAATACATGGCTGCCCTAATGAGTATTGAATCCGCTTCCCATGGTATGAATCGCGATGTTAAAGTCGCTCAAGCGATTGAAACGAGTAAAAAAATGGGTATTATGGTTTTACCTCCAGATATAAATAAATCTGAAGCTAATTTTACTATTGAAAAAAATAAAAAATCTCTTCAAGGTTTAGCAATTCGTTTTGGACTCACAGCTATCAAACACGTCGGACAAGCAGCGATTGAAAACATCTTAGAAACTAAAAAAAAGATTGGGGACGACTTTTCCTCACTAACTCAATTTATTCAAGAATCTGAAGGTCGCAAAGTTAACAAAAAAACTTTGGAAGTTCTGATTCAAGTCGGAGCCATGGATGAGTTTGGCAATCGAGCCAGTATGCTAAAGAATCTCGCTCAAATAAAAGATAGGGCTACTCAATTCCAGTCAGACATTGATGGTCAGGATAACCTTTTTACCAATATCGGAGAAAAAGTTAAAACATTAACAGATACATTCCCTCATTTACCAGAATACCCTCAACAAGAATTGCTTTCATTTGAAAAAAAATATCTTGGTCTTTACTTAACTCAGAACCCGCTAGCAGATGCTTTAAAAACAGTTAATCAGCAGGCTAATAAATGCATTGGTGAGATTGATTTATCAATTCACACTAATCAAACCTTCATTTTTGGCGGTATTATTACTCGTCTGCGAAAGGTTAGAACTAAAAACGCTAATAGAGAAATGGCTTTTGGCAACCTAGAAGATGAAACTGGTGTCGCTGAATTCGTAGTTTTTCCTAAAACATTTGCCCAATTTAGTCATGATTTAAATGAAGATAGTATCATACTGATGAAAGCAAAAATCGATGATCGGGACGGTGAGTTAAAACTAATTGTAGAAAAAATTATTAACCCAACTCAATTTAACACTAAAGAAACAAACTTAAAGGGAGCTCACGAAATTTTTATTCCTCGTAAAACAAATAAATCAGTTTTAGAGCAACTAGGAAATTTTCTTAAAAAGAATAAAGGAAATGACAGAGTAATAATTCTAATTCCCAATGGGGAGCGACCTAAAAAAATGTTACTTCCATATGGAGTGAAGTGGAGTACACAGCTAGAAAAACAAATTCGGGATTTACTTAATCAATAAACTAATCTAAACTATATCCCCATGAGCCCCCATGGGATTTTACCTAAAAATAAACTTAAGAATAAAACAAAATATATTTTTGTTTCTGGTGGTGTCTTATCTGGTTTGGGTAAGGGGGTGACAGTTGCTTCCTTAGGAGTGTTGCTTCAGGCTCATGGTTACAAAATCGACATCATTAAATGCGAAAATTATCTAAATTTAGATTCAGGCAACATTAATCCGATTGAACACGGCGATGTTTTTTTATGTGAAGACGGGCTAGAGGCTGATCTCGACTTAGGAACTTATGAAAGATTTTTGGGACAAGAAATGGGTTGCAAAAACTTTACCACCATAGGTCAAATTTATTTAAGTATAATTGAAAAAACTAAAAATCTAAAGTTTGGTGGAGCTACTATTGATGCTATTCCTTATATTCCAGAAGAAGTAATTCGTCGCATCAAATCAATCGGAAAAGGCAAAGATATTGTTTTAGTTGAACTAGGGGGTACAGCTGGAGAATACCAAAATATTATTTATTATGAAGCTTATCGTATTTTGCATCAGCAACAACCTCAAGATACGATCCATATTCATCTGACTTATTTTCCTTGTCCTAGCCATATTAAAGAACTTAAATCTAAACCTACTCAGATGTCAGTTAAAACTCTTAACTCTATGGGTATTCAACCTGATTTTATTGTCGGCAGAGCTGAACAAAAAATAGATGATAAACGAAAAGAAAAAGTATCTTTTTACTGCAACATTGATAAAGAAAATGTCATTTCAAATCCAGATTGCGATACTATCTATGAAATTCCATTAATTTTTTTACAACAGGAGCTAGATAAAAAAGTCTTGACTAAATTAAAACTTCCAATTAAAAAAATAAACTTGAAATCATGGAAAAATTTAGTAAAAACTATTCAGAGAAAAAAATCTCAAAAAGTTAAAATTGTGATTGTTGCTAAATATATCTCTACTGGTGATTATGAACTCAAAGATTCTTATCTCTCTCTAATAGAATCACTTGAACATGCCGGCTGGGACCAAGACGTAAATTTTGAATTAAATTTTATTAATGCAGAAAAATTAGAAAAAAATCAATCTCAAGAATTAAATAAGCTTAGAGCTGCTGATGGCATAATTGTACCAATTGGTTGGGGAAAACGCGGAGTTGAAGGCAAAATTAAAGCAATTACTTATGCTAGAGAAAATAAAGTTCCCTATTTAGGTTTGTGTTATGGCATGCAATTGGCTTCAGTAGAATTTGCTCGCAATGTAGTCGGTTTAAAAAAAGCTCACTCCACTGAAGTTGATCCAAACACTCCTTATCCCATCATTCACAGCATTCCTTTTGATAAAAAATATCAACGCATCAAGGGAGATGGAGCCAGCATGAGATTGGGAGCTTATGATTGTGTTCTTAAGCCAGGAACTCTCGCTCATCATATCTACAAAAAACACAGAGCTTTTAAAGATCTAAAGCGAAATCTAATTTCTGAAAGACATCGGCATCGTTTTGAATTTAATAATGACTATCGCCAACGGCTTGAAGAAAAAGGTTTTATTATCTCTGGCACTTCTCCTGATGATTTTTTTGTAGAAATAATTGAATTGCCAAAAAAAATCCATCCTTTTTTTATTGCTACTCAAGCTCATCCAGAATATAAATCTAAACCTTTGAAACCGCATCCTCTCTTTATCGAATTTCTCAAAGCAGCTTTTATCAATCAAAAATGAAGTTGTGTTATTAACTAATCTCAAGTAGAATACTATTCTCTTATCGGATAAGATAAAAAGGATATATGGCACAATATTTTAAATATCAGGACAAAAACATTGGAATTGGTGACACTATTCGTGTTTATCAGGAAATCATTGAAAATGATAAAAAAAGAATTCAAATTTTTGAAGGAATTGTAATTGCAATTAAGAATCGTCAAAACAATAAATCTTTTACAGTTAGAAAAATTGCCGCCAACAATGTGGGAGTAGAAAAAATTTTCCCAGTTAAACTACCTTCAATTAAAAGAATTGAGATTAAACGACAAGGACAAGTCCGTCGTGCTAAGTTATACTATTTACGTGATCGCATCGGTAAACAAGCCACCCGTGTTAGAGAAAAGGATTCTCAGTCAAAAGCAGCGAAATAAACACAATTTTTCTTTAGGTCAATTTGGTGAAGATAAAGCAATAGATTTCTTAAAAAGTAAGAACTATCAAATTTTAGACAGAAATGTCCGCCATGGCTCTAAAGAGATTGATATCATTGCAATAGACAGAGAATCGAATGAGTTGGTGTTCGTAGAGGTTAAAACTAGAAAAAAGGGATTTTTCGGTGATCCAAGTAGAGCTGTGGATCAATATAAATTGCGTTCGATGCAATACGTAGGAGCAATTTATAGGAGAAAAAATAAATTAAATCTGGATTATCGGTTTGACATTATTACCTTGGTATCTGGTAAAATACATCATTACCAAAATATAACTTGGTCTTAGGCCCCATCGTCTATCGGCTAGGACATCGGGTTTTCATCCCGAAAAGCAGGGTTCGATTCCCTGTGGGGTCACAAACTTATTTACTCTGGGAAAACATCTACCCTAATGTAAAGATTG
>CAYREI010000028.1:0-6684 GCA_964423285.1 uncultured Pseudomonadales bacterium | reverse complement strand
TTGACTGTAAAAATGCCGTCTTGGTCTGGAGTGACTCCACAAACAGTACTATCCCAGAGGCTACTCCCACCAGTTAGCGCATCGTAAAGATAAAATCTCAGATTAGTACTAGTAGTGACAGGATTTTGGGCAGTATCAGTCAGCCGGCCTTGAAAAGACAGGACTCGATTCGGTCTAGTAGGACTACTAGGATAGGCTAAAGGTCCAGCTGTCTCGACAAATAATTGACGATAACCAAAATAGCCTAATCCTAAAAAGACCAACACTATAAAAGCCAGGTTTAAGTAAGGTAAAAGCCAACGTCTAGTCTGGGTGGGGATAGTCTGTTTAACACTATTAGTTAATTCGCGAAGTTTCTTTTTTAGACCAAAGCGTTGATTTTGACCAACAATTGGTTTGATCACAGCCATACCAGGCTTAAATTGAGGTGTTGTGGAGGTAGTTTTGGGTTTTTCCGTAATAGTTTTAGCCTTGTTTCCAGAGAGAGATTTAACCGAAACTTGATTCATCCACTTGAGATCTTGGTTTAATAAACCCTGGGTTTGTAACCACCAGCCAAATTGAGAAATGCTGGAAAGTTTTCTGGTGACCGATGATTCCTTTAAACCCTTCTCAAGTTGGTAATTTACAAACTCGGCAAGTTTGGGTTTTGTAAATAAAATTTTAAATTGTCCTGTTTCGGCAAAACGTACATATTGGCGGATGTCAGAGCGATAGTTTCTGATAGTAGCTGATGAGCAACCATCTCGTTTAGTTGCCAATAGATATTCATGGAGAAAGACATTCGCCTGGTGAGGAGGAAAGTCTTTGACAAACTGGGTCAAAAGCGATTGAACCTGAGGTAAAACGTTGGTGTTAAGCTGTGTCTCGAGTAAAAATTGCTTAATTTCTTCCACTGACCATTTAGCATACTCAGTCTTCCAGCTTAATAGGTTGAGGTAGAGAGATTCTGCCTGTCGGGCGATTTCTCCAGTAACGTAGTTTTGAGTGAGGAATGTTGAAAAACTCTTTTGCAGGCTAGTTAGGTATCGTTGTGTGGCAGGCATCGTTTTGTTGGTGTGTCTAAATGCTGTTACCAGATTCATTAGACACGCTTTTGGGTATATTCAAAGTTTAGGCAACTTGGGATGAGGCGTCAAGACTTGAGAAAAACTTGAGAAAGTTGTCAAATACAAAATTTTACACCTTCAGGCGTTGGGGTGATCGTTTGCAAAGATCTTTTTAGACTTATATTGATTAATAAAATGGATCAAATCAGTACAGTGGTGTCATGGTTGCTTTTTAGTTGTTAGCAAAAGTAGGATTTGTACACTAATTTATCTACTTGTTAATTTAGTTAGAAACCATGTAGTATGTGAAGTAGAATATAAACATCATCATTTTATATCGAGTGAATAGGGCCGATGATGATCTTTGACATGTTTCGGGTAATGAAGATTGTGGAAAACTCTCAAAAGTTATTCACAATGCAATAATTATAAATAACGTAATATCTACTATAAATATATGTATCAAGAATAGAGAATAACCCGAATAATGAAATCAAATACCCAAAGATTATTAGCTTGGTTATATTCTCCTAAAAAAGAGCAGCGTCGATTGACTACCTATGCAGAACTAGAATTGTTGTTACCAGATATGACTGGGGGTGGTCGACGTTCATTGGTTCATTATTTGACTCAAAAGCTATTAATTAGAACTGAGCGCATTGGAGATCAAACCCAGATTAGCTTAACTCCTCATGGCATTGATGCCTTAGTAGCCCAATTTCCGGCTTTTAATGAGATCTATCAACAGTGGCAAGGCGAGTGGTCGGTATTAATCTTTAGAATTGGTCCTAAGGGTGATCCACACTTTAGATATTTACGTCAACTTTTATTAGATAATCATGCTTTTAGCTTAAGCAGGGGCGTTTATCTTTACCCTGGAGAATTGCCAGATCAGGTTATTAATGTTTGCAAAAAGATGTATGTGGGGTCAGTGACGATAGTTGCAACTCATCAATGGAGTTTTGGTGATGAACGTCAGATTGTTAACCAACATTATTTGTTATCGGATTTAGTAGAAGTTTACTCTGGTGTTAGCAAAGAGATAAATCAATTGCTAGAGTTGAAAAACAACCAAAAAAGATTGACTAAGAAGTCACGTTTACAGATTTATTCGGTTTTTAATCGCTTATTTGATATTTTGAATCAAGATCCTGGTTTTTTACATTATTATTATCCTCATGTTTTAACCGCTCCGACATTATTAGAACAGCTCCACTCGATCATGAGCGTTGAATAATGGTATTTTTTGCCCTTTATTTCTTTAGCGTGAGAAAAAATGATCTGTTTTGATTGCTTTTGTTTAATTTCGGGCAAAAAATATAAGGCCTAGTTCGGGTTTTAGGTTTTTGACAAAAACGCTTAATAATTTGATACATAAAGCTAGCTTTGTAAGCAAATTTTGTTGAATGCAGGAATAATCTACCAGATGTTGCAGTAATAATTCAGCAATCATGCAAGAATAGATAATTTTGATAGGGCAAAGGGATCTTCGTGCGAAAATGATGCGAAAATAGTGATTACTACACTTGATGTGAACATAGAGGGGTAATGTGATCGTATGAACTCGGAAACATTAAAACTGAAAAAGCAGGTCAAAGATTTTTTCAAACAACACCCGGAGATTAATTGTCCAGCTTTCCCAGGAGAGAAAGTATTCTTTAACAGTAAAGGCATGAGCCACTTGTTTTATAAAGATTTGAAAAAGACATCATCAAGAAATTTAAAGGAGGTTAAAACTAGGGTTAAGCTTTTGCCTAGGGCAGTTAAAGTTTTAAGTCTTATGCCTTTGATTCAAGAAGAAAGAGAAATTGAGCGTCAGAAAAAGATTCATTATTATTATGCTTTTGAAGCAATTGTGGACGGTTTAAGGATTAAGGTGATTGTTAAACAAGTTGGTAATGGCCAAAAACATTTTTGGAGTGTTATCCCTTCGTGGAGGAGGTATCAGAGTAAAATTTTTAATGCAAAAAGCAAGAATCTAGAGAAATAAAAAAATGCTCGCTTGCGGCTTAGTGGCCGCACAACCCTTACGAGTCACGAGCATATTATAGATAATAACAAATTTTAGATAGCTTTTAAAGTAACAATCACATGTTTTGACTCTTGAGTCGTATCAAGAGTATATTCAGTAACCGGCAAGCTGTTTTCAACCCAGATGAATCCAGGCTTGGTAATAGCCAGCAATAGTTGCTGCTTGGGTAGATGAGTAGAGAAGGAGCCATCATTTTTTGTCTGGGTGAGAGCAGCAAATTGATGAGCTTTTATATCTACTACTGCGACGATAGCATTCTCTAGAGGTTGGCCATTAGTGTTAAGGGTGTTGCCGGTCAGACTGGGGGTTTTAAACCAGTAGCTGGCTTTAAGAGTAATTTGAACACAATAGCTGCTAAACACTAACCAGTTCCAAACCGTAGGAAAGATAATAGTTAAGATGCCCGTGATGATAAACAAGGGGAAAAATAGGGTTGAGTTGAGTTGACTGAAGTTCTCTAAGGAAAGACCTATCCTAAATCGGTTTTGAGGCTTCTTAGTCAGTAAATCAACTGGAATTAGATATAGCATTTGGTTCTTAGCTGAATATTTTGTTAATACTTCAAAAATTTCACTTTGGTAGAACTCGCGATCAGTTAAATAGGCAGGTCGGACTTGACTGGTGGGGAAGTCATAATCGGGGTGAGAAACCATTAATTGATATTTGCCTGGTTTTAAGATTAAGCCTCGATAAATACCATTTTTATCAGTCACCACTAGATCGACGATCTCACCCTCTTTATTTCTAATCTCAATTAAAGCAAATGGAATCCCTTGATGGGTTTGACTGTCATAGACCAGGCCTTGAGGTCTGCCAGCTGGGAGAAGACGCAGGGCTTGAAGAGTGCGCCAGATTAAACGAGGTGAGAGATCTTTGCCAAAACGACTTATCATAGCTAACAAGGCTAACAAACCCATTAAGATAAGTAGTAGTAAAGCTGAAATGGGGAAGAGATTAATGGCGGCCGCAACTAAGTATCTTCTAGTTTCAATTGGAACTCTGGCCACAATAGCTTTAATTGGTGCTGGAAGATGTTCCCAAGTTTCTTGTAGGATTTCATGAGCAATTTCAATTGGCGGGGTAAATGGAATAGCTATTAATGGTGTTGGCGCTGGACTAGTTGGGGGCAGGGGTGGTGTAGGCGGCGGAGTAACTCCAGGGGTAGGGGCAACGGTGGGGCTGGGCGATGGACTCGGAGAAGCAGGCGGAAAAATAATGATTTGAGTTTTGATAATAAACTGGACATCATTCAAGACGCTAATCAGCCCAGCCTGATCAGTAATAATAAAATCTAAAGTCATGACAATATCTCGGGGGAGAATACCCAGCTGTTGGCCCCAATTACCATTAATGTCAGTGGTGTCAGTGAAAGTTTGGGTTGGATCTCCAGGGATAGTTACAGTCAGTACTACAGTACTATTAGCTTCACCGTTTCCTAGTAACTTAGGTTGATTCTCCTCAAGTTCAATTGGATTTTCAGGGACAGTGCTGATATCTTGTACGGAAATAGTGGTTGGAACATCGCCAACTTGAGACAAAATAAAGTTGGGAGCTTGGGTATCAACAGTAAAGCTCCAAGTAGCAGAGTCAGTGCCGTTATCTAACGTATCGTTGGCTCTGATTTTCCAAGTATGAGCTCCATCGGCAATAAGTTCTTTGACTTTAAGGGTGTAATACTCAGTTATTGGGTCATATTCGAGAGTAAACTTACTAGTTTCAGCGTCATTGGGTGGAATATCGGGGATATAAATTATTCCATCTAGAGATAATTCGTATTCTTTAATGCCGCTTTCATCAGTAGATTTTTTCCAAACAAAGGTAACATATCCAGTCGTGACATAGCTATTGTTTTCAGGTGAAATCAAAATGGGCGTAGTGGGACCAAAATGATCAATGATGGTAGCAGAAATAGTGATGTTTTCGGTTTGAGGACCGGGGTCGTCAGCACGAACATTGGCAGGAACTAATAAACTAGAAAGAGTAAGAAAGATAGTTAAAAAAAAGCTGAGTAATGGGGCAGCTAAAGACATTCTAATCGAGTATAGCTGATATTGGATGCTTAAGGAAGATTTGGAGTTGATGTCGGGAAATAGTTGTATCAATTGTTGTAGTAAATAACGTTTATTGTGTTTTGATGGAATGTGTTTTGATGAAAAATCATCATTTTTGATGAAATTTCATCAAAGTGTAACTGCCCCAATTTTATATTTATATTATTTGGATAAGGAATTTTTATGTCGCCCCAATATGGTCGTAAAAAACCACACTTAGCTCGTATCATTACTCGACTTTTCAATGAATCAGAGGTGGCTTTATTAGCTGCTAGGCAAGGTATCTTAAATGTAAGTGCTTTTGCTAGAATTATTCAACCTCAAGTTGAAAAAATAAGCCAGAGAAAAGTCGGTGTTAAAACAATTGGCATGACACTTTTACGATATTTAAAAGTAAAACAAATCAAGTTTTCTTTTCCAACAATTTTTATCAAAGAAATTCAAGAATTAGGATCAAGATACGGATATTCAATGATTAAAATTAAATTTTATCGACAATCTCAAAAATCTCAAGTCCACCCCAATAGGTTTTATGTGATTTTAGCTAGATTAGCGATATACAAAATTGAGGTGGTAAGGCTGTCTGTATCAAATGGAATTTTGACAATATGGGTAAGGCAACAGCAAACAGGTCTATCACTGATAATTTTAAGAAGTTTGATAAAAAGAGAGAAACGGTTTAAGAGTCGAATTGTTTAAGCTTTTTTTGCTCTAATTCAGAGACTTTGCTTTCCAGTATTTCTATTTTAGCCTGTTGATCTTCACGACGATCTTGAAGATGGCGACGAATTATAATGGTGACGGCTACGATCACTAATAATATAATCAGAATTGCCATCAACAGAGTGATTGGCAATAACCAGAAAGTAGTAGTAGCCATAGCTAATTGTCCAGTAGAGCCATAACTCATGATTGCCTTGGCAGTATATGGTCCAAACCCCCAAATACGATCCCATTGACCTTCAAAACCACGGGCAATAAAAGGGAAAATATTTTTACTAGTCATTTCAACAGTCTCGACTTTTTGGCCAAAAAGATTATAGATTTCAACTCCAATTTGAGGGCTGATGTGAATGTCAGATTGATTATCAACTGTAAAGGAGAATGGCACTGGTCCATATTCAGAAAATTTAGGAAAATTTAGCTCTCTAATAAAAGCAGCTTCATTAATTGGTCCATCAACCGTGACATATAAAAGCGTGCCTACACGTTGTTGTAGTGTGGCGGCTGAGTTACGTGTTACTTCAAATTCCGGCAAGGCATCACTCCCAGAATGGGGTTGATGGGTGATCATGGCATAATGACCTCCTGGAAGAGCATCGGTAGGCACATCAATGATAACGTTAACAGTCGCGATATCGCCCGGATAAACTTCATGAACGCTAGGGGTAAGAATGACCCAAGCTGCTAAACTCCAACGGTTGGAAATTTCACCCCCAACTGGAATAGGAGTTTCTCCTCCCAAATCAACAATAAAATCTTGAGCTAGGCTTTTGACCGTCATAGTTTCAGAACTTCCATTTCTAACTCGAACACTAGTTTGGATTTTCTC
>CAYREI010000027.1:0-6867 GCA_964423285.1 uncultured Pseudomonadales bacterium | reverse complement strand
TCAGCTTTATCTAGCATATTACTGACTCCTATTTCAGCTAAAGTTTTAACAGCCGGAACGTTGTAAGAAGAAGCTAGGGCTTCTCTTAGCGTAACTTTGCCATGAAATTTACCATCATAATTTTTAGGACTATAAGGAGAACTCCCAACACTATGATAAGTAATCGGACTATCATCAATAATGGAACTTGGAGATTTACCTTGCTCTAAAGCAATGGAATAGGTTAATGGTTTAATTGATGATCCTGGTTGGCGAGGTCTAAGGGTGACATTAACCTGTCCATCATGTTCAAAATCAAAATAATCTTTACTGCCAATCATAGCTAATATTTCTCCAGTTTTTGGATTGGTAACTAAAGCTGCACCATTGCCAACTCGCAATGGAGCTAGTTTATTAATTTCATCAGTAACTATTTTTTGGGCAGCTTGTTGGAGCTCTAGATCTAGAGTCGTGGTGACTTTGAGTCCACCTTGATTTACGACTGCTTCACCATATTGTTCAGCCAAAAGTTTTTTAATGTAGAACACAAAGTGGGGAGCGGTGATTGAGATGCTGTCTTGTTTAAAAACCAGTGGTTGATTATAGGCAGTATCAGCCTGTTCTTGATTTAAGTACTCATCATCTACCATTCTTCGCAAAACCTCTTGTTGTCTATATTTAGCTAATTCTGGAACAGCACCAAACGGAGAGTAGACAGATGGAGCAGCTGGTAATCCAGCTAACATAGTGCTTTCTGCTAAGCTTAATTGAGTGACATTTTTACCAAAATATCGTTGCGCTGCTTCTTCTATACCATAAGCTGAGCCGCCATATGGTACTTGATTAAAATACATCTCTAAAATTTCATCTTTACTAAATTTAATCTCAACTTGGATGGCAATAACTAGTTCTCGTAGCTTGCGCTGTAAGGTGCGCTCAGAGCTAAGCAACCTATTTTTAATTAACTGTTGAGTAATGGTAGAACCACCTTGTTGGATATTTTCACCTTTGCTGTTAGCAATAGCAGCACGAATAATTCCTTGGATGGAAAATCCCCGGTGATAATAAAAGTTTTTATCTTCAATAGCGATAGTAGCATCTATTAAATGTTGTGGAATATCGCTGAGTTTAATTAAGGTTCTATTTTCATCTTCATAAATTCTAAATAAAACTTCTCCGTCACGCGACATAATTCTAGTAGTGACAATTTGTTCGCTTTGGGTGAGCTGGCTAGGTTTGGGTAGATCTTTGAAAACAAATAAATAAAGACCATAACCGCTACTGAAAATAATGATTAGTATTAAAGATGCGACTATTGATTTAGTTGAAGGAGAGATTTTAATTTTTTTAAACTTGATTCTCTTCGGCAGAAAAATTTTAGGCAGTTGAAATTTAAAATCAATATGTCTAATTAGTTGAGGAATTTTTACTAATTTAATTAAGTCAACAATCGACCAACCTTGCAAAAGTGAATTATTATTTACTTTTTTTTGTTGAGAAACAGATCTTTTTTTTAACTTCTTTTTAGAAGGTTTAATTGGAGCTAAATTTACCCACAGATAAATCTGACCAAATTTTTTTAACAAAGATTTGATAAATCTTTTTAAGTCTGGTTGCTTTGATTTATTAAAGTAAGATGCAAAAGAAAAATATTTGATAATTCTTGATTTAAGAGTGTTTTTGATGAATAAATATGTTCTATTGTTTGAAGCTATAGGATCCTTTTTCCTCATGCGGAGATCATATCATTGACTTGTTTTAAGAACAATATATATCAGCTAGAAATTAAGTAAATTTAACCTATAACTTTCTATTAATCACATCCCAAAGTTCACGAGAGCTATCTTCATAACCCAAGGCCCAGATAGAAATTCCTCCTAAATTAAGCTGATTAACATAATCTAGTTTGTAAGATAATGAGCGAGAGTTTTCATAATAGACAACAAAAATTTCATCATTTTCCATATAAGACAAATAAGGAGAGAGAGCTTGTTCATTCCATCCTTCTTCAACTTGTAGAGTTTCACTATCAGCCATAATTTTTTTGACTCGTTTAAAACTGGCAGTACTTCCTGTTTTGGGAAAGGTGTGAGCTTGAGGTTCACGAGAAGTTGTCTGCCATTCATAACCATAAAATGGAACACCTAAAAGTAATTTTTCTTTAGGAACAAATTTTACAAAATTAGCTAGGTGCTGGTTAATATCACTATCCCAGTATTGTTTGCCTCCAAACAAAGGGGCGACTGGTCCGGCTTGTGAAGATGAGCGTTGATGAAAATCGTAGGCCATAACAACAATATAATCTATATATGGTTCTATTTTTTCTACATCCCAAATCTGTCTTTTACTTGCAGCTGAGGCATACATATCTACTGAAAATTGGACATGTTCGTATTTTTGTTCTAAATGTTGATCGATCGCAGCAATTAACTCCACCATTTTTGATCGAAGTGAATCAGTAATTTGACCAGCATACTCAATATCTAAGTTAATTCCATTAATTGGATAAGCTAATAGAATAGAGTCCAAAGAGGTTAATAAATTTTGAATGCTTTTTTCATTAGTCAACAGACTCACAATAACATCACTCTCAAATTGGGATAAAACTATTTCTACATTTTTATTTTGATTGTTCATTTGTTGAGAAAGCTCTAGAAATTGATCACTTTGAATTTTTTTATATCCTGGTTCAAGACCACCATCTTGTCTAGTGATAATTGAACCGTCAGCCCCAATAGTTAATCCAAAATAAGCCAAATGAGTTAGTTCGGGCTGGAGCTTAGCCTCAGCTAGGTTCCAATAAGGCATAAAGCCATAAACAATTTTGTCATTGCTAGAGATGATTTGATTAATAAAATTAAAAGTAGTTAGCGAACTAAGTGGAGAAATAATCGGAGTTTCTTGAAAGTACCAAATGGAGAAAAGAAGAGAAATGCCTAATCCCAAAAATCCAACTATCCATAAAAACCAACGGTTAATCATTTTCATTAAAAAATTGATCAAAAGAACTTGACGATCTAATAATGGCGTCGTACTTAACAATATTTTCTTCATACTGAATTTTTCCCTCTTCATCCACGCTGCGATGACAATCAGCGCAATGGATGTCGGTGACTGGATCTTGATAGAGAGTATGTCTTTCTAAAACTAAACCTTCTGCCTCTTCACCGTAAGCTGGCGGTAGGCCTGTTTCTGGCTTAATCCAAACTTCTTTTTCAATAATTCGAGCTTGCGATGGATGACTATTTTCCCAAAAAAGGTCTTGATTAAGTGGTTTGCAGTTGTCTTCAGATTTTTCTGGAGTCATCCCATTAGCACAAACCATAGCTTGGGCTACATCGGTTGGTTTTTCTGGCCAAACAGATTCATGTCCTTGGAGAATGAAACTCATAATGTCATTCCAGATTGGAGCAGCACCAGTAACTCCAGACACTAAGTATGGATTCATAGGCGTATTATCATTATTGCCCACCCAAGTAACTACTAAATATTCTGGAGTGAAACCAATAGTCCAGTTATCTTTAAGATCGTTAGTAGTACCGGTTTTGGCACTCACAATTTGTCCAGGAATAACTAACTCGCTGTGAGCTCCAAAAGCTTCAATGCGAGCTGTGTTATCTTGTAGGATGTGACTAGTTAAATAGGCCGGGGCTCGATCCATTACCCGTTTTAATTCACCTTTATTTTTTTGGTCGAATTCCGTGAGAGTTTGTAGATCTTCACGGCGTTGTTCAAAGTTAGTTTCCATTAATACTTCGCCGGTATAGTCTTGTATTTTTGTAATTGGTGAGAGTGGAACTTTTACGCCCTGATTAGCTAAAACTCCAAAAGCTTGAGCCATGTCAATCATTCTGACCTCACCACCACCAAGAGTTAAAGATAAACCGTAATTGGCTGGATCTTTCCAAGTGGTAATGCCCATATCCGTAGCTTGATCCATAAATGTTTTAATCCCTACAGTACTAAATGCTTTTACTGCTGGGATGTTTAGCGAGCTACCCAAGGATCGACGCACGGTTACTGGTCCTTTAAATGTGCCATCATAATTTTTGGGACAATATTTGGGTTGTCCTGGTACTTCAAAACAGGTTGGTATGTCTAATAAGATGCTACTAGGATTTAGTTTTTTTTGTTGAAAGGTGGTGGCATACATCAAAGGCTTAATTGAAGATCCAGGCTGACGATGACTGAGAGTAATATTAACTTGTCCATCAATTTCATCATCAAAATAATCTTTGCTTCCTATCATGGCTAAAATTTCACCAGTATTAGGTTTAGTAATGAGAGTGGCACCATTACTCACCCGATGACGAATCAATTTTTCAACTTCAGCCGAAACAGAGGCTTGAGCAGTTTTTTGTAGTTCTAAGTCTAAGGTGGTGTAAACTCTCAGCCCGCCTTTTTCTACTATTTCGGCGCCATATTTTTTGTAAAGTAGGTCGCGAACATAGAATACAAAATGAGGGGCTTGAATGTCTGTTCTAGATAGAGCTAGTTCTAAAGTTTGACCGATTGCTTCTTCCGCTTGAAGCTGAGTTATAAAATTTTCTTCAATCATGCGACGTAAAACTTCTTGCTGTCTATTGCGCGACACACTTGGGTCAGAAGCAAAAGGAGAATAACGACTAGGTGCTTGTGGTAATCCAGCTAATAAAGAGGCCTCAGCTAAGTTTAGATTAGCTGCATCTTTATCAAAATATTTTTGGGAAGCGGCCTGAATACCGACTGCTGTCCCACCATATGAAATGTAATTTAAATACATTTCTAAAATTTCATCTTTAGAGTACATAATTTCAGTTAAAATTGATAAAATTAATTCTTTAGCTTTTCGTTGTATGGTTTTTTCTTTGGATAGTAAGGCATTTTTAACTAACTGTTGAGTAATAGTAGAACCACCTTCTACACCAGAGCCGGTTAAATTATTACGAATCGCTCTAATCATGCCCCCCAAATCAAAGCCCCAATGGTGATAAAAGTTTTTATCTTCAATAGCAATGGTGGCTTGAATAACGTGAGAGGGGAGGTTTTCTAACTCAATCGGAACACGATTTTCTTCATCAAAAATTTCATATAGTAATTCTCCATGGCGATCATAGATAAGAGTGCTGACTGCAAAATTATCTTTTGAAGTGAGACGACGAGGGGAGGGTAGTTGTTGGAGCAATATTCCAATGCCAATAATCGTTAGTGAAATTATTACAGCACTGACATATTTTAAAACTGGATGTGTGACTGGGAGCAATAAAAATTTAATACCATTGGCGATTTTTTTCAGCACTGGACGATTGAGTTGCTGTCTAACCCATTTTTTAAATCTATGATATTTTTTTTGAAACTTTTTCTTGCTTTTAGATTTACTCGGATGATGGCCTCTTTTTAAGACTTTTTTATTAAACGCTCGCTGCCATTGATTACTAGACATATTTGAATCCCCATTATCCCTTAGAGAGACCACTTTCTGCAACTTACTGTATGCTATATTATCTAGTAAGTATTAGCTATCTTGAGCAGGAGAGTTATGCCACCACAAATTTTTAAATATAATTATAAGAATATTACTATTTCTGGCTTACCTGGTAGCGGTTCTACTACTTTACTAGATATGTTGAGAAAAGAATTAGAATTTGATGGTTGGCATGGTTTTAGCGGTGGAGAATTTATGAGAGCTTATGCTGCTGAAAAAGGACTTTTTGATAATACACAAAGAAAGCATCATGACGCCTCTCACTATGAAGATGATTTTGATCACCAGGTAGATTATAGTATGAGAAAAAAACTCGAACATGAACAGTACTGGATTTTAGAGTCGTGGCTTTCTGGCTTTTTGGCTCAACAAATTCCGGGCGTTTTAAAGGTTTTAGTGATTTGCAGTGAAGATGCTATTCGTGTCGATCGAGTAATTAATCGCGATCGAATCTCAGTCAAAGAAGCCAAACAACACATCATGGGTAGATATAAAACAAATTTAAAGACTTGGCAAAGGCTATATGCTAAAGAATGGCAAGAGTGGGTAGTTGACACAGGCACCCTCTCCGCTCAAGAGCCAATTGATTTTTGGCATCCAGACTTATACGATTTAGTTATTGATACTTATTCAAGTAATAGAAAAGAAACTAAAAAGATAGTTTTAAATGTCCTTAAAAAAACATCGCCGACAAGCTAAAAAGAATCAGTCTAAAAAGGTTGGTCGTGCTCGTGTTTTGACGCATCAATTATTTTTCCCCATAGTAATTTTAGTTGGGATAATTTGGTTTTTATATCGTAGCTTATTTAATTTTCCAGTTTGGTTTGATGAAATAATTGGTAAAGCTATTTTTTTTGGTTTTCCTGTTTGGGTTTACATTAATATAACTGGTTTTCGTCCGATTATTGATAGTTTTCGTCTCAAAAAATTGCAACCAGGATTATTAAAAGGGTTAGCCTTTGGTGGTATTTTTGGTTTTGTAACCATTTTTATACGTTTTGCAGTTACTAGTTGCAAAATTCAACCCTTGTTAATATTTTTTGCCGATAAATTTTGGTGGGAGATGTTATTAGCTCTTTTTACCGCTTTTTGGGAAACAGTCTTCTTTTTTAGTTTTGTAATGACAGTAGTTCAAGACAGATTTATAAAATGGTCCTTAGCTAAACAAATAATTTTAGTAACTCTGATTTTTTTACTCTTTCATATCCCAAACATCTTTTTAAGATTTGACTTAATAATGATTTTCCCCGTGTTGATTCTGCTGACGTTATTTTCAATTGGTCAAAGTTTAATTTTTTCTCAAAAACAAAACGGTTATTTATTAGTAATCTCACATGTTATTTGGGGTATGGTGCTTTTGATTTATTTTTAACTAGACAGCCACAGACTTAATAGCTATACTGCACTCCTTAATCTCGTTATAT
>CAYREI010000026.1:0-6980 GCA_964423285.1 uncultured Pseudomonadales bacterium | reverse complement strand
ATTGGATTTTCAGCTACCATAAAATCATTCATTTTTTATACTAAAATTGCCCCACAAACTACGATAGATAATAGTAATTATCATCAACTGGCACGGGCTATATTAAAATATAAATCCCATCCAGGTGCAGTATTAACCCAATCGCCATCTAGCTCTCCATATATCTGGTATTTATTTGAAAATAAGATTGACCCCAAATTGGCTCAACAGGCATTAATTCATTATCCAGCCACAGAAGAAAATTTTATTCATGTTAGGCAACTAGAAAATATTTATTTTGAAACAATTAATTGGGATGATCTAGTAAAAAGAACACGGGTAGAGCCATATACACTGATCCTAAAACCAGCCGAATTTCCAAATGAGAAAAGAAAGAATACTCAAAATACATTATTAGAAATAATTACTGATACTAATAATCAAATTATTTATGAAGTGTGGAAATACATAAATTAGGAAAAAACTTGACTAACAACTACTTTTCAGTCATATTGAAAGATGTGATTGCTAATACTTCAAGCCATCCTGCTCTGTTCACGATCAACTGGAAAATTGCTGGAAAGGCTGGTGAGGGAGTAATGATAGCTGCTAAAATGTTGGCTAAAATCTGTAAGCGTCACGGACTACAAGCTTTTGACTATTTAGAATACCCTTCTCTTATTAAAGGCGGACATCAAACTGGACAAGTTTTTGCCAGCACCCACCAAGCTAGTTGCCAAAAAAAAGATTTAGATATCTTAATAACTCTAGATAAAAAAGGTTTTGCAGAGCATCAAGATGAAATCACTCAAAAAACTTTAATTATTTACAATTCGGATGCTGGAACTTTAGATAAAAAAGAATATAGTCACCTAACAAAAAAAATCTTAGAAATTCCTTTTCGCTCTATTTCTAAAAAAGAAACCGGCTCCTTTAGTTCCACTAATATTGTTGCCCTGGGAACTTCAGCTTATTTTCTAGGCCTTGACTATGATATTTCAAAAAATGTTATCCAAGATGAATTTGCTAATATAAGTAAAAAAATTGTTGAAAATGATTTGTTGTCTTTTAAAGCTGGTTTTACAACTGCAGAAAAACTAGGCAAGCCCATTAAGCAAACTCCTATTTTGAAAGATGAGCAAATTTTATTAAACGGGAATGAAGCAGTTGGTCTAGGAGCTATTGCTGCTGGAATACAATTTTATAGTGCATATCCCATGACTCCAGCCACTGGCGTATTACATTATTTAGCTTCACAACAAGAAAACTATCCATTAATTGTTAAACATGCTGAAGATGAAATAGGTGCCATAAATCATGCGCTGGGAGCATCGTTTGCTGGAGTAAGAGCTATGACTGGTAGTTCTGGTGGTGGTTTTGCTCTAATGGTAGAAAGTGTTTCTTTAGCTAGTATGGCAGAAATACCATTGGTAATTTTTGAAGCACAAAGAAAAGGACCCGCTACTGGTCTTCCCACTTGGACAGAGCAAGCTGATTTAAATTTTATTTTAAATGCTGGTCATGGTGATACTCAACGAGCGGTCTTAACTCCAGGTACAGTCGCGGAGCATTTTGAGTTAACTAAAAAAGCTTTCTATTTAGCAGAAAAATATCAAATTCCAGTTTTTATTTTAAGTGACAAATTTATTTTAGAATCCTATCAAACCATGCCCCAGCCAAAACTTGAGCATAGCAATAAGCGTCAGAGCATGATTAAATCTGCTCCAGAAAATAATTCTTTCCGCCGTTATAAAATAACCGATGACGGTATTTCTCCTCGCAGTATTCCAGGACAAGCCCATGGTTTACAGCTCACAAATTCTTACGAACACGATGAGTTTGGCTTCGCTACAGAAGAAATTAAGCCGACTATATTGCAGGTAGAAAAAAGAACCCGCAAAATGAATGGTCTAATTAAGGAAATACCTCAGCCTTATTTAATCGGCGCAGAAAAAGCTGCTATTACTTTTGTATGTTGGGGCTCAACCATCAATGTTGTTTCTCAACTCATTTCCAATCAATCATCAGAGAATAATCAAACTATTAATGCTATTCACCTACCAGCCATGTGGCCTTTTCCAAAAAAAGAATTTTTAAAATTAGCTAATAAAGCAAAACATTTAGTCATGATAGAAGGAAATCAATCTGGCCAGGGAGAACGCTTAATTAGCCAAGAAACAAAAATTGCCTTTGCAGACAGAATTCGTCGCTACGATGGAAGACCATTCTATGTAGAAGATTTAAAAGATTGGCTTAAAAAAAACAAAAAATAAATATATGTCCTCTATCACAATCAACTCCATCAAATCTCCAATTCTTCCCACCTGGTGCCCAGGTTGTGGAGGCTACATGATTTTGAACTCATTGCAGAAAGCAATTGTTGAGCTAAAACTAGAAGAAGCTGATACTGCTATCTTTTACGGGATTGGGTGTAGCGGTAATATGGCAGATTTTAATCGTGTTTATGGTTTCCATGGTCTACACGGCAGAGCCTTACCAAATGCAATTGGCGCTAAATTGGCCAATCATAATTTAAAAATAATTGTTATTGCTGGCGATGGTGATTTCTACGGTGAAGGTTTAAATCATTTTCTTTCTGCGGCTAGAGGAAATCATGATGTAACTGTAATTGTTCATAACAATAGTCGATACAGTTTAACTACTGGTCAAAGTTCACCCACTACTAAAAAAGGAACTAAAACTAAATCTACTCCCGCCGGGTTAATTGAAGAACCTCTTAATCCTATTACTGCTGCTTTAGTGATGGGAGCAACTTTTATTTCAAGAGGATATAGTAATGAATTGCTACAGTTAACTCAATTAATTAAAGCAGCTATTGCACATCCTGGATTTTCTTTAGTAGATGTTATTCAGCTTTGTCCCACCTTTAATAAAAGTGAAAATCAGCTCTTTTTTTCAGATAAAATTTATAAGCTAGCAGAAAAAAATCATGATTCCAGCGATAAAATGGCAGCTATGATTAGAGCTCAAGAGACAAAAAAAATACCTCTCGGTATTTTCTATCAAGATAAAAAATCAGTCCCATACCATGCTCAACTACCACAAATAGAAAAGAAAAGTTTAATAAAACAATGGTCGGACAAAGCTAACATTGAAATAGCCATGGCGAAATTTAAATAAAAAATTAAGCTATAAATTTAATTCCCAAAAATTTTTTCGATCCTAATCGCCTTGCCGTTTATTACCGCGTTGGCTATTTTTTTATAGACACTATCTAGTATTCGGCCAAAAGTAGGTTGTGAAACACCCATTCTTTGAGCACTTTCTATATGGTTCAGACCATCCACGTCGTGCAATTTTAAAGCTTCTAGCTCATCTGGAAGCAAGCTAACTTCTTCTAGTTCCCTCATGGGAACCCCTACTGGTTTATAGTAATAAACATTGGGTTGAAATTGCAAACGGCGTGGTTTTCTTGGTCTAGGCATATTTTGTTTTTATAAACAGTTTACGCCCCTCATTGGAGTTTGACATTTAGGACAATTGGTTTGAGTACAAGGAGTAGCTCTCTTATGAGATTCCTCATATCCACACTTTGGACAAGTACAGATGTCAGACCCTAAGGGTCTAGCTTGACCTCTTCCAAAAAAAGCACCAATGCCTCTACCGAAGCCTCTGACGCCTCTTCCCAAACCCCTCCCAAAGCCTCTTCCTAAACCTCTACCAGTCATGGGTCCTGCTCCGAGTGGTCCTGTGTTGTCTAAATTTGGCATATTCATCTCCTTTCTTAAATTATATATGAATATATATTCATTATAACTATAAAAAAGTATTTGTCAAACTAAAACATTTATCAAAAAAAAGCTTAATGATGTTCGGCTGCTTCTGCCGCCATAGCCTCAACTTTATTTTCATGAATAGTCCCATCTGGATGATGGGCAGGAGAATAAATAGTGTACATCTTTAACATTTCAGTATCTGAAGTATTGATAATATTATGTTCAGCGCCAGCTGGAATTACTACACAGTCGCCGTCTTTAACTATATATTCTTGATCATTAATAACTACCTTACCATCGCCAGCTTCAAATCTAAAAAACTGATCATTTTCAGGATGAACTTCGCTCCCAATATCCTCACTGGGTTGAAGAGCCATCAAGACCAACTGGCTATTTGGTCCAGTAAATAAAACCTTTCGAAAAAAAGTGTTTTCAATTGTATCTGCTTCAATATGAGTATAAAAACCAGACATATTTATCTCCTTAATTATTTAATAACAATCAACTTATGTTACTCTAAAAAAAAATATAAAACAATACAGTTGCGGTTAGTTTGGAGCGTAATAATTTAAAAAATGTTCAATTTTATTTTAGATTTAATCTTTCCCAAATTTTGTATCGGTTGTGGTAAATTTGACACCCTTCTTTGTAAAAATTGTTATGAAAAAATTAATTTTTATCCTTTAACAATTCAGTCAGAAGTTCAAGATTGGTCTCTGGAAAAAATTATTGTCATGGCGCAGTATGAAGGAGTAATCAAAAAACTTATCATTGCTTTAAAATACCAAGGTGTAAAAAATATTGGTCAAACTTTAGCCAAAATAATCTATTTTACCACTAGTTTTCCTCGAGTTGATACCATTACTTCTGTACCACTCCATCGGAAAAGACAACTTCAGCGAGGTTTTAATCAAGCCACGGAAATTGCTTTAGAATTAAGCAAGCTTTCCAAAATTCCCTTTGCTGAATTACTAAAAAGAACCAAGCATTCTCAACCTCAGGCTAAAATTAGCGATAAAAATAAGCGACTTACGCATTTAAAAAATACTTTTACCATCAATCAAAAAATACTCAATATAGAATCTGTAATTATCATTGATGATGTGACTACCACCAGTACTACCCTAAATGAGTGTGCTCATGTTTTAAAACAGGCAGGAGTTAAAAAAATATATGGCCTAGCGGTTGCTCATGGAAATTAAATTTATTGCAGATTACTAACACAATAATAATCTTCATCACCAGAATCATCGTAATCACAGGCAGTATTATTGCTGTTGCCACTACTTTCTTGTTCTACCTGTGCGCAGATACAGTAAGAATCAGCATCGGGACAGGAAGGCACATAAGTATAAGTGCCACCTTTGGGATCAGTGGGAGTAATTCCATTCATATGAAGATCAACTGAATCCTGACAAACTGGACTTGAACCTATGCCTTGATAGTCTGTTTCCTCAGCATAAGTCTGTTCCAAAGCATCTTGCCAAGCTTTCAGATCTCCTCGACGACGAGCATCTCTGCCTCTTTTTTGGGCAGCAGTGAAGCCAACTGCGCTAATCGCAATCAAAATACCAATAATAGAAATCACCACTAAAAGCTCTAATAAACTAAAACCATTTTTATGCTTCATATACCTTCATTATGCTCATTAACCTGGTGGGTTGTCAATTCAAATGTTATAATATGGTACTTACGGGGATGTATTGAATCGACGTAATGTGCTCATTAACATCTGCAGACCGTCTTTGATTTATAGACGTTAAACAAAGTCAAAAAATAACTGTCACAGATACAGTTCAAAGCGCTAAGAATTGGGTTGCCGACATGCTCGATAAGAGTATGCCTCAAGTAGCCCCGGCTTACGCTTCAGCTAACGTTTTATACGCTTAAGCTGACATCTATGGGTTTAGTCTCACTAGCGCTGACTCATAGGTGAAACCTCAGTTAGTGTGACAGTGGATTATTGTTTGCCATGATCCACCTAAGACTTATGACAAACCTTAAGTAAAATCCGTTTGTTTATTCACGTTTTACTTAATATGAAAAATAAACTAAGTCTGTAGATGGTGTTCTTGCTCACTTGCGGACGCGGGTTCATTACCCGCCATCTCCACAATAACTAAAAAGAGCCCCTTTAAAGGAGCTCTTTTTTAAATGTTATCGATTTCTTACTTCTACTACTATCGTTTAAAATCTTCTAAACTGTTGCCCATGCCTTCAGCATCTACACCCATTTTTTTCATCACGTCTTCAAACTCAACATTTGTTGGTGGGACAAAAGTGCTGCTGGGAATATTTTGTTCTTTGCAATCATACTTAAAATCATCTACTTGGTGCTCTGCCAACTCCTGCTTCATGTCATAATTAGCCATTTCACCTTCGAACTCTTCTCCTTCAGATCTAGGTGTTTCTTCATCTGTGACTGGGTATTTTGAACCTTTTGTACTACCCTCAACCCACATGTAAGTCCACTCTTCGTCAGTAAGCACATATCCCATACCCTTACCTCCACCCATATTCGTGCCATAAGTTTTGGTTTTTTCACCCTTAGTCCAAGTTTCTATAGTTCCACCCTCAGAGGTATCCATGACACAATACATTGATTTACCTGCATCCACCATATTGGCAACTTTATCTGGATCATTAGCTGGAGTACTCGCCCCCTTTTTCGAACAACCACTGAACACCACAACCGATAACCCGACAACACCTAATGTAAATACTTTATTAACTTTCATAGAATTTCTCCTCTAATTTATCACTATCTCAGTATAGCAAAATTGATTCTATTTTAGTAATACTCTCATAGATGAACAATCGGAAAACATCAAGAACAATCTATATTATCGCCTTAAAAAAGAATTGCGCTAATTACCACTTCCTCACAACTATTCCTTAATGATTGGTCCATCTAAAATAATGTCGCCTAAATTTGGCATTGGAAAAACAACATGCATATTTGATTTTCTAACTGTGGCAGTAGCTGTTATGTCACCAATAGGAAAATAGGCTCTGCCTCCAGAATCTGGAGTAAAATTAGTGACATCGCCAGTATGATCGGATTTATATTCTCCATCTGGAAAATGCACTACCCACAACCACTCCCAAGCCCCAGTCCAATTAGCAGTCACAGGATTTTCTCCACAAGCTTTTAAACTCATCTTCATTTCCCAATCAGCTTGATTGTCTCCAAAAACATCGCTATCTTTCATAGTCATGTATGAAGTATAAATTTGACCTTCTTTCCAACTACCGCCAGTGCAT
>CAYREI010000025.1:4553-7238 GCA_964423285.1 uncultured Pseudomonadales bacterium | reverse complement strand
GACGTGAAAAAGATTGGAGCAAGATAATATTTTCTCCCTGGACATTATCTAAAATCTCAATGTGTTTCTCATCATTGGCATATTTAGTTATTTTTACCTTCACCAGATCAATTCCAAGATGTTTAGCTAATTTTTGAGCTAGTGGTAAATTAGAAGAGCCTGAAACTAGTTTCATGATTGATATTGTAACAGCTGAGAGGAGCTATTTTCTAGAACGGACTGGTTTTTGAGCAATAATTGTCACGAACTTAAATAATATGTTTTGAGTTTTGCAAAGACTTTTTTTAAATCTAATCACAATAAAATTGTATCAGCTCTAGTGTTTTTTGGTGCATCTGCGCTTGGGTAAATTCTGCCAATACTTTTTTTCTACCGTTGGTTGCCAATTTTTTTGCGATGTTTTTATTTGAAAACAATTTTTTAATTTTCAATCTTAAATCAGTATCGCTGTGCGCTTTAAAAAATAAGCCAGTTTTTTTATCAGTTATGATTTCTTTTTGGGGACCAGCTCCAGTGGAGATTACGGGCACTCCCGCCATCATGGCTTCAATAGTTGTCATGCCAAAACCTTCCATTTTCCAAGCTGAAGGGAAAACAAAAGCATCACTGATTGATAAAATTGAGAATTTATCTACTTCAGAGATATAGTTAGTGAATGTTACTTTTTCAGCAATTTTTAAATGCTTGGCCAGTTTTTGACAAACTTTTTTTTCTGATCCTGTACCGATAATAATGAGTTGTGTATTTTTTGATTTTAGTTTAAAGAAAGCTTTTAATAAAATATTGATTTCTTTTTCAGTAGCTAATCTACCAACAAAGGTGATAATTTTTTTTGATTTTAATTTATGTTGTGTTTTCCACTCCCGGCCTTTTTTTTGGAGAGTTTTGAGTTGAGATAAGGTTATTTTTGGTATTCCGGGATAGATAATAGAAGTTCTGGCTTTATTAACGAAAGAGTGATTAAGCATTGATTGCTGAGAATGTTTGGAGATAGTAATGACATGATCGGGAAAAAAACTTGTGGCGTGATAAAGAATTTTAGGTAAGCCAAAATTTTTTTCAAAAATTGCTTGAACCGGACCATATTCTAGCCAAATTAGTTTTAAACCTAAGAGCTTAATAAATGGTGAAAAAATTAACCTTTCGGTAAATCCTGGTGTATAAATTATAATTTGAGTATATTTTTTTTTGAGTTTGAGTAAAACTTTAATTAACCAAATTATTCCTAGTGGGGCTTGAAAAAAAAATTTAATAATTCCCTTAGCATTACCAATTAAATCTAGGCGGTAAGGCAGATTAATAAGATTAAACTTTTTTTGATATTTATTTTTAATTTTTTGATTGTAGGTAGCTAAAGTTATTTCAAATCCCTTTTGAGATAGAAACTCCAGATTAGAAAGAAGATATGATTCTGCCCCACCCAGGGTTGGACTATCAAGAATAGAGAAAATACCAGTTTTAGACCTCATACTTGTAAAAGTAATAATTTTTATTTTTGATGCTGTGGCGCGTTAATTAAACCGCACTTTTTATATTTTAAACCACTTCCACAAGGACAAGGATCATTGCGACCAATTTTGGCTTTTTTGAGTTCCGATCCAGGAACTTGAGTTTGGCCTTTAGCAGATCCAAGAGCTGAAGCCAAATCTGAAATATTACCCTTAGTAGTTCGAGGATCGTTTTTTCTTGAAGGTATGGTTGCATCTTTAACCTCTTTAGCCAAAGGTTCATGGATATTTTCTTTCTTCGCGATCATTTGTTTGGTGTTTATTTTAACTGGCTGGCGAATTCCCAACTGAATCCTGAAAATTCTGTTAGCAATAGTTGATTCAATTAAATGAATCAACTGTTCGAACATGGTGAAGGCTTCCTTTTTATATTCAGAGAGCACAGTTTGTTTATCACCTCGTAACCAAATACCATCGCGCAATGACTCAATTTCATCTAGATGGTCCATCCATTTTTCGTCAATTGTAGATAGAGTTACTATTTGCTCCATTTTTCTCATTTGATCACGACCAACCATCTTTTGTTTTTTTCGATAGGTTTGATGAACAATTTCCATTAATTTATCTTCGATTTCGTTTGATTCTGTTAGTTCTGATAATGTTTTTTGTAAGGCTTGCTGAGATTTTTCGTCAAAAGGAATGATTTTAATAAATTCATTAACTAATATCTCATATTCTTCATCGGAGTAATCTTGAGGAGCATGAAGGCTAACTAAAATTTTGATTTGGTTTCGAATATAGTCTAAAATTTGTGTCTTAAGATCATCTGAGTCAGTGTCTTCTGAGGTTTCTAGTAAGCGACGACGACGTTTATAGATAATATCGCGATGCTTATTCATTACATTATCAAAATCCACTAGACGTTTGCGTTGATCGAAAAAGAATCCTTCCACTTTAACTTGAGCTGATTCAATTGCCTTACTGACCATGCCATGTTCAATTGGTTGGCTTTCTTCTATTTTTAAAAAGTCCATCATTTTTGAAATTTGTTCACCGCCGAAGATACGCATAATTTCATCTTCTAGTGATAGAAAAAAGAGTGAGCTGCCATTATCCCCTTGTCTACCGGCACGACCGCGGAGTTGATTGTCAATACGGCGGGACTCATGGCGTTCAGTACCAATGATATGAAGTCCTCCAATTTTAACTACCTCATCATGGTCTTTTTGCCATTTAT
>CAYREI010000025.1:0-4453 GCA_964423285.1 uncultured Pseudomonadales bacterium | reverse complement strand
ATGATATGAAGTCCTCCAATTTTAACTACCTCATCATGGTCTTTTTGCCATTTATCAAGAGATTCTTGATAGGCTTTTTCTTTATAGCCCTTACCATCTTTTCGTTTAAAATCTTTTAATTCTGGTTTAGCTCCGCCCAATACAATATCTACTCCACGACCAGCAATATTAGTAGCTACAGTAATAGCGCTTTTTTTACCAGCATCGGAAATGATAAAAGCTTCTTTTTCATGATTTTTGGCATTAAGTAAATTATGAACAATTTTTTTTCTCTTCAAAAGGTTAGAAATTATTTGATTATTTTCAATCGACCTAGTTCCAAGCAGAATTGGTCTACCCTTTTTATGGATATGCTCTATTTCTTTGACAATGGCAGAATATTTAGCAGCTTGGGTTTTATAAACTAAATCAGGCTTATCCTCACGAATAACTGGTTCATTGGTAGGAATTACTATTACGCTTACGTCATAAATTTTATTAAACTCTTCAGCTTCAGTGGCAGCGGTACCTGTCATACCAGAAAGTTTGTTATACATTCTGAAGTAATTTTGAATAGAGATGGTGGCTAGAGTGCGCGATTCTTTTTGAATAGGAACACCTTCTTTTGCTTCAATAGATTGGTGCAAGCCATCGGAGTATCTACGACCATACATTAAACGACCGGTGTGTTCATCAACAATAATGACTTGATTTTCACGAACAATATATTCTTTATCTCTGTGATAAAGAGTTTTAGCTTTAAGAGCTGCCTCGACATGATGAATAGTATCAAAACTTTCTTCATAAAGATTATTAACATTTAATTTTTGCTCGATGCGCTTAATGCCCAGATCAGTTAAAGTCGCAGTTTTAGCTTTTTCATCAATTTTATAATCTATGTCTCTAGCTAAAGAGCGAACCATTTTAGAATATTTAAAATATGCTTCAGTTAAATCAATATCGGGAGCAGAAATAATCAGTGGAGTTCTAGCTTCATCAATTAAAATTGAATCAGCTTCGTCAACAATAGCGTAGTGATGAGCATTATCTTGACGCTGAACCATATTTTTTAGAGTTTGAACCATATTGTCACGTAGATAGTCAAAGCCAAATTCATTATTAGTACCATAAGTAATATCAGCTGAATAAGCTTGTCTTCTGGGTATTTTTTCAAAATGTTCCAATCTTTCATCTCCCCGTTCTTGACTATCAATTTTCGGATTATAGAGTTTGGCTTCATCGTGAATAATTACTGAGGTAGAAAGACCTAAAAAATGATAAATTGGTCCCATCCAACCGCAGCCAATCTCAGCCAAATAGTCATTAACAGTAATTAGGTGAGTTCCTTTACCCAGTAGCGCATTAAGATAAAGAGGAGCGGTCACAGAAAGAGTCTTGCCTTCACCAGTTTTTTGTTCAGCGATGGTGCCATGATGGATAGCTACTCCGGCTAACAGTTGAACATCGAAATGACTTATACCCAAAGTTCTTTGAGAGACTTCTTTCACAGTAGCAAAAGTTTCGGGAAGAAGTTCATTGAGAATATCTTTTTCGTTTTCTCCCTTTTCGAGCTTTTCTTGAATAATTTTTTTAAATTTAGCAGTTTGAGCTGCTAATTTTTTGTCAGAGAGTTTTTTAATTTTAGGTTCAAGAGCATTAATCTTGTCTACCACTAATCCATATTCATCAAGCATTTTTCGATGTTGATCAAAAAGTTTAGTGATAAATTTAAACATAACGAGGGCCTATTATCTCAGAAAGTTGATTATCTAGAAATACTTTCTTTACCAAGATATTTTTGCAAAACTTTTGGTATTTTAATTGACCCATCTTTTTGTTGATTATTCTCAATAATCGCAGCTAATAAGCGTGGAGTGGCAGCTACAGTGTTGTTCATAGTGTAAACATGTTTGAGTTCGCCGTTTTTATCTTGATAGCGAATATTGAGTCTACGAGCTTGAAAATCTAAAAAATAACTAGAAGAATGAGTTTCTCGATATTTTTTTTGAGCTGGAAACCAGGTTTCGATGTCATATTTTTTACGTTGTCCTGCTCCCATATCACCTGTGCACATAGCTAAAACTTGGTAAGGTAATTCTAGATCTTGCAAAATTTTTTCGGCGATTTGGGTAATTTTTTCATGCCATTTTTTAGTTTCAGCTTCATCAGCGATGGTATAAACCACCTGCTCAACTTTATTAAATTGATGAACTCTAATTATACCGCTGGTATCTTTACCATAAGAACCAACCTCACGACGAAAACAAGGTGAAATACCGACCATTTTAATTGGCAAATCTTTTTCAGTTAATGTTTCTCCTTGATGATAGGCAGTTAAAGCCACTTCTGCTGTACCAGCAAGATGAGTTCCATCTTGAGTAGTGTAGTGATCTTCTTCTCCCCAAGGAAAATATCCAGTGCCAATGAGTGCCTCTTTTTTAACCATTACAGGCACAGTCATTGGGGTAAAACCTTGTTCAATCATGATTTTGAGGGAGTACTGCAAAATAGCTTGTTCTAAAAGAACAGCCTCATTTTTCAAAAAGTAAGAACGAAAGCCACCAATTTTGACTGCGCGTTGTGTATCTAATAAATCTAAGGCATACATAAGTTCCTGATGTGGCTTGGGTTCAAAATCAAACTCAGGTTTATCGCCAACTTGTCTAATTACCTTGTTACCCGTTTCATCTAATCCAATCGGCACATTATCTGCGGGCACATTGGGAACTTGAAGCATTAAATCATTAAAGCTTGCCTCAATTTTTTTTAATTCAGGCTCAATATCTTTGAGTTGAATTTTGAGTTTTTTACCATGTTCAACGTCTGTTGAATTAGGTTTATCATTTTTTTGAACTTGTTGTTTAATTTTGTCAGCATTTTGATTAGCTTGTTGACGGATGTTCTCTACTCGTTTAATTAATTCACGACGCTTTTTATCAGCTGTTAATACTTGGTCAACAATATCAGCGTCAAGCTGTTTATCTGTAGCAGCTTTTTTAACTAAGTCTTGATTGTTGCGGATATAATTGATGTCCAACATAATGTCTCCCTAATTATTTTTTTTCTGCAAAAGTTGTTATTAAAAATTGTATGTGTTCAGTTGGTTCTTCTGCAATTAATCTAAAACCCTTAGCTATGTCCTCTCTATTGATTTTAGCAGCAAAAGAAACATCCTTAAGTTTTTTTAATACTTTACTAGCTTTCATGCCCTGAAATCCATTGGGACGCATAAGTGAGTAGGCGTGAATAAAACCAGAGAGCTCATCGTCGGCAAAAAGATAGCACTCTAATTCTGTTTTTGGTTCTTTATTAGTTCTAGCTGGGGCGTGAGATAAAATAGCATCTTTTAGTTCTTTAGGGTAATCATTTAAAAATTCACTGACAGCTTTATTAGGATGTTCATCTGGGTATTTTTCCCAGTCTAGATCATGTAGTAAGCCAGTTTGGTACCACAACTCTTCGTCTTTACTAAGCTTTTTAGCGTAAGCTGCCATAGCAGCAGCAACCATTTGTGAGTGATGGCGTAGGGCTGAATTCTTAATATATTTTTTTAGTAAAGATTGTGACTTTTCACGAGCCGGAAGCGGTTCATTGCTGACGGTATTTTGTTCTTTTTTAACAATTTTAGCTTTAGCAGAAACTGTTTTTACTTTTTGCACCGTTTTTAAAGTGGGGAAAGCAATCACCTCTTTAATGTTCCATGTATTAGTAATAAACATTACTAAACGATCAATTCCAATGCCAATTCCACCCAGAGGTGGCATGCCGTATTCCATGGCTTCTAAAAAGTCTTCGTCTAGTGGATGGGCCTCATCATCTCCTGCTCTCATATTAGCTTGTTCACTTTCAAATATTTGGCGTTGGTCAGTAGGATCAATGATCTCACTCCAACCATCAGCTAATTCTTTACCAGCAATGTAACCCTCAAATCTTTCCGCTAGTTTTGGATTAAGGCGATGAGCTTTAGAAAGCGGACTAACCTCACGAGGATAATCAATAATCCAAGTGGGTTGAATTAGGTGTGGTGGTACCAGTTTATCAAAAATGGCAAATTGAGCTTTGCCACGGTTGTACTCACCAATTAATTCAATTTTATTTTCACTCATTATTTTTTGCACTTCATCATCGCTTAAACTCTCAAAATTAATTTTTAGGTATTTTTTCATGGCTTCGATCATAGTAATACGTGGCCATTTTTTACCGATATCAACTGTATGGTCTTCAACTTTTAGTTGGCTTCCACCATGGACTGTTTCCACCAGATGTTTAACTAATCCTTCAGTAACATCCATCATGCGGTGGTAATCAGCATAAGATTCATACCATTCGATCATGGTAAATTCTGGCTGATGGGTTTGATCAATACCTTCATTGCGAAAATTACGTGCAATTTCAAAAATTTTATCATAGCCACCAACGATAAGTCTTTTTAAGTAAAGCTCTGGGGCAACTCGTAGATAAAAGTCACAGTCAA
>CAYREI010000024.1:6165-8193 GCA_964423285.1 uncultured Pseudomonadales bacterium | reverse complement strand
TTCCAATTTTTATCATATTCCAATAATTAACGTGCCGGAAAACTGAGTTCTTTGAACAAATCTATCGGCGCGAAGCCAACAGGTTATTTAAGAAATCAATTTTCTAGTATTAACTATATCAGAATATAACTAAATAGTCAATATTATAGGATAATAATCTCAATAAAAAATGCTTCATATGATATGCTCATGCCTATGATTTGGAAAAAAATTTCAGTTGTTTTTTTATCAATCTTTTTCTTATTTTCAGTTGTCGTCAACTCAGTCCAAGCCCAAACTAACTCTGACTATTTTGACACCAAACTTAATTCTACAGTCACGGTTAACCAAAACGGCGCTAGTCGAGTCAAACACGAATTTACTGTCGTTAATAAAACCCCCACTACTTATATTAGCCAGTACGGATTAAAAATTAGCTCAGCTGAACTTAAAAATGTAACTGTAGTCAGCAATGGTCAAAGCATTGAACCAGAAGTGGTTTCGATCAAAGCTGGCCAGCAATCTGGTCCCGGCCAAACCAGCATCGGGATTACCTTTCCTGAAAAAATAGTTGGAGAAGGTAAAACTAGACAATTCACCATCAGTTATACTCATCCTGACGCAGCCGTAATTAGCGGTAGCGTACTAGAAGTCTCCCTTCCACCCCAAGCTAATCCCCAAGACTATTCAGTCTATACCGTTACCTTAATCACTCCAGCTAAATTTGGTGGACCTATTAGAACTACTCCCACCAATCACAGCTTTACTGCTAGTGGTAACCAAATTATTACTAGTTTTGGGAAAGGAGAAGAAAGAGGAGTTTTTGCTCTTTTTGGCAGTGAACAACTTTTTGACCTCGATTTAACTTATCACTTAGAAAACTCAACCAATAATCCAGGTATTACTCAAATCGCCCTTCCTCCTGATACTGCCTTTCAAAAAATTTATTATCACCTTCTAGAACCAAAACCAGAAAAGATGGAGCTAGATCCAGACGGCAACTGGATTGCTACTTATAAAATACCAGCTGGAAGTGACACAGTGGTTAATCTTGTAGCTACAGTTAAGCTAACCTTAGAACCTAATAAATCAGTTCCTATTCCTGCGCCCAACGACAACCTGCTCAAATCTCAAGAATATTGGCCGGTTAACCACTCAGACTTAAAAGAGTTTGCCCAAGACTACACCACCCCCAAGGAGATCAATGACTTAGTGGTTGATACCCTTAACTACAACACAGCTTTGGCACTAAACTTACCAGAAAGACTTGGAGCTATCGGTGCGATTAATAATCCCAATGAAGTTGTTTGTCAGGAATTCACTGACTTATTTGTGACTTTAGCTAGAAGTGCGGGTATTTATTCCCGCCGCATTACTGGCTATGCTTATTCGCAAAACAGTGAGCTGCGCCCGCTGAGTTTAGTTGAAGACATTCTTCACTCTTGGCCAGATTACTATAGTGAACAAAAACAACGCTGGATTCCCATTGATCCCACTTGGGAAGATACTACTGGCGGAGTAGATTACTTCCATCAGTTAGATCTTAATCACATAGTTTTTGCCATCAATGGACATAATAGTGTCACTCCTCATCCAGCTGGTAGTTATAAAAAACTAGATTCAACAGAAAAAACAGTCAAAGTCGACTTTGGTTCAAGCTTTCCTGATCAAACACTAGAAATTGAGTCACAGATTAAACCTCGAAAAATTCTGGGCTTAAATATTCCTGGTTTTTATACTCTTGAAATCACTAACCATGTTGGCCGTGCTGAGTACAACATTCCATTACAAATTACCTCTACTGCTAGCCAAATCATTTCCTCACAAAATACCAATGAGATTAAAACTTTACTTCCATTTCAAGTCCAAAAAATACCTCTTAAAATAGAAAGTAATACCGGTTTTTTACCCAGTCACGATACAATACAAATAAAAATATTAGATGAATCCCAAGAATTCAGTCTCACCACCAGCCCAGCCATCAGAGAGTACCTCCATCAAAGGGGTTTCTTCTTGGCCGTGGCAGGAAGTATTATCTTCATTACCCTT
>CAYREI010000024.1:0-6065 GCA_964423285.1 uncultured Pseudomonadales bacterium | reverse complement strand
TAAAAGGACAAAAAAAAGTAGTCGTTAAAAATTTAAAACACCAACTCAAAACCTTATCAGCAGCAGAAAAGTTTGAGCAGGCAGCTCTAGTTCGAGACAAAATTCAGTTAATTAAAGAAGTAACTCAAAAAAGATATCCGCTCAAACCTACTTTAGTTTTACCCAATCTCACCGATGACAAACACACTGAAACTTTACTCCATCTTAAAAAAATTCTCTCTACTTACTTAAAATTGCCTAAGAATTATCCACTCAAAAGAATCGAGGGTTATGATGTGAGTAATACCTCGGGAAAATTAGCTAGTGTTTCCATGGTGGCCTTTATTAATGGTCAACCAGCCCTAGATCAATATCGTCTCTTTAACATTAAAACTCTAGACACTCCCAATGATTATCAAATGCTAAAAGAAGCTATTTTGCGCAGACAGAACCATCCTGAGTGGGACAAACCAGATTTAGTTGTGATTGATGGGGGGAGAGGACAGCTCCGATCTAGTTCAAGTGCCTGGCATTGGCCAACTCCAATAATTAGTATTGTCAAAAACCCAGATAGAATTATTATTCCTCTTCAAATCCAAAGAAAACCTCGTTTATCAGTTAAATATCAAATTATTTTGCTTCCTCAAGCACATCCTGTTTTACAACTGATTCAGCATATTCGTGATGAATCCCATCGTTTTTCCAAAAAACAACACCTTAAACGTAGAACTAAAAATATGCTATCCTAATTCTATGAAACTTTTTAAACCTCTCTTTGTCTCTGGTCTAACTTTGTTTTTACTCGCATATTTTTTACCAACAATAACCTACATGAATTGGACTACGTTAGCTTTGGCTGCAATCGTATTAACTTTGCTCAATAAAATTGCTCGCCCAGTACTTAAAATTTTATTCTTACCCATTAACATTGTTACTTTAGGATTGTTCTCAGTCGTCTTAAATGTAGCCCTGCTCTGGCTAGTAACATACTTAGTCCCTGGTTTTCATATCGAGGCCATGACTCTACTTGGAGTTGAATTTAATGAATTTTTCTCACTCCTGATCGTTTCAGCTTTAATTGGTCTTTTTCAGTCATTCCTGGGTTTTCTTCTCTAGAAAAGGTATAATATGTTCCTATGAAAAAAATAGTCGCCTTGATAATTGTTATTGCCCTGGCTGGATTTCTAACCCAGACCAATCAAGCTTTAGCTCAAACTCGCATTCCTTTATTAGAAGAAGAAATTATATTAGAAGCAACTGAATCTTCCGAAGCTACTCCAGAAGCAACGCTAGCTTCTCCGTCTGCAGAGACTGTCCAAAAAATTCAAGAAAAAAAAGATCAGGACATCACTGAAACTGAGGGTGAACAAAAAAGCAAATTAGTGCGTTATCTTGAGGAAAATCCTTTAAAAAATAAAAACTTCACCAATCTTTTACAACAAGCTATTAGAAATGCCGTTAAAGAAGGTGTGCCACCCAACGTTATTGTGTTAGTTCTACTATTTCCTTTAGTATCTTCATTCATTGCTGCCTCTCGGCACATTATTGGTCTGCGGGGATTTGGGATTTACATCCCAGCCGTCTTGTCAATTGCGCTGGTTTCCACTGGAATACTAGAAGGTATAGCCATGTTTTTAGCAATAATACTCGTAGCTATACCAGCAAAAAAAATATTAACTAAATTTAAACTTCCATATCTACCTCGGACAGCAATTTTACTTTGGTTTATATCGCTAACTATCTTGGCAATTTTACTTCTAGCCCCATTAATTAACATGGTAACCCTAATGACGGTCAATATTTTCTCAATTATGGTTTTGGTACTTTTAGCAGAAAACTTTTTAGACGCTCAAGCTAGAACTAAGCCAATAGATGCTATCGCTTTGACTTTAGAAACTTTAGGGTTAGCATTTCTATCAGGTATCTTATTACAATGGGAAGCTCTACAAAAATTTGCTTTACTCCAACCAGAATTATTAATTGTATCTATTTTTGTAATAAACTTTATTGTTGGTAAATTTGTAGGACTAAGATTTTCTGAATACTTTAGGTTTCGCTCATTAATGGAAGAAGAGTAATATCATTAATTGATAAAGATTAATTATGTCAATTAAACCTTCACACATCCTGGGGCATAATGGTCGCTATCGTTATACTACACTCAATTCTCGTGAGTCAAAAAAGTTTGGCTTTTCTAAACTGCGAACCAAAGAACTTCTTAAAATTTATCAGATTCCCACAGCAGAGCTCTATCATGTTTTTGAATCACCCGATGATATCGAGTTAATTAACTGGACCAATATCCCCGTGCCTTTTGTGTTGAAACCAGCTAGTGGTAGTGCGGGTAAGGGAATTTGGGTAATTAAAGAAAAAATTAAAGATCAACCTCTCTGGATTGACAGCCAAGGAGAACAGCTCAGTGAAGATGATCTCAATCTTCATATAAGTAACATCCTCGATGGTGAGTTTAGTACTTGGGGCAGCAACCACAAGGCTTTGGTAGAAGAAATGATTCCGGCTCATCCCAAACTAGCTAAATTATCCTATGCTGGTACTCCAGATATTAGGGTGATTGTCTTTAATTCTGTACCAGTCATGGCTATGGCTAGAATTCCAACTCCAGAATCAAAGGGTAAAGCTAACTTAGATCAAGGCGCAATTGCTCTGGGAATCGATATGTCCTCTGGAGTGACTGTCAATGGTATCTATGGCAAGAAAAAAATTATCCAAACCTTTCCGAATAGTAAGAAAAAAGTTCGTGGCATCATGATTCCACAATGGACTCAAGTTTTAGAAACTGCTGTTAAAGCTGCTAATATTGCTGGCTATAAATATATGGGGGCCGACTTATTTATCCATCCTGAAAAAGGACCCATGATTGTAGAGCTTAATGGTTTTCCAGGATTATCAATTCAAATAGCTAATGATGCAGGTTTAAAAAGACGACTGGAAAGAGTAGAGGGGCTGGAAGTTCGCGATGCTCAACATGGAGTAAAAATTGCCAAAGCTTTATTTTCTGAAGTTTTTATTGATGAAACTAAAACTGGAGAAGCTATACCTATCATTTCTTATCGACCCACAATTCAGGTTTATGATGATGAGCGTAAATCCCACACTATTAATGCACTAATCAATACCAGTCGTTACCGCAGTGCCATCAGCCAAGAGCTAGCAGAAGAACTGGGTCATTTTGATCTTGAAGATTTATTATGGCGACAAAAAGAGATTGAAGGCAGCGTACCAGTAATTGAAATCGAGCTAAAAATTAAAAACCGTCGTTTTAAAACCGCCATGGTAGTAATCAAACGTCTTAATCGCACTTCACATAAAGTTGAACTTGGTCGTCGGGATGTACAGGGATTTTTGGTTGGAGATAAAGAATAATGAGTATTTTAAAAAAACTGACTCCTACTAATTTATTGGAAGAGAAAGAAAAGTTCTTTGCTGACGAAAAATATAATCCTCAATTTAAATATGAGGAAGATGCAACTAACGAAATCTTAAATAAATATGGACAACCTAATCCTCAAACTGCCGATTTAGCTCAAACTATCATTGATCAAGCTTACTATCAAAAAACAGAAACAGAACTAAGAGAGCTTCGTGGACCGCGAGTAAATCAAAAAGAGGTTGAAGATAAAATTATTAAATTTCTAGACATGCATGGTTTGAAAGAAAGATTTAAATTGGTTTGGTCAAACTCTTTTGTCGCTCGAGCCACTATCACCAACAACACAATTAAACTCAGATCACCAATTGATTTTCGCCAACTTGATCTTCTGAGCATGATTTATCACGAAATTGGCACTCATGCTTTACGCAGAATAAATTATGAACAACAACCATGGTTTCAAAAAAAGAAAGAGTACAAATTTAAAAATTATTTACAAGCTGAAGAAGGGCTAGCTGCTCTGCACTCTTTGTTACCACAAAATTTCCAACTAGCTTATCAGCCAGCTTTGAATTATATGGCAGTTAAATATGCTCAAGAACATTCTTTTGCCGAGTTATGGCAATTTTTAACACCTTATATCGATAATTTGGATAGGCGATGGATCTTTGCTTTTCGCAAAAAACGCGGTCTGACAAATACTTCCCAACCAGGAGGCTTCACTAAAGATTTACTTTACTTTGAAGGCATGATCAAAGTCTGGCAATATCTTAAAAAACACAATTTTGATATTACTAATCTTTATTTTGGCAAAATGGCTCTAGAAGATATTGATAAAGCAGTTGAAATGAATCCTGATTTTAAACCACTTTTGCCCAGCTTTTTTGTGGTTGATAAAAACAAATATGCAAATAATTTAGAAAAAATTGGTAAAATAAACATGCTGAGAATGTGATGATCACTACACTTCTCTTTGACTTTTCTTGGGTACTGGCTTTTCCGCAATCTAAAAATACTGGTACAAACGCCGCCTATAAACAAGCCAAAATAAATCATCATCCATGGCAAGAATATCTAGAACTTAATAATGAATTAATTAATTTTGTCAAAAAACAAGATAGTTTGAGTAGTTATATTTTTTCTGCTAGCTCAAAAAAAATGCTGACAGAAATAAGAACTCATCTTATCCCACCTTTTATTGAAACTTTTTCCAGTAAAGAACTTGGTATTTATAAATACCAACCTGAAAGCTATAAACGTATTGCTAAAATTTTAGATACAGCTCCTGAACAAATACTCTTCATTGATGATAAAGACTCAAATGTTCAAGCTGCCAGTGAGGCAGGCATGCAAACTATTCAATTTATAAACAATCAAGACTTTATTAAAAAATTCTCAAGCTTGATATAATAAGCTGCTATGAAGAAAAAAGTTGCCCTTGGTATGTCCGGCGGAGTTGATTCTTCACTCTGTGCTCATTTATTAAAAGAGCAGGGCTATAAAGTTACTGGTGTTTTTTTAGAATGCTGGCGTGCACCGGGATGTAGAGCTGATCGGGATCGTCAAGATGCATTCAAAATTGCCCTAGAACTAGATATTCCTTTTCAAGTTTTAGATTTTAAACAAACTTATCATGACAAAGTTGTTGATTACTTCTTTGAAGAATATCAAGCCGGGAAAACTCCTAATCCAGATGTGATGTGTAATAAAGAAATTAAATTTGGTTTATTTTATGATTGGGCCATGGAAAATAATTTTGATTTTGTAGCTACTGGTCATTACGCCAAAACTAAAAATGGCCAACTACTGACTCCAAAAGATGATTGGAAAGACCAGACTTATTTTTTGTATCTTATCAGTGATGATCAATTACAACACATTCTATTTCCCCTGGCTGATTTAACTAAAAAAGAAGTCCGAGCAGAAGCTAAAAAAAGAAATATTCATGTAGCAGACAAGCCTGACTCAGTTGGTATCTGTTTCATCGGTGATATTGATGTGAAAAAATTTATTAAAAAAAGACTAGGTGAAAAATCAGGTGAAGTAATTGACACGCAAGGCAATATGATTGGCACCCATAATGGAATTTGGTTTTACACCATTGGCCAACGCCATGGGTTTACAATTACTCAAAAAAATTCTGATACTCCACCACTATATGTCATTGATAAGGATGCTAAAAAAAATCAACTCATTGTTAGTATTGGCGCTGATGCTTATCAAAGTGAATTTTTAGTTTCAGAACTTCATTTAATTGATCAAAGTAAAAAATTACCCACTAAATTATTTATTCGTATACGTCATACTGGAAAATTGCTACCAGCTAAAGTAGAAAAAAACTTAGTTAAACTTCAAAAACCAGCCAAGGGTATTGCAGCCGGTCAATCAGCCGTGTTTTATCAAAAAATCGACAATAATAATTTTAGATGTATTGGTGGGGGAATTATTAATTAAAATGATCATCTAAACCCCTCTTTGACACCTCAATATTACTTGCTATAATAACGATCCTTACGAAGATAAAGTCCGCTTATAGCAGATACTCATCTTTTTTCATTAATTTTTATTTAATGGGTTCTTTAACAAGTGAAGATACTTATCTATTTTATACTGTGTCTGATCTGGACACGGTGATAGAACACGCTAATTCATTTTTTGGTATTTTTTTATAAAAAATACACATCAGTTTTAAAAA
>CAYREI010000023.1:0-8589 GCA_964423285.1 uncultured Pseudomonadales bacterium | reverse complement strand
AAAAATTAAAGATCTAAATCAACAACCAAATCTACCACAGTTAGAAGAAGAGATTTTAAAGTGGTGGCAAGATACTAAAGCTTTTAAAAAATCAATTGAGATTAGACCAAAAGATAAAAATTATATTTTTTACGATGGCCCGCCTTTTGCTACTGGCATGCCTCACTATGGACATTTTTTGGCTTCTACCACTAAAGATGTAATCCCGCGCTACTGGACCATGAAAGGCTATCGTGTGGAGCGTGTTTGGGGTTGGGATTGTCATGGTTTGCCAATTGAAAACATGATCGAGCAAAAACTGAAAATTAAAGGTGGCAAAAAAGGTATTGAAAAACTAGGCATAGATAAATTTAATCATGCTTGCCAAAATGAAGTTTTACGCCTGGATAAAGAATGGGAAAAAATCATTGGTCGTTTAGGACGCTGGGTAGATTTTACCAATAACTACCAAACTATGGATTGTAACTTCATGGAATCAGTTTGGTGGGGTTTCAAACAACTCTATAAAAAAAATTTAGTATATGAAGGTAAAAAAGTTATTTTATATTGTCCACGTTGTGGTACACCATTATCCAATTTTGAAATCGCCATGGATAATAGCTATGAAGAAGTTACTGAACCTTCAACTACTTATAAATTCAAAGTTAAAAATCAAGACAATATTTATCTATTAGCTTGGTCGACCACACCTTGGAATAAGTTAGCCACTCCTGCTCTCGCAGTTCATCCCACATTAAGATACTCCAAAGTTAAACAAGGTAATGAATTTTATATTTTAACTAGTAATCGCTTGGAACAAGTCTTAACCAAAGATTCATACGAATTTGTAGAAACGATGAGTGGAGAGGAATTAACTAAACTTGAATATGAACTCCATTTTGATTTTTATCCCGATCGTCAAAAAGAAGAAAAGGCTGGGGTAGTGGTAGCTGATGAATTTGTGACCGATGAAGAGGGCACTGGAATAGTCACACTCGCTATTTATGGCGAAGATGATTATCGAATAATGAAGCGTGAAAATGTGCAATTGGTAGAGCATGTTGATGAAGAGGGGAAATTCAAGCCAGAAGTCAAACCTTGGGCCGGAATGAATATTCTAGAAGCCAATCCACTGATTAATAAAGATTTAAAAGAACGTGGTCTAATCTATAAAAATGAACAATTAACTCACAATGTAGCCACATGTTATCGCTGTGGAACTAGACTTTATTATGCCCCAGTTCCAGCTTGGTTTATTAATATTTCTAAAATTAAAACTAATCTCATCGAAGAAAATGAAAAAATTAACTGGTATCCAAAACATCTTAAGCACGGTCGTTTTAAAAAAGGTTTAGAAAATGCTCCTGATTGGAATATTTCTCGTTCTCGTTATTGGGGTACCCCAATGCCAATTTGGCGAGGAGAAAAAGATGGAAAAAAAATAACTCGCATTATTGGTTCCTTAGAAGAACTAAAACAATGGGCAGTTAATCCAGATGAAGTTAAAAATATTAAAGATATTCATCGTCAACATTTAGATCATGTTGAGCTTTGGGTAGATGATGACAGAACTGTTAAAGGCCAGCGCCTCCCAGAAGTTTTTGATTGTTGGATTGAGTCTGGTTCAATGCCATTTGCTTCAATCCATTATCCATTTGAAAATAAAGATAAATTTGAAAAAAACTATCCAGCTCAATTTGTGAGCGAATACATAGCTCAAACTAGAGCTTGGTTTTATACCATGCATGTTATGTCTGTTGGTATTTTTGGCAAACCACCTTTTGAAAACGTGCTGACTACCGGCACTATTTTAGCAAAAGATGGCTCTAAAATGAGTAAGTCTAAAAAAAACTATCCCGATCCAACAATCTTGATAGATAAATATGGAGTCGATAGCTTACGTCTTTATCTAATGAGCTCAACAGTGATGAAGGGTGAAAATCTTAACTTCAATGAAAAAGAAGTAGCTGACATTCGTCGTAAAGTCTTTGTAATTTGGTGGAATGTATTTAAGTTCTTTAAAACCTTTGCCGATCAAACAGTTGATGTTACTCAGATTCCAGCTGAACCAAAACATGTGATGGATAAATGGTTATTAAGTAAAACTCAACATTTAATTCAAAACATTACTAAATATATGGATAATTATAATTTAGTTAAAGCCAGTCGAACTCTGATGGAGTTTGTTGATGAACTTTCTACATGGTATTTACGTCTCAGTCGCGATCGCGTCAGGGCAGATGATAATCAGGAAACTAGTCACATTTTTGGCTATACTCTTTATACTTTAGCTCAACTTATGGCTCCCTTGGCGCCATATTTCCCTGAATTAATCCATCATAATTTAATTGATGAAAATACTTCCATTCATCACACAGATTGGCCTCAATCTAATGATAAATTAATGCATTCAGCTTTAGAAACTAAAATGAAAACCGTCAAAGAAGTAGTTAATCAAGCTCGATTCTTAAGAAAAGACCAAGGAGTTAAACTCCGTCAACCACTAGCTAAACTAATTGTCACTGCTCCAGGAGAACAACCAAAAGATAATTTACTAGCAGTAGTTGCCAAAGAACTAAACGTTAAAAAAATTGATTGGCAGAGTGGGGAAGAACTAAAAGTTAAACTAGATTTCACTCTCACTCCACAACTTAAAACTGAAGGCGAAGCTAGAGAACTAATGAGAGACATTCAAAAAATGCGTAAAAAGGCTGGTTTGCAACTTGATGAACATGTTGAGATTGAGGTTCCAAATTTTTCTCCAACCTGGCGGGAAAAAATTGAGACTAAAACTAATACAAAAATTCGTCTGGGTGACAAATTACGTATAATAAATCCATGAAACGTTGGCTTTTACCAACCCTATTATTATTTCTAGCTTTAATTGGCTTACTAACTTTAAAAAGTGTAGTGCCAGAATTAGCTACTCAACAGGCAGTATTCTTCATTTTTGGATTCGGAATTTTCTTTATCATTTCTAAAATTAAATTTAGGCAACTACAAAATTTAGCCTGGCCAATATATATCGTGGTTAATATATTGTTAATTGTTTCTTATCTTTATGGATTTTTTTCAGGAAAAACCGGTCGTTGGATTCCTATTTTGGGAGAATATAATTTCCAGCCGTCTCAAATGGCCATTCCAGCCACAGTTTTAGCTTTAAGCTCAATTAAAAACTCACTAAATAAATTTAGCACTTTAATTAAATCTTTAATTATCATAGCTATTCCAGCTACCTTAATTTTAATTGAACCAGACTTAGGAACGACTCTAGTTTATTTATTTAGTACTGGCATTATTATTTTTCTAAGTGATATTTCTTGGAAAAAAATTATCACCCTCTGCAGTCTGGCTCTTGCTGGGATTACTCTTTCTTGGTTTTTTGCACTTAAACCATACCAAAAACAAAGAATTACTAGTTTCATTGATTCAAATCAAGATATACAAAACTCTAGCTATAATGCTCGACAAGCACTCATTGCAGCTGGATCCGGACAATTAATTGGTCGAGGATTGGGACAAGGTATCCAATCTCACTTAAAATTTCTACCAGAACGACAAACTGATTTCATTTTTGCTTCATTAGCAGAAGAATTTGGTTTCATTGGCTCCATAATTGTAGTTTTAATCTATCTGCTATTAATCAATCTAATTATTCGAGTTGGATTAAAATCATCGTCTAAACCAGAATATTACTTCTGCATGAGCACAGCTATCATGACTGCTTTCCAAGTAGGAATTAACATCGGGATGAATATTGGATTAATGCCTATAACCGGATTAACACTGCCACTCCTATCATATGGGGGTAGCTCTTTATTATCTTTGATGGCAATGTTTGCTGTAGTCCAATCTATCTTAATTAATATTAAGCCTAAAAAAACTCTGCACCTATCATGAAACCATGTTATAATTGTTGCTTGTTAAGAAAAAATCTATGTCAAAATACGCCATAATTCAACTGACTGGTCGACAACTAAAAATTTCTAAGGGAGACAAGTTCACTTTAGATCGATTAGATCAACCAGAAGACAAAGAATTCCAAGTCAAGGAAGTATTGATGATTGATGACGGTAAAACTCAACAAATTGGCACGCCATTTTTAGAGAAAGCTGCAGTTACACTCAAGCTACTTGAGCATGTTCGAAGCAAAAAACTTCGTGTCGCAAAATTTCGCGCTAAATCTCGATACCGCCGAGTTTATGGTCATCGTCAACCTCAAAGCATAGTTGAGGTCGTTAAGATTACTGGCTAAAGGATAAATAATTTCATGTCAATTTATTATTTCCAGTTAGGGAATACTCCTCAACTATCTCTTCTTGAATTGGAATGCCTAACCGCGAGCAAACTTAAACCCATATCTACTCAACTATTCTCTTTAGAGATTGATGAGAAAGTTAATATTGAGCACCTTCAACAACAATCTGGAGGTTTAGTAAAAACATATCAATGGTTAACTAATTTAGAAACTAGTTCAGTCAACGAGATTGAGTCTAAAATCATTAATTATTTATCTCAACAAACTGGAAAAATAATTTTTAGTATTGCTAATTTAAGCAATGTGGATCTACCAAAAGTCGATCTAGCTGCAATTAAAAAACAGTTAACAGCTCAAAGTATTAAATCTAGATATCTTAATTCAGGCGAACGAGGACTAACTGCAGCTGTCTTGACTCATCAAAAAGTCCATGAGTTAGCTATAATTAAAGATAATCAAAAACTAATTTTAGCCAAAACTAGCTCTATTCAAGATATAGACGACTGGACTAAAAGAGATCGATATAAACCGTACGCTGACCGAAAAAAGGGCATGCTACCACCTAAAGTTGCTCGAATGATGGTTAATATTACTAAAAATTTATCTCAATCAAGTTCAAACCTAAACTTATATGATCCGTTTTGTGGCTCTGGAAACATCTTAATGGAAGCCCTAATGGTAGATTGCGATGTTTCTGGATCTGACCTTGATTTGAATGCAGTTAGAGGTACCCAAGATAATCTTGAATGGTTGATTCGAGAATATAAATTAAATAAAAATTTACCCAAAATATTTCAGCTTGATGCCACTCAACCACAATCAATTTCAAATCAGATCGATGCGATCGTGACTGAACCATTCCTAGGTAAACCTAAACCCAAGGAACACGAACTAAAAAATATCTTCAAAGGTTTATACCAAACTTATTTAGGAGCATTTAAAAACTGGACTAAAATTTTAAAACCCGGTGGAATAGTGAGCATTATTTTCCCTTTGGTGGAAACAAAAAATCAAATCTACAACCTCAATAAATTAATTGACAAGCTTTCTCAACTCGGGTACACTACGATGTCTCAGCCGGTTATTTACAGTCGTCCTCAGGCAATTGTAAAAAGACAGCTGCATTTTTTAAAATATAAGGAATAATATGGCACACGTTAAAGGTTCTGGTAAAGTCAGACAACAATCACAAAAAAGACGACATGGTAAAAGGCTTGGCTTAAAAAAAACTGGCGGTGAAATCATTAAAACTGGCCAGATTATTATTCGTCAACGAGGGATTAAATATAAACCAGGCAAAAATGTAGGTATAGGTCGAGATCACACTTTATTTGCCATGCAAGACGGTGTGGTCAAATTCAGTCAGAAACACGATAAAACTATAGTTAACGTAACGGTTTAATTTACACAATTTTCACGTTTGTTTTCAGGCTAAAATTTAATTTTCACGGATTTTCACGCCTTTTTTACTGCTAGTTTATTCGGGATTTCTTCTGTTAAGATGGAATCATTATGGTCAACACTCTTCCAACCAAGCAACTTCAGCCAAATCCATTTCAGCCCAGAGGAAAGATTAAAACTGAAGATATTCAAGAATTAGCTAGATCCATTAAAGCATATGGCATTCTTGAACCAATTTTAATTGCCCAAACTCCAGCTGGTTATCAAATAATTGCTGGAGAGCGACGCTGGCGAGCAGCTCAGATGATAGGGCTAAAAGAAGTCCCTGTTTACATCAAAAAAACTACACCTAAAGGCATGTTAGAAATGGCTCTGGTAGAAAATGTTCAGCGCACTGACCTAAATGCTCTAGAGAGAGCTCAAGCTTTTCGTCAATTGATGCGTAATTTTAACTACTCTAATGCTGAATTGGCTGAAAAAGTAGGCAAGTCTCCTTCTTATATTAGTAACTCTCTTAAACTTCTAGATCTTCCCGATGCCGTCACTGATGGCCTGATTGACGGTCTTATCACAGAGGGTCATGCTCGAGCTCTAAGTTCGATTCAGAATGAGGCTAATGTTATTAAAGCTTATAAAACTATTCTAAAAGAAAACTCTTCTGTTAGGAGAGCGGAAGAATTAGCTAGGAGATATAAAAAAAAGAATTCTCCCTCAAATAATAATCAAGTCAGCTTGGGCTTGATCAAAATTGATGAAAAAATTCTAAAAAATTGGGAAAATGATTTTAATCATTTTTTTCATACTAAATCTAAACTTAAACTAACTCGATCGCATCGTCAAACTAAAGTTACTATCACTCTTAAAGGCTCTCCTGAAGAAACTCAGCAAGACTTAGAAAAAATAATTGAATTGGCTAATGGGAATTAATAACTGGTTTTAGTAATTACGCCCATTGCTTGCAGAGGCCAGTAACGATAAAAAGCTCGACCAACAATATCTTCTCTTATAATAGGCCCCCAAGCCCTTGAATCACTAGAATAGGGTCTATTATCACCAACTGCAAAGTATTCATTAGCTCCTAATCTAACAACCCTATTTTTGGAAAACTCTCCTGCCGAGGTTTTATAAGAATTAGGAATATACGGCTCTGATAAACGAGCACCATTGATATAAATACTATTATTTTTTATCTCTATACTCTCACCAGGAACAGCTAAAATTCGCTTGATAAAATCGCAGCCAGTCCCCTTAGGACAGTGGGCTGATTGAGGAGCGTGAAAAACTATCACTTCACCTCTTTCTGGATCTCGCATGCGATAGGTGATTTTGTCGGTTAGTATATACTCTCCGTTTTGAAAATTCGGCACCATTGACTGCCCGTTAACTTGATGGGGTTGCATAAAAAATAAATAAACCACTAAGAAAATAGATAGAGCAATCACAATAGTTTCAATAAAATCAAAAAAAACTCCGCCTATTTTGCTAAGAATACTCATAGATTACAATGTGATAGATTATTAACCTATTAACTATAACTAAATTTAAACATAATTTCACCCATGAGTTACTTCAAACAAGCTGTTTCTGGATTTAGCTGGCAAACTTTAATGAAAATATTTGCTGCTTTAATTTCTTTAATTAAAATTTCTATCTTGGCTAGATTGCTTAGCCCCGATGATTTTGGACTATTTTCCCTGACTGTGATTACTCTAGGACTGAGTGAAGCTGCTGCCCAAACTGGAATCAACATTACCATCCTTAAATCAAGGCGGTCTGTATCTTACTTCATTGACACCGCCTGGGTTATCTCTATTGCCAGAGGCTTCATTATTGCCATCATGATGATTCTAATGGGTTTCGGACTCAGCTATTACTTCGACAATCCTCAGCTTATTTCTTTGGTTTCATTGACTTCTCTAGTTCCGGTAATCAAAGGATTTATTAATCCCTGTATCATTTCACTTAGAAAAAGTTTCAAATTTTTTAAAGACAGTCTATATCACTTATCGCTTATTTTAGTTGAGGGAATATTGGCAGTTGCTCTGGGTTTATTATTCAAATCAGTCTCCGCCATGATTTTTAGCATGATTGGAGCTGCCATCGCTGAGGTTATAATCTCTTTTACTTTTTTTAAACTCAAACCTCAGTTTAAATATTTAAGATCAAGAGCCCAAGTAATTTTCAATAATGCTAAGTGGCTTAGTCTATCTTCACTTATGGGATATCTCAATGATAATTTAGACGACTTTGTGATTGGCAAAATGGTTGGAACTTACAAGTTGGGTCTTTATCATAATGCCTATGCTTTAACTCATAAAGTTAACTATGACGTAGCCAAATCAGTACATCATGGTACTCTACCTGTTTATACTAAAATTTCCACTGACTCCAAACGACTCAAAAAAGCCACTTTTAAAACTTTGGGATTTACCAGCTTACTGCTATTAATCACCTCAGCTCTAATTTTAGGATTCCCAGAATTTTTTGTAAATTTAATTTTAGGGCCAAAGTGGCTGGAAATTACTCCGCTCATTAGTTGGCTTGTTTTAGCTGGAGTAACTCATAGTTTAGCTTTGATTGGTTACACCTTATTTTTAGCTAAAAGTGCTTATAAGACTTTAAATATTCATCAATTTCTTAATCTTATTCTAACTATTTCTTTAATAACTATTTTGGGACAAAAACAGGGACTGACTGGTGCAGTCATGGGCTTAGCTCTGGGTAGAGTTTTGTCGTTACCTGTAATTTTTTATGGCATTTATCAACAAACAAAAACTTCCTAATTTAATTCAATTGTTAAAATTTATTAAAAACAACTGGATTATAACTTTAATTATTATCTCAGCTGCATTACTAAGGTCATGGGATATTTCTTCTCATGGAATTTTATTTAGTGATGCTGCCAGAGATCTGTTGATGGCTAAACAAGCAGTGGAATCTAAAAGCTTACC
>CAYREI010000022.1:0-8665 GCA_964423285.1 uncultured Pseudomonadales bacterium | reverse complement strand
CCTTAATTGGCACAAATTTAAAAAAATAAAAACTCTCAAAAATTTGTCATTAATCTGTTCATGGTTAATCCTGCCTCTGCTTTTTGCGTGGATAGTTTCTTTCTGGGTACCAGTAATTAGACCCAAACGAGTCTTATTTTTACTTCCCGCAGCCTATCTACTTGTCGGCCAAATTGTGACTGTGGGCAGAAAAAAAATCCAGCGACAATGGGGAACTGTCTTAGTATCAATACTTTTATTGCTTAATCTTTTGGGAGTCCTACAATATCATTTTAATCCCTATTATCAACGTGAGAATTGGCGTTCCTTATATCAAGAAATAACGGCTAATTACCTACCTGCAGAGACAATCCTCCTTTTTTCATACCCCAATCCATTCTCGCCCTGGCGTTGGTACGACCAAAACAAATATCCAACTCTAGCTACTGGAAAACTTTACATTGAAAATGTCAACCAACTCTCAACTTCAATCAAAGTTATTAGTGAGTATAAATATATTTTGCTATTCGACTACTTAAGAGATCTCACTGACCCAAACGATCGGCTCAGAACAGAACTGTGGTCACTTGGTTTTCATGAGATAAATACGTTAGACTATCCTAACATCGGCTTTATTAGAGTTTTTAGTAGATACAAACCGACCGCAAAATTATGAACATTGGTCTCGATATTACCCCAATTATTTACGGACGAGGTATCTCTAGGTACACAGCCAATCTAGCGAAAGCATTAAATCAGCAAAAATCAATCCATCTTTCAACTTTAGGCTACTCTTGGCGTAGTAAAGCCAAACTCGAAGAATTTGTTAAAAAAAATAACATCTCATCTGCATCACTTCATTCAACTCCACCTTCTTTGATGAGACTACTATGGCAACTAGGGAAAAACCCAGTCAGAAATATCCTTCCCCAAATTGATCTTTTTCATTCTTGGGATTGGCTTCAGCCACCGGATAAAGATCTACCTTTAGTTTCCACCATCCATGATGTGGCCATGATTAAGTATCCTCAGACAGCTCATCCTAAAATACTCGCTGCCCATCAGCGATCATGGAAAATCCTTAAGGAACGAAAAGCACAGATTATTGCAGTCAGCAGAACGACTAAAAACGACATTGTTAATCTCTTAGGTATACCTAGCTATTTGATTAACGTTGTTCACGAAGCCTTACCAGTTGAGTTTAAACAAACCAGCCAGCAGCTAACCGAAGATGAAGCTGACTGGATTAAAAACAAGCTCCAACTAAATAAACCATATTTGCTTTTTGTTGGTACTAGAGAGCCACGTAAAAATCTGACTAGATTAATTGAAGCCTGGAAACCTTTGGCTAAAGATTACCAACTCATTATTGCCGGCGAAAAAGGTTGGGATAAAACAGAAAATATTGATCATTCTCAGCTCAGATTTTTAGGTCATGTAGAAGACAGAGAATTAGCAGTACTTTATGGAGAAGCTGAAGTCTTTTGTTATCCAAGCCTTTATGAAGGTTTCGGCCTCCCGATTTTAGAATCATTTTTCCACGGTACACCAGTCTTAACTTCCAATATCTCCTCAATGCCAGAAGTAGCTGGAAATGCTGCTGAGTATATTGATCCAGAAAATATAGACGATATTAGAAAGGGCTTAGAAACAATTTTAAATGAATCTATCGAAGCGCAACAAAAACGTCTTCAAAGAATGATTATTAGATTGCAAATGTTTAGCTGGGAGAGAGTAGTAGAGGAAACCGTTCAAGTCTATCAAAAAGCGTTACAATCAAATCAATGAATCATAAAACTATTCGGATTGCTATCGACGCCAATGAAGCTAATGTGCAACACAGAGTTGGCAGTAATGTTTATGCTTTTGAACTTATTAAAGCTATTTACCAGTTAACAAAAGCTGATGAAAGTCTAGATTTTACGATCTTGCTTAGCAGTGAACCAATTGCCGATTTACCCATACAGCGTGCGGGCTGGAAATATAAAATAATTAAACCAACTTTTCTTTGGACTCAATTTGCTGAGCCAATTTATTTATTTTTAAATCGTAGAAAAATCGATATCCTCTTTACACCAGGACACTACGCTCCTCGTTGCTGTGTTGTTCCTTATGTATCTTCAATAATGGATTTAGCCTATTTGAATTTTCCAGAACAATTTAATGAAAACGATCTCGTTCAACTCAAACATTGGACAAAATACAGTGCTAAAAAAGCTCATAAAGTAATCGCTATTAGCGAATTTACTAAAGCTGATATTATGCGCCATTATCAAAAAAAATCTGAAGATGTGGTGGTAGCTTATCCGGCTATTACTAATACTATTCCAGCTTCAGCAGTAACGACTAAAAACTTTTTTGGAAAATTTAAAATTAAAAAACCCTATTTTTTATTCCTAGGTACGATTCAACCTCGAAAAAATCTGATTAGAGTAGTTGAAGCCTATGAACAGCTTTGTCGCAGGTTAAGTAGTCAACAATTTAAAAAAGTTCAAAAAATCAACCTTTTGCCCCAATTGGTTATAGCTGGAAAAATAGGTTGGCTGGCAGACCCGATTATTGATAGAATCAAAAGATCATCTTTCTGTGAACGTATAATTTTAACTGGATACATAGCCGATGATATTAAGCCAGCTCTTTATGCAGGGGCTACTGCCAGCTTATTACTTGGATTACATGAAGGCTTTGGTATCCCTCCTTTAGAATCACTCTATTACGACTGTGTCCCAATCGTTTCAAACACCACCAGCCTGCCCGAAGTAGTGGGAGAAGCGGGCTTTCAAGTTAATCCTTATGACATTAAAAAAATAGTTATTGCGATGGAAAAAGCATTCAAACTGTCAGTTAAAAACAAGGCCATTTATAAACGAAAAGGTAAAAAGCAGCTAAAAAAATTCAGTTGGCAAAAATCTGCACAAACAGTTCTACTAACTCTCAAACAAGTTGTCTATGAACACGCCAAATAATCAACTCATTGTTCTGGGGATTGATCCTGGTTATGATCGCATCGGTTGGGCAATTGGGAAGGGACTTGGTTCTAAACCAGAGATCATTGATTTTGGTTGCATTCAGACTAATAAAAAAGAAGAAATTTTTGATCGATATCAATTTATAGAAAACAAACTCCAAAAAATCATTGAGCAGTACCAACCTCAGGAGCTGGCTATTGAGACTCTGTTTTTCTCAAAAAATAAAAAAACAGCTCTTCAGGTCAGTGAAGCCAGAGGAGTAATTTTAAGTTGCTGTACTAGAAATAAGCTAAATATCTTTGAATACTATCCCAATCAAATAAAACTGGCAGTGACTGGTAATGGCCAAGCCACAAAAGCTGCCATGGAAAAAATGATTCACCTACAGCTAGATATTCCCCGAAAAAAAATCATTGATGATGCTATCGATGCTATTGGCATTGTTTTAACTCACGCTGTTACCAGAAGATAACCCAAATTCATCGTTGGCTGGATAAAGCCACTAGGTTATAGTGTGATTATGATCTCTTTCCTACGAGGTAAACCTCAAGTTTGCGTAAATAAAATTATTCTTGATATAAATGGGGTGGGTTATGGAATTTTAACTAGCAATAAAATTCTTCAACTAGCTCAAAATAAAACAGAGTTGGAATTATTTATCTACACCCATGTCAAAGAGGACAGACTTGAACTATATGGTTTTTTGACGATTCAAGAACAACAATTATTTGAATTAGTTTTAGGTATTTCTGGGATTGGACCTGCGACTGCGTTGGCAATTCTTGACAAAGATCCAAGTCAATTGATCACCGCTGTTCAAAAAGCTAATGTGATATTTTTTAAAGCTATTCCCAGAGTAGGTAAAAAAATGGCCCAAAAAATTATTATTGATTTGGGAGGAAAATTGGGTAAATTAAAAGAACTTAATCTGGCTCCTTTGAGCCCTAAACAGCAAACTGTGGTCGATGCTCTCAGTTCTTTGGGCTGGGATGATGACTCGATTCAACAAGCTTTAGAAAAACTTAATCTAGAAAAACTCTCAGTCCAGGAAGCTATAAAACAAGCTCTAAAAAATATTAATTAAAAATGAAGAAAACTCAATCCAACTTAGTTCATAAAGAAGATGAAATTCTTTTTCAATCTCTTCGAGCTCTTAATTGGGATGAGTTTATTGGTCAAAATACTATTCGTAAGTCTCTCCAACTTTCAATTAAAGCTGCCAAGCAACGTCATGAATCACTTGATCACACGCTTTTATTTGGACCTCCAGGATTAGGAAAAACCACGCTTGCTCATTTAATTGCTCAAGGAATGGAGTCAGAAATTAGAGTTACTTCTGGGACTGCCTTGAGTAAAACTGGTGATCTAGCCGCTATTTTAACTAACCTCAAAGATGGCGATATTCTATTTATTGATGAAATTCATCGTTTACCTAAAATTGTTGAAGAAACTCTTTATCCAGCCATGGAAGACTTTGGTTTAGACATTGTAATTGGAAAAGGCCCCTCAGCCAGAACAGTCAGATTAGATCTACCAAAATTCACCATTATTGGAGCTACTACTAGATTTGGTCTTCTCACCGGTCCATTTAGAGATCGTTTCGGTTTAATTCATCGTTTAGCCTACTATCAACCAGAGTCTTTAGCTGAAATTACTACTAGAGCTGCCAAAAAACTTAAGATTAAAATTGACCAACAATCAGCTCTGGAAATCGGCCAAAGATCACGAGGAACCCCTAGAATAGCTCTTAAACTCTTAAAAAGAGTCAGAGATTACGCTCAGGTTAATGGCAGTAATCAAATTGATTCAAATCAAGTTTATGAATCTTTAAAAATGTTTGCTATTGATCAAAAAGGTTTAGATCAAATTGATCGTAGGTTACTTAAAAAATTAATTAAACATTATCATGGTGGACCAGTCGGTCTAACCACCATGGCTGCTAGCCTAAGTGAAGATGCTGGCACCATTGAAGAAGTTATTGAGCCCTATCTATTACAAATTGGTTTTCTTAAAAGAACTCCAAAGGGCAGAGTGGTGACTGAAGTTGCCTATAAACATTTGGGTAAAAAATATCCTGAAGAAAAATAGTTTGGGGTTTAGAAATTGCTTCACAAATACTGGGCTATATTACTACGCTTGCTGTAAATAAAGCTTTATACTATTAAAAAACATGTCCCAAATTATTCCAAAATATGCTCAACAAATACTAGGCGAATTGAATATTATTAAATCTACCTTAGATGGAGTTCAAAATAATGTTACCAAACTAGAAAATGGACAAGTTAAAATTAAATCTACTCTTGGTGAAGTTGAAAATAATGTTATTAAACTAAAAAGGGGACAGGATAAAATTGAATCTACTTTGGGAAAAGTTGAAAATAGACAGGGTAAAATTGAATCTACTTTGGGAAAAGTTGAAAATAGACAGGATAAAATTGAATCTACTCTAAGTAAAGTTGAAAATAATGTTGAAGAAATTACCCAACTTTTTGAAGATGATATTTATCATCAACACCAACGTATCACTCGCTTAGAAAACATTCATCAACTCCCAACATTAAGTAGAGTAGTATCTTCAAAATAAATATTCCTGATATACTATTATCATGATTATTTCTAAAATTAAACGTCGCTTAATCGCAATTTATTTAGAGGCCGTGACTGGCTTTTTATGGTGGGGAGTAGGTTTTATTCCTTTCCACCATATCAGAAGATTTTTTTACCGCTTATTTGGCATGAAAATAGGCCAGGGCTCTACTATTCATATGATGGCTAGAATTTATGATCCTCGTCATATAAATATTGGTGAAGATACCCTGATTGGTGAACAAGTCACCCTTGATGGACGCAAACAACTTCCTAATTCTAATGGTGGATTAGATATTGGCAATCACGTTGATATTGCTTCTCAAGTCATGATCTGGACTAGTGAACATGATATTGATAGTCCTGAGATGCGAGCTATTGAAGAAAAAGTAATAATTGAAGACTATGTTTTTATTGGACCCAGAGCCATTATTCTGCCTGGAGTTACCATCGGTACAGGAGCAATAGTTGGGGCTGGAGCAGTTGTAACTAAAGATGTTCTTCCAAAAACTATTGTCGGTGGAGTTCCTGCTAAAAAAATTGGCGATAGAAAAAATCAAGAATTGAATTATAAGTTGGGTCGAGCACGATTATTTCAATAATAATGAATAAAAATAAAATTTTAGGTTTAGTGGGATTAGTTGGAGCTGCTTTTATGGGCGGAGCAATTATGCCATCTTTGGTTCGTCTTGGAACTAGTTTCCTACACCCATTTTTATTTAATTGGTTACGAATTTTTCTAGGTTTAATCATCATTTTGATTTTTTTTAGAAAAAAATATCGAGCCAAATTAGTATTTACTAAAAAATATCTGATTTTTAGCTTATTTTTGGGAATTGGTTTGGGATTAAATATCACCTTATTCTCCATAGCAATCCAACACACTACTCTAATTGCCTCTCAGCTAATATATGTCCTTGTCCCTATCGTCACTAGTTTTCTTGCATATTTATTTCTTAAAGAAAAAATTACTCTTAAAAAAATTTGGGGGATGCTCATTGCCTTAATTGGAGTTTTAATATTGCTTATTTTCTCTCGATCTCCAAAAGAAGTGACCTCACTGGGAACATTTTATGGTAATTTTTTAATCTTTATCGCTGTATTTAGCTACTCATTCTATCTAGTATTTTCAAAAAAATTGACTGCTATTTTTTCGATTGTAGAAATGATTCTTCTGACAAACACTTCTCTCTCTATTCTCTTTTTCCCCCTGGCTATATATGGTTTCTATCAGCAAGGTTTTTCACAAATAAATCTTAAATCTCTAGCTGTCATAGTCGCGGTAGTGATTAGCGCCTTGGCATTTATGGCCTTAAGTCAAATGGCAATAAAGCATCTTTCAGCTGGTACAGCATCATTAGGGAGCCTTCTTTCTCCAGAGTTTGCAGCATTAACTGGTATTGCCATCTACAATGAAAAAATTTCTTTATTACTATTAATCAGCATGATTCTATCTATTGGGGGAGTGCTTATTAGTATTACAGCTGAAAAGATTACAATTCTTGATAAAATGAAGCTAGTCATTAATAAATTTAAACTAATCAAGAAAACTTCATGACACTCACTATTATTATAGTTTCTTACAACACCAAAAAGTTAACCCTCCAAACTATCGAAACTGCCTGGAAGGAAGCTCAATCATCTAAAACTTTAGCTAAAAAAACCGAGATTATTATTGTTGATAATGATTCTAAAGATGACACAGTCGCTGCTATCAGAAATACTTTTACTAGTAAAAACGTTAGAGTCATTGCTAATAAACATAACAAGGGTTTTTCCTCAGCTAATAATCAAGGAATTAAAATTGCTCAAGGTAAATACATTATTCTTCTCAACCCAGACACCATTGTTCAAAAAAATGGTCTCAGTGCCATGGTAGAAACATTTGAGCGTTTTCCTTTGAATGATAAAACTGCTAATTTAGTTTCTGAAAAAAACAAAATTGATAGACTAGGAATATTAGCTCCAACGCTTTTAAATCCTGACGGTACCCTGCAACCACAGGGAGGAGATTTACCGACTCTATTTTCACTTTTTAATCACATGAGTTTTTTAGATGATTTACCCATTATTGGCAAATTTTTACCCTCAACCCAGCACACTGGTTTTAGACAAAGTGAAAAACTTCGTCATCACACCAATGACACTCGCCTAATTAAACGAGGGTGGGTGGGTGGGACTGCCATGATGATTAGAAAAGAAGTAATTAAAGAAATCGGTCTGCTCGATGATGGAATCTTTATGTATGGTGAAGACACTGAGTACTGCATGCGAGCCAATCATCATCATTGGGATGTAGCTATTGATCCTCAAGCTAAAATTACTCATTTCGGTCAAGCCAGTTCATGTAGCGCCTTCGCCATTAAAGGAGAATTTAAATCTTACGTCTACAACTGGTCTAAACATAAACCACTTTGGCAAGTACCTTTAGTTAAAGGAATTTTAAGAATGGGAGCAGTCTTACGAATGATCGCTTTTAGTACCATCCAACCAGACAAAAAAAGACGTCAAATTTATCAAGCGTTGCTATTGCATATATAAAAATATGGTTTATAAAAAAATTATTAATTGGCTTGATCAGCATATCCTTTTATTATTATCAAGTTTTCTTCTAGTATTTATCCCTCTTTTCCCTAAAATTCCATTTTTTAGTCCCATAGAGGAATACATTGTTCGTGTTAGGGCTGAAGACTTTTTAATTTTATTGACTTTTATTATTTGGCTAACACAATTAATCAGAAAAAAAGTTAGGTTTAAGTCTTTTACCACCTGGATTATCTTGTCTTATGCTGTAGTAGGACTACTATCTGTTATTTCTTCTTTATGGGTCATAAAAACAGTCCCATTGACTCAAGATCATGTCTTAAAAACAATTTTGCATTATTTTCGATACTTAGAATATTTTTCGCTCTTCTTTATTTTTTACTCCAGTATCTCTAAACCTAAAGACATCAAAATACTCTTAACAACTATCTGCTTATCATTGCTAGGAATTAGTATTTATGGATTTGGTCAAAAATATTATTATTGGCCAGTCTACTCGACTATGAATAGAGAATTTAGTAAAGGAATTCGTTTGTATTTAACCAAGCACGCCCGAGTTCAATCAACTTTTGCTGGTCATTATGATT
>CAYREI010000021.1:0-9703 GCA_964423285.1 uncultured Pseudomonadales bacterium | reverse complement strand
CTTGGAAAGCATGAGCCGTAAGGCTTCGTGGGTTCGAATCCCTCCACCTCCGCCATCTAGTTACTTGGAATTTTTCATAATAACCCCAAATTCCTAACTAAAACTACTATTTAAAAAAGCCAACCATTTCTGCAAAATTAATTAGAAGCAAAATAATGATTAATGCAAATAAAGCAAAAAAATATCTAACCCACTTTATTTTAGAAACAGCGTAAACAGGAAAAAATTTTCTATCTATTTTTTCAATCAATACAGGATATAGGAAAATCAACACATATGTGAAACCTAAAATTGTGGGAGAAGTATTCGAGCTAACACCTGCAAATAAGGAAACAATACCCATAAAGTTGAAAAGAAAATGAGCAATAGTGGTTCCAATAATATTTTTAGTTCTATAAACAATCAAGGAAAAAACTGGAGAAAGAATGATTGATGTAGAAAAAACCAACGCGATTCTTGTTAAATTGGGGTTATTTACTAGATTTCCATTAGCGCTATTTGGCAAAATAATATGGCTCAAACCAAAAATAAAAAAAGAAATCAAAAAACCAATTATAAATCCATTGTATTTTGACCAAACTTGAAAGATTAACCCACGAAATAGTAATTCTTCCCAAAAGGCAGAAACTAAAAGAAAAATGATCCAAAAAAACATTTTTTCACTAAAAATAATCCTGTAATCAAAACCCTCAAATCCTCTTATCAAAAAAAGAAGAGGCAAAATATAAATTAAAGAATAAATAATAGATCTGAATAATCCATTTTTATTAAATAACTCATCTTTATAAGATTTAAAAATTAGACTTGATATAAAAACAATTGCAAAAATGAAAAATAATGTGCTGGCTACTGCAAATACTTGATAACCCGTAGAACCACAGGGGAACAAACTATTAATCAATGAGCTGCCCACATTACAAGAAGAAAGAAATATGCTTTGCTTAAGCATCTGCCATAAGATAAAAGTAAGAAAAAATCTAACCCAAAAATTATCCAAGCCATATCCTAAAAATTTAATTTCACCCTGATGATTTGAAAAGACAGGCATGTAAAAATTATTCTAGCATACAAATCAAATCATATTGGTTAATAATTATGAAAAAGACAATAATGTTTCTTTCGTATTTCGCACCATTGTGGCATTGATAAAAAATCTCAACATCACATGCCCAGCCCAGACATACGCTCCCATAATCCAGGTTCCAACATCGTCTACCAGTCCCTGCCATTCTTTCAATATATCGCTATATAATTAATCTTGGGTGGCAATCTTATCTATAAAGTAATAAAGTTCCAAGATCGTCCCACGCTCCCCGCAATAACACAAAAGTTCGTGGTCTAGGCAGATCTGTTCTTTTTATGGTAAAACTTAGTTTAGATTAGAAAATGCATACTTTGGAAGATGGTGAAAATCCATCGCTGTGCCGCAACGGTGTTTCTGTCACAAACAGATCAGTCCGATTAAAGATGCATCCTAAATAAAATTAGGAAACGACGAGCATCGGATTGATTAAAATCCTCGGTTTAAGAATAAAGGCTGTTTAGCCAACTTACACCAAGATGCTCCTCAGCACGAGGAGTTTTTTATTTTAGCAAACTTTTTTTCCTCAGAACACTAAATTATTAAGAAAGGTTGACTATATGTTAGTCCCAAATAGAGCTAGAGAAATGTATGCTGGTATTTACCCTCAAGAAGTTGTTGCTTTACCAATAGAGCTGAACTTTTTACTTGCTTCAATACAAAATGAGGTTAGTGCTTTGGGAGATGAAAATATGACAATTACCAATGAAGCCAATCAACTAGAATCTCTTCTAGAATCAGTGGGACAAGAATCCTCAATTATCAGAGATGCTATGGAGGAGCAAACGGTGGCAAGAACACTTTTACTCAGGTTTGGTCTACCATATTTGCCTGGAGCTGAAGTGGTTTGGCTCACACTAAGTGAATATTTTGCAAATGCCAACACAGCAACAGAGCAAGCTCTGGTTCAACTAAGCAAAGCTATTGAACAAATCAAGGCATTGGTAGTTATTCAGCTAAAAACAGATCAGGAAGATAGGCTTAGAGCCCTTGAGTTGGAAGAAAAACAACACCAATCTGGAATTATCACTCTCCAAAAAAGTGAAGATTTATTAGGAGAAAATAATCTCAATGTTCAAAAAGATGGTGCTATTGCTCAAAAAAAACTACGACTAATCGCCATCTCGAATGAAAAAGTAAAAATTAAAAGATCCATTCAAGCGACTATTGCTACAATGAGTAATTTAGTGAAAAGTTTTATTAATGTTAATCACTTTGACAAAACTCAGCTAGCTATGGCTTAAGATACTATATAATCAATCTTGGGTGGCAATCTTATCTATAAAGTAATAAAGTTCCAAGATCGTCCCATGCTCCTCGCAACTTAGGATTCAAACTATAACAATAATCTGTTTTAAAAAAAGAAATTTATATAGAGGAAAAGAATGAATTTTAAACAACGTTTTAAAAATAAATATCAAACATCTAATAACGCATATGGTAACCAGCCTGTGGCTGGACTAGAAAAAACACTAAAATATGTTTCTGGGAATGAAACTCTTGAGCTTGGGATTGGTAGTGGAAGAAATGCTATACATTTAATAGAAAAAAAACTTAAAGTTACAGGAGTTGATAGTTCAAAAGAAGGCTTAGATATATTGAGGAAAAAAGTTAAATCTGGTAACTTAACTTTAATTAATCAAGATGTTTTATCTTATAAATTTAATAAAAAATTTGATCTTATTTTATCTGTTGGATTAATGCATTTTTTAAAACCCAGTGATAGCAAAATATTGTTTGAAAGAATTCAAAAAAATACTAAACCCAATGGGATTAATTTTGTAGTAGTAAAAATGTCACAAAACATCATTGGAGATTTACCCAATGTTTTTATAACAAACCAGTTGAAAAATATTTACTTAAGCCAACAATGGAAAATTTTGAATTATGTAGAAATTCAAAATAGAAATAAAAAAATTGCTAGAATTATTGCAAAAAAAGCAACTAATTAAAATCCACCATGAAACTCGGCATCACTTTTAGCCACAAACAACTCCAACATTTGGAGTGCTCTATTTCCGATGCTCTAGATAAAGCTCTTGAACTAAATTTTGAATATCTCAGAATCTGCACTCATTGGGATGAAATAGAAAGAACTAAAGGTAAATATAACTGGTCTCAGTTAGAAAAAATACTTAATACCTGTCAAAAAAAGCAACAAGATGTAATTCTAACTCTTGGAGTTAAAGCTCCTCGTTATCCAGAGTTCTATTTCCCTAAATGGATAGAACATAAAGACCTAAGTAATAAACAGATTCAAGAAAAAATCTTAAGCTTCATCAAAAAAACCATCGAGAAATTTAAGCATTTATCTTGTATTAAATATTATCAAGTAGAAAATGAGGCCCTTGATCCATCCGGCCCTGATAATCTATCAATTCCACTTTTATTTTTAACCAAAGAAATTTCCTTAGTCAAAAAACTAGATAATAAAAAAATAATCACTACTTTATGGGCTAACGAGCTATCTAAAAGAGACTCACTGAAAAAACTAATAAAAATATCAGATATTATTGGACTTGATCTTTATTACCAACAATTTATCAAAAAAATACTTGGTAAATCAATTTATATTGGGCCACTTGATAGTCACCAAAAAATAACTAAACTCCTAACTAAACACGATAAAGAGGCTTGGGTCATGGAGCTCCAAGCTGAGCCATGGGAAGCAAATGAACAAAACTATTTAGCTGAAAACCCCAAAAGTATTTCTCCTAAAAAAATTAAGTCCTTCTATCAAAAAGCTAGCCATTTACCAGTTTCAACTATTTTATTTTGGGGATTTGAGTACTGGTTTTATCAATTAAGTAAAAACAATAATAATAGCTATTTTGAAACTATTTTAGAAATCAAAAAAAACTTGACTAATAACTAATCATAAGGCATATTGAGGAAACGTGAAAACTAACATCAAAAACCAAGTCGCTCCTTTTACTTTTAACTGGAAAATTGCCGGTCAGGCAGGTGAAGGTGTAATGGTGATTTCTAAAATGTTAGCTAAAATCTGTAAACACCACGGTTTGCAGTCTTTCAACTATTTAGAATATCCTTCTCTTATTAAAGGTGGGCATCAAACTGGGCAGGTTTTTGCTAGCGATCATCAAGCTAGTTGTCAAAAAAAAGAATTAGATATTCTAGTAACTTTAAATAAAAATGGTTTTGAAGAACACAAAGATGAAATTACTCCAAAAACATTAATTATTTATAATTCTGATGCTGGAGATTTAAATAAAAAAGAATTTGCTCAGCTCACTACAAAGATTATAGAAATTCCTTTTCACTCTATTACTAAAGAAAAAACTGGCTCTTTTAATGCTACTAATATTACTGTTTTAGGAGCATCTGCTTATTTTTTAAACCTTGAGCCTAAAATTGCCAGAAAAATTATTAAAGATGAGTTCGTTGGTAAAAATAAAAAAATTATCAAAGATGACTTAACAGTTTTTGAAGCTGGTTTTATAGCTGCTAAAAAATTAGGTGAGCCTATTAAACAAACTCCTTTATTAAAAGATAAACAAATTTTATTAACTGGAAATGAAGCAGTTGGCTTAGCTGCCATTGCTGCTGGAGTCCAATTTTATAGTGCTTACCCAATGACTCCAGCTACTACTTTACTACATTATTTGGCAGCACAACAAGAAAACTATCCTTTAATAGTCAAGCATTCTGAAGATGAAATCGGCGCTATTAATCATGCACTAGGAGCATCATTTGCCGGGGTAAGAGCAATGACTGGTACTTCAGGTGGTGGTTTTGCTCTCATGGCAGAAAGTGTTTCTTTAGCCAGTATGGCTGAAATACCACTAGTAATTCTTGAAGCGCAAAGAAAAGGACCTGCTACTGGCTTACCCACTTGGACAGAGCAAGCTGATCTAAGTTTTGTACTCACTGCTGGGCATGGTGATACTCAGCGAGTAGTTTTTACTCCCGGTACAGTCGCAGAGCATTTTGAACTGACTATAAAAGCCTTCTATTTAGCGGAGAAATATCAACTCCCTGTTTTTATTTTGAGTGACAAGTTTATTTTAGAATCTCATCAAACCATGCTTAAACCAAAACTCAACCATAATCACCCTCGTCAGAGCATGATTAAATCTGCTCCAAAAAACAATTCATTTCGTCGTTATCAAGTAACTAAAAGTGGTATTTCCCCTCGTAGCATTCCTGGACAAGATAATGGCTTACAACTGACAAACTCTTATGAACACGATGAGTTTGGTTTTGGCACCGAAGAAATTAAGCCAACTATAGCGCAAGTAGAAAAAAGAGCTCGTAAGATGGATTGTTTGATTAAAGAAATAGCTCAACCCTACTTAATTGGACCTAAAAAAGCAGAAATTACTTTTGTTTGTTGGGGCTCAACTATAAATGTAGTTTCCCAACTTATTTACAACCAATCATTAGAAAAAAAACAAACTGTTAATACAATTCATTTACCTACCATGTGGCCTTTCCCTAAAAAAGAATTTACAAAATTAGCTAATAAAGCTAAAAAATTAATCATGATCGAAGGCAATCAGTCTGGCCAAGGAGAGAGACTGATTAAACAAGAAACAGATATGGTAATGACAGATAGAATTCATCGCTATGACGGACGACCATTTTATGTTGAAGATTTACAAGATTGGCTTAATAAAGAATAAAAATATGTCTTGTATTACAACTCAATCTATCAAATCCCCCATCACCCCTACTTGGTGTCCGGGCTGTGGTAATTTTATGATTCTCAATGCTCTACAAAAAGCCTTAATTGAACTAAAATTAAAAGAAGCTAACACAGTTATTTTTTATGGGATTGGTTGCAGTGGCAACATGGCTGATTTTAATCGATCCTATGGCTTTCATGGTCTACATGGTAGAACCTTGCCAAATGCGATCGGTACCAAACTAGCTAACCATAACCTAAAGATAATTGTAATCGCTGGTGATGGTGACTTCTATGGTGAGGGCTTAAATCATTTCATTTCTCTTGCCAGAGGTAATCATGATGTGACTGCCATTATTCATAATAATAGTCGCTACAGCTTAACCACTGGCCAAAGTTCACCCACTACAAAAAAAGGTACTAAAACAAAATCTACTCCCACTGGATTGATTGAAAAACCATTTAATCCTATTACAGCTGCCATCATTGCTGAAGCCAGTTTTGTTTCTAGAGGATACAGCAATAAATTCTTAGAACTAATTCAATTAATTAAAGCGGGTATCTCTCATCCTGGTTTTTCATTAGTAGATGTCATTCAGCTTTGTCCAACCTTTAACAAAAAAGAAAATCATCCTTTTTTTGCAGAAAAAATTTATGATCTTGCCACAGAGAAGCATGACTCCAGTAATAAAATGGCTGCTATCATTAAAGCTCAAGAAACAGAAAAAATACCACTAGGAATTTTCTACCAAGACAAAAAGTCTGTGCCTTACCATGCTCACTTATCTCAAATAGAAAAAGAAAGTCTTATTGAACAACGTCAAGATAAAACTAATATAAAAGTAGCCATAAAAAAATTCATATGAAGAAAATCGTTTTCTTTTTATTAGCATTAGGAATTGGGATATATTTCTACCAGCAACAAAAACCAACTATTACTCCAACCCTCGATCCTAACCCAACTTCAGCTGCTGTAGAAACAACTCAAGAAAAAATTAACGCCCAACTAGTTTTAACTTCTACCCAAAATGGCCAAACTGCGCTAGAACTTTTAGAAGCTAATGCAGAAATTAAAACTAAAGATTACGGTGATGTCGGTATGATGGTGATTGGCATTGATAACATTGATAGTGATAATGAGCACTACTGGGCTTTTTATATAAACAATGAATATGCTCAACAGAGTGCTAGTAAAACTATTTTAGAAAGTGGCGATATCGTTAAATTTATTTATGAAGAAATTAAACAAGCTGAATTCTAAATCAATTACTGCTGCAATCGCAGTCTTTGTTTCTAGATTAGGTTATCTACCAGCAAACATTAATCCATTAGGTGGTTTTGGATTTTTTGGTAAAAATAAATGGTTATTTTTCACTACTATCGTTCTATTTGATTGGCTAGTGGGTGGTTTTTATCCTGGATTTTGGATCACCTATCTTGGTTTTGCCATGTACCCTTTACTGGGTAAGCTAGCTAAAAACACCCACCTAAAACTAATTTTATTACCCCTAGCTTCATTTTTATTTTTCTTAGTCTCAAATTTTGGGGTGTGGTTGTATTGGTATCCTCACACGCTAACAGGACTAACCACTTGCTACTTACTGGCAGTACCTTTTTATAAACAGACTTTAATTGGTGATCTCGTATTTGGTTACAGTTACTTATTGATTAAAAACCTTATCAAGTCTAATCGCTTTACCACCAACTATTGCCTGAGCTAATTTTTTATAAGCAATATTTAGTACCCTCCCAAAAGTAGGCTGAGAAATATTCATCTTTTTAGCACTTTGTAAATGATTCAAGCCATCCACATCGTGAAGTTTTAAAGCTTCAAGTTCATCTGCTAATAGAACTACTTCCTTCAAATCTCTCAAAGGTACACCCTGAGGTTTGTAATAACAAACATCGGGACTAAAACGAAGACGACGTGGTTTCTTTGGTCTAGGCATAATTTATTTTTACAAACAACTTACGCCCTTCATCTGTGTCTGACATTTAGGACAACTGGTTTGAGTACAAGCAGTACCTCTTTTATGAGATTCCTCATATCCGCATTTAGGACAAGTACATATACCAGAACCCAATGGTCTGCTTCCTCGGCCTCTTCCAAAAAAAGCTCCAATGCTTCTTCCTAAACCTCGACCGAAACTTATTCCTAAGCCTCTGCCAGTCCTAGGTCCTGCCCCTGTTGGTCCAGTTCCATCTCTATTTGGCATATTCATCCCCTTTCTTAAATTAAGTTAATATGAATATATATTCATTATAACTCTAAAAAAGTATTTGTCAATCTAAATCTTGTCAACTAAATCTAAACCTAGTGGTGATGTTCCTCTGCTTCAGCTGCCATCGCCTCAGCTCTAGTCTCATGAATGGTGCCATCTGGATGATGGGCTGGAGAATAAATGGTGTACATTTTCAACATCTCTGTAGCTGAAGTATTAATTATATTGTGTTTAGCCCCAGCTGGGATCACTACTGAGTCACCATCTTTAACCAAATATTCTTGACCATCGATAGCAACTTTCCCCTCACCAGCTTCAAATCTAAAAAACTGGTCATTATCTGGGTGAACTTCACTTCCAATATCTTCATTTGGCTGAAGAGCCATTAAAACTAACTGACTATTAGAACCAGTGAATAAAACTTTTCTAAAAAAATTATTCTCCAACGTATCTTCTTCAATATGAGTGTAAAAACCCTGCATATTTATCTCCTTCATTGCTTAATATCATTAAGACCTATGCTACTATGGCGCCAATCATATAACAATACAGTTCTGGTAGGCTTGAACAATAATAATCTGAGAATGTTTAGCCTTATCTTAGATCTTATTTTCCCCAAATTTTGCATTGACTGTGGCAAATTTGACACCCATATCTGTGAAAACTGCTATGAAAAAATTAACTTTTATCCTTTAGCAATTAAATTAAAAATACAAAATTCATCATTAGAAAAAATTATTGTCATGGCACGATATGAAGGAGTAATAAAAAAATTAATTACTACTTTGAAATATAAAAGTATAAAAAATATCGGACAAACTTTAGCCAGAATGATTTACTATACTACTGATTTCCCCCAAGTAAAAGTCATTACTTCCGTACCACTTCATCAAAAAAAACAGTGCCAAAGAGGCTTTAATCAAGCTACAGAAATTGCTCTAGAACTAAGCAAGTTGAGCAATATTCCTTTTATAGAACTACTAAAAAGAACTAAGCACTCTCAGCCACAAGCAAAAATTAGTGATAAAAATAAACGACTCACCCACTTGAAAAATACTTTTGTTCTCAATAAAGAAATACCCAATTTAAAATCCGTTCTCATCATTGATGATGTCATCACCACCGGCACCACACTAAATGAATGTGCCTTAATTTTAAAACAAGCAGGAACTAAAAAAATCTATGGCTTAGTTATCGCCCATGGTAGTTAAACTTACTGAAGCTGATTTAAACAGTAATAATCTTCATCACCAGAGTTGCCAAAAGCACAGGCGCTACTGTCACTGTTACCACTATCTAGCTGCTCTAATTGAGCACAAATACAGTAGGTATCACCAGCAATAGGACAAGAGGCTGTATAAACATAAGTGTCTCCTTTTGGATCAACTGGAGTAATCCCATTCATATGAGCATCAACTGCATCCTGGCAAACTAAACTTGAGCCAGTTCCTTGATAATTAGTTTCCTCTGCATAAACCTGCTCTAATGCATCTTGCCAAGCTTTCATATCACCTCGACGACGAGCATCTCGACTTCTTTTTTGAGCAGCGGTAAAACCAACCACGCTAATCGCAATTAAAATACCAATAATAGAAATAACTACTAAAAGTTCTAATAAAGTGAAGCCTTTTTGACGTTGCATATGTTTTCATTATGCTCATTAATCCAACACATTGTCAATCTAGGTGTTATAATATAGGACATTACGGGGATGTATTGATTCGACGTAATATGCTCATTAACATCTGCAGACCG
>CAYREI010000020.1:0-9715 GCA_964423285.1 uncultured Pseudomonadales bacterium | reverse complement strand
TCAAGCCAGTCATCATCAGTTTTACCTCAATAACACGATTTTACCAGATCATATTATTTATCCATTTTTAATGGTGATTGATAAAGCTCAATTAGAGATCACTTCTTTTCCAGAAAGACTTTGGCTTCAAGCTGAATATGGCTGGCGACGGTTGGATTATGCCTATCAGTTATTAGAAAAAGAAAAACATGTTTTAGCCTTAACAGCTTTAACTAAATCGCAAAAATATTTTTTGAATGCTACTCAAGAAACATTAGATAAAGAAACTACCGATGAAGTTAGATTAATGATGCTAAAACATCTCACTGCATATTTATGGGAAGCAAAAGCTATCTCAGATAATTTTGACGGGGCAGATAAAGCGGTTGCAGATCATCTAATTAGCGAATGTGAAGTTATTAAACTGCGTTTGAGCCAATCACTTTCTAATTAATTGTTATGTTTGTGTGCTCAGTTTTAAATTATTGTGGCATTTTTGTTGCAAATAAAATTAGTTACCTTTGAGCTATTTTGAGGTATTGACACAGTGGTTTGAATTGTGAGATTCTTAGAATCCTGCTCGCGATGAAACACAAGATATTGTGTTTCAAGCTTTAAGAAACCACAAGGAGTTGTGTATGAGATGTCCATATTGTCATCATAACAACACAAGTGTTGTTGATTCTCGCGAAACAGAAGATCAGACTTCGATTAGAAGACGCAGAGAGTGTGACCAATGTAACAAGCGGTTCACTACCTATGAACGAGTCGAGGGAATTGATCTTAAGGTCATTAAAAAAGATGGATCAAAAGAAGATTTTAGTCGAGATAAACTTAAACGAGGCCTTATTAAGGCTACGTGGAAACGTCCTGTTTCTATTGCAGAAATTGAAGTATTGATTGATGAGATTGAAGCTACCTTGCGTCGTAAAAAGACCAGTGAGGTTAAAAGTTGGGAGATTGGCAACTTAGTGATTAATAGATTGAGAAAAATTGATCCATTGTCGTATTTATTATTTGCGAGTGTTTATCGAGACTTTGATAGTCTAGAAGATTTCGCTCAAGAAATAGAAAAGTTAAGTTAAATGTTACCAAAAAAACAAATGAAATTCGAAGATCGAAGGTTAGACCAGGGACTGGGTAAGGCAGTTGCTAGAAGAACTTACCTGCGAAGGTTAACTAATCCTAAAACTGGTCGTGAGCGTTGGGAAAAATGGAGTGAAGTCGCACAACGAGTAGCTTTAGGCAATACTTTGTTAGTTCGAGGTGATAAAAAATATCAAAAAGCAGAATATAAGATTTTACGTAAACATATTAGTAATGGTTCACTTTTGATGTCTGGTCGTCATCTTCAGCATGGCGACGATACCCAACCAGGACGTAATATGGAAGTATTTACTAATTGCAGCACTGCTTCTTCTTCTTTTGTGTTGTTTTATTTACTTATGAATGGTTCTGGAGTTGGTCGAGCCTATGATGATGACATGTGTGTAGTAGATTGGGATCATATGCCCAATGTTCGCTGCGTGATCGATGATCAGCATCCTGATTTTGTTTGGGGCGAAGATGAGAGTGTCAACGATGCTAGACACAAATATGGTAATAGCAACGGTCGCGTTCATTGGTTTGAAGTCCCAGATAGTAGAGAAGGCTGGGCTCAAGCAATAGAGATGATAGAAATTATGGCGTATGAGAAAAAATATCATGATGATTTATTAATTATTGATTTTTCTAAAGTTAGAGGCAAAGGTAAACCAATTAGAGGGATGCAGAATCGTCCTTCATCTGGTCCGAAGCCATTAATGCAAGCAATTGCTAAAGTAGCTTCTATCAAAGGGGCGGGAATGTCTCTTTGGAAACAAGCTTTGTTTGCTGATCACTACTTAGCTGAATGTGTTTTAGTGGGTGGAGCTAGACGTAGTGCCAGGATCGCTACTAAACGTTGGACAGATCCAGAAATATTTGAGTTTATCACTATTAAAAAGGGTGGTTTTTTATGGAGTGCTAATAATTCAGTAACAATAGATGAAAAATTTTGGCGTCAACGAAGCAAACACTCACAAAAAGTTTTAGAAGCAATTATCAGGGCCCAATATGAAGATGGCACCGGTGAACCAGGACTTATTAACCAACATATGTTGGTTCAAAATGACGATGGCTTAGAAGATTACAGTGATGGCAAATACGCCGGTAGTGACAAATACATGCCAATGGATAGAACTAAAAAATTTATGGCTCATGTGGCTCGCAATGCTAACGCCAAGATTTACACTCAGATTCCCAATCCATGTGGGGAGATTTCTTTAAATATTTTGGGAGGTTATTGTGTAATTGCCGATGTAGTGCCTTATTTTGCCCCCACTATTGATGATGCAGAAGAGGCTTTCAGAGCTGCTACTCGTGCTTTAATTAGGGTTAACACCATGGATGCTTTGTACGGCAGAGAAGTAAAGCGAACCAACCGAATTGGAGTAGGTATGACTGGAATTCATGAATTTGCTTGGAATCAGTTTGGGCTTAGTTTTAGAGATGTAATCGACGAGGAAAAAGCCCAAGATTTTTGGCAAACTATAGCTCGTTTTAAGCGAGCGGTTGTTGAGGAAGCCAGGCAATACTCTAAAAAATTAAAAGTTAATGTGCCTCATACCGACACTACCATTAAACCCTCTGGTACAGTTTCCAAGCTTTTTGCTTTAAGTGAAGGTGCCCACTTACCTAGCATGCGTGAGTATATTCGTTGGGTGCAATATCGTGGCGATGATCCTCAGGTAAAAAAGTATCAGAAAAAAGGTTATCCAGTTAAAGAACTCAAGAGTTATAAAGGCTCAACTGCGATTGGCTTTCCCACTCAACCATTAATTTGTCGTTTGGGTATGGGAGAAAAATTAATTACTGCTGGCGAGGCTACCCCAGAAGAACAATATAAGTGGCTAATGTTGCTTGAAAAATATTGGTTGCGAGGCGTAGATGAGGATGGTCAACCCTTGAAAGAAAATACGGGAAATCAGGTTTCCTATACCCTCAAGTATGATCCTAATAAGGTCACTTTCAAAGAATATTCAGCTATGTTGAAGAAATATCAAAGCTTAATTAGGGTTTGTAGCGTTATGCCCCAACAAGATGCCACCGCCTATGAATATCAACCAGAGGAACCAGTCACTACCAGTGAGTTTATGAAGGTCTTGGATGAAATTGAAAAAGATGAGACAATTATGGAAGATATTGATTATGAACATCTTAAATGTGAAAGCGGAGCTTGCCCAATCTAAGAAGTTAACTTTTCAGATTATCAGAGCAGATAATGTGATCAATTGGGTTTTAGGTGTTGCCTTAATTTTAGTGCCAGATCTCTTTAATCGCATTCTTTTTGGCCATGAAGTGATTTCACATTGGATTTATATTGTAATTGGGCTTGGTTTAATCTGGTTTGCTGCCTGGCAAGTAGAAAATTTTCTTAAAAAAGAAAAACTTGAAATTACTACTTTGAGGTTTGCTGCCGTTTTAGCCTGGATGACAGCTTTAGGATTAGCCTTATTTTTATTTTCATCATTGGGCAGTAGGGTATTATTTTTAACCACTATTTTTTTATGGCTTGCGAATGTTTGTATGTTGGCTTTAGGAGGTTGGTATTGGTGGATGGCTGAGCGAGTGAGAATGAATTAGCTACCAACTTTCCACCGTGGTAGCCGTTCTAAATCTTCAATGTTTTTAACGAATTGTTTCCTTTGAAATTTAAAGCCAGCTACAATTCCAATCATAGCTGCATTATCCATACAGAGACGTTTAGAGTAGGGGGTTAAAAGTTTAATATTATAAGATTTTAGAGTTTCGCGTATCATTCGTCTTAAGGTAATGTTAGTAGCTACACCTCCGCCAAGCCAAACTTCATGAATTTTATGCTTTTTTAGTAATTTGTTCAATTTATAACAAATATGCCTAAATACACCGTATTGAAATGACGCAGTAAAGTCATATATACCTTGTTTATCAATGGGGTTTTGGGTCTCAAGTTGTTCTAGTTTATTTCGGGCCCAAGTCTTTAGCCCACTGAAGCTCATATTAAAATCTTCTCGGTCTGTCATTGGAAGCGGAATTGAATATTTTTTTGAGTCACCTTTTTTAGCAAATTGTTCTATAACTGGTCCTGCTGGATAACCCAAATCTAGCATTCGACCGACTTTATCTAAGGCTTCTCCAGCAGCGTCATCAATGCTAAATCCGAGACGTTTATATTCACCAATTTGAGTAATTTTTATAAACTCAGTGTGGCCACCAGAAACTACAATGGCAAGGACTGGAAATTGGTGTTGGGTGGTGGAGTTAGCGAGTGGAGATAAGGCATGGGCTTCAATGTGATTTATGGCAATTAATGGCAACTTATGTTGTGTGGCTAGTTCTTTAGCTTTAGCGATTCCTACTTCTAGGGCTGGAGCGAGTCCTGGACCTTGAGTTACAGCGATGGCTGAAATTTGCTCCCAGGAGACTTTGGCACGTTTAAGAGCTACTTTAATAGTTTGATTAATGTTTTCTTTATGGGCTTGTTTGGCTACTGTAGGAAAAACTCCACCATATGGAGCGTGAAGTTGGGTTTGTGAAGCAATGACATTAGATAGTACCTTTGTCCCAGCAGTGACCGCAGTCGAAGTGTCATCACATGAGGTATCGATGGCAAGGATAAGAGAGTTACTCATAATTAATAAATAATTTTCTAGTGTGAGAGTTTGTTTCTTGGATTAAAATTTTTAAACCTGTAATTTTTTCTAGATATTTTTTTCCTTGATTCCACCACTCGATAACTACAACGTTTTTAGGAACAATTAATTTTTCTATTTTTAATCTTTTTAACTCCTCTTCATTTTCAATTTTCCAGAGGTCAATGTGATAAAGCTTGCCGCTAATACCATGGCGTTGATAATCATATTCTTCTATATATGAATAAGTAGGGGAAGTAATCGTATCTGAGATTTTTAAAAATTTTCCTATTCCCTTAGTAAAGATTGTTTTTCCTACTCCTAAGGGGCCGTCTAAGCCGACAACTAGGCCTTTTTCTTTAATTTCATCCCAATGCTTAAGCATCATCATCCCAGCAATTTTTTTAGTTTCTGATTCAGATTTGGAAATAAGAGTTTTTCCTCCAGTAGTCTTGATTTTTCCCATCCGTATAGTGGTGGGAGTAGAGAGAGTCGTGTCAATGATTGTTGAGGGATCATTCTTTGGTAACTCACCAGCATCTAAAACTAAGTCAATTAAATTTTTCTGTTTATTTGATAAATTGTCAAAGATATCTTGAATTTTATAGGGGCGTCTTTTCCCAGAAGCATTAGCGCTGGTGGCAGTCATAGGTTTGTCAAAAGCTTTTAAAATTTTTAATACCAGGGCATGATCAGGGATCCTGATTCCTAAGGTTCCAAATTCAGATTCAACTCCACAAGCTACCTTACCCAAGCCTTTAGAAATTACAGTTACTGGGCCAGGTAAAAAGCGTTGGTAAAGTTTCTGAGCCTGTTCATTAATCTCTACATATTTAATTGCGGTTTTCTGATCTGGTACAGCAATTGAGAGGGGTTTGCCTTCACGGCGTGTTTTATAAGTTAGAAGTTTATCCACCGCCCCCTGATTAGTCGCATCCACGCCAGCGCCATAGATAGTTTCTGTGGGAAAAATAATTAAGCCACCCGATTGTAAAATCTTAACTGTAGCGTCGACAACTTTTTTCTCTAGTGCTTTAGTAATATTTATAGTTTTCATTGAAAGAGTATTATATCTCAGCTGTGTAAATTTGCTCTCGGCTGTATAATTAGCTCACAATTAATATGCCAGATACGATTTCTAATCTTAATTTTAACCTTTCTATCTCTGATAGTTTTGGAGACGACAATGAAGCTTTTAAGTTTGATTTATTTTTAATGACACGGGAAATTAAACAAATCACAGATTCGCTTCATCATGTGACTCTATTACCCAAAAATCAGCAACACGTATGGGTAAAAGATAACCAGAAATTTCTTAATAATTTTATGAATAATTTAACTCAAGACATGTCTAATGTTCTAGATGAAATGTCACTTGATCGGGACGTGCTTCAAAAAACTATTGTTTGTGTAACTGAGTTGAGAGAATTAATTAATACTCTAAATGGTTTGATGACAGGAGGATCGCGACTGAGGAGTTAAATAGTCCAGATTCTATCCTTAGGTTGGCAGAAAACAAAAAATACTTGTACAATACTTAAATATGGATTTTGATAAACTTGTTGTTTCATTTTTAGTAGATGAAGTCGTAGGTGGCTTTTTTATCTCTGTTCCTCCTGGACACATTGCTTGTGTCTATGATCGTGGTCGAGGTGTTTTACCCAGAGTTTGGGGACCAGGTTTACATTTAAAGATTCCTTTTTGGCAGGTAGCTAAACTATTCAATTCTCAGATTTTAGAATATTCGATTCGAAAAGGTTTTGATATTTCACTCAATCAAGAGGCCTTAGGTGATGAACCAATTATGACCTCTACTAGCGATGGCAAAGATGTCCAAGTGGAAGGATCAGTTCTTTTCAGAATTGATCGCGACAATGCTCCTGAATTATGGGAAAACTTGGGTGAAAGTGTAGTTTCTAAGGTTGTACGGCCGTATTCTAGAAGTCGTATTGCTAGTGTATTTGGAGGGTTAACTTTAGATCAGATTAAGCATAATCGTAGCCAGATTGAGAGTTTAGTGAAAGATGATTTAAATCAATATTTTGTAGATAAAGGTTTAAATTGCGAAGGTTTTTTACTTTCTGAAGTTCGTATCTCTAGTAAAGAGGGTAAAACTAAAACGATTTTTAAACAAGAAAAAGAAGCTACTGCTCTAGAACCAAAAAAAGCTGAATAATTTTCTGCATCGATTTTCACATTGACAAACTAGCAATCTATGGTTACGATTGCTAACACTTTGTTGAAGGAGAAAATAAAATAAAAATATTTCAATAATTAAAGGAGTTTTATGGCAATGACCATCAAAGTTTCAAATCTTAAACCATTGGCTGGATATGTTTTAGTTGAACCAGCTAAAGCAGATAAGAAAACTGCTTCTGGAATTTATCTTCCAGATTCAAGCGAAGAAAAACCTCAATTTGGTACTGTACTTGCTTGTGGCGATGCTACTTATGACGATGGACAAAAAATTGAATGTCCTGTCAAAAAGGGCGATCGGGTAGTTTACAAAAAATGGGGTGGAAATGATTTTGAAGTTAGTGAAGTTGAGTATCAATTCCTCAAGTTTGAGGACGTTTTAGCAATCATTAAGAAATAAGGAGAATATTATGGCAGCCAAACAACTTAAATTCGGTGACGATGCTCGTCAAAAAATGTTAATCGGTATTAATAAATTAGCTGATGCAGTCACAATAACTTTAGGACCTAGAGGTCGCAACGTGGCTATTGATAAAGCCTGGGGCGGTCCAACCGTCATCCATGATGGCGTGAGTGTGGCTAAAGAGATTGAACTAGAAGATAAATTTGAAAATATGGGTGCTCAACTAGTTAAAGAAGCAGCTGAAAAAACTAATGACGATACTGGCGATGGCACTACAACAGCCACCTTACTAGCTCAAAAAATTGCTAATAAGGGGATGAAATATGTTACTGCTGGTACAAATCCAATGATTATGAAGCGAGGAATTGATCGAGCTGTTAAGAGTGTAGTTGCAGAAATTCATAATTTAGCTAAACCAGTCAAAAAATCTGATTGGCAAAAAGTAGCCACTATCTCTGCTCAAAATGAAGTTATTGGTGAAAAAATTGCTGAGGCTTTAACGTTAGTTGGTAAAGATGGTGTAGTTGAGGTAGAAGAAGGTAAAACTATGGAGATTACTATTGAACACAAAGAGGGAATGGAGTTTGATAAAGGCTTTGCCTCTCCTTACTTTGTAACTGATAGCGACAATATGGAATCAATTATTGAAGACCCTCATATTTTAGTGACTGATCAAAAGATCTCTAATATTCAAGAGTTACTGCCAATGCTAGAAAGTTTAGTTAAAGTTAGCAAAAATTTTGTGATTATTGCTGAGGATGTTGAGGGTGAAGCTCTAACTACTCTAGTAGTTAATAAACTACGCGGCACTTTTAAAGGGTTAGTTGTCAAAGCACCTGGATTTGGTGATAGGCGAAAGGCAATGTTAGAAGACATTGCAATTTTAACTGGAGCCAATTTTATCTCTGCAGATACTGGGCGTAAACTCAAGGATGTTACTGTTGAAGATTTGGGTCGAGCTGACTCAGTTAGGTCTGATAAAGATACGACTCGTATTGTCGGTGGTAAGGGTAGTAAAAATGATATTAATGCTCGCGTTGCTCAAATTGAACGTGAGATAGATAAATCTACCTCTGATTTTGATACTGAGAATCTTCAAAAGCGTAAAGCTAAATTGACTGGTGGCGTAGCGGTGATTCAAGTCGGCGCTGCTTCTGAAATTGAGATGAAGAATCTTCAAGAACGCGTCAAAGATGCTAAAGAAGCTACTAAAGCTGCTATCGATGGGGGCATTATTCCTGGTGGTGGAGTCACCTTTATCAAGGCTGGTAAGGTTTTAGATAAAATGACAATGAATCATCCAGATGAAGAGGTTGGAGTTAAATTAATTCAATCTGTTTTAGAAGAGCCATTAAGAATGTTAGCAAAAAACAGTGGAGTTGATGCTGGTTGGGTAGCAAGTGAAATTAAGAAAGAAAACTCTGCAACTTATGGTTTTAATGCTCTTACTAATAAATTTGGAGATTTAGTGAAAGATGGAGTGATTGAACCAGCCAAAGTTGCTATTTCAGCTTTAACTAACGCTGCATCAGTTGGATCTATGATTTTAACCACTGAATGTTTAGTCACTGATCTGCCTAAAAAAGATGAACCAGCTATGCCAGCCGGCGGTATGGGCGGCGGTATGGGTGGCATGATGTAGTCTAGTTAAATGAAAGATATCGCAGTTACAGTTTCCCCAGGTGCTCGCTCAAACAGAGTTGAGCAGCTGGGGGAATTTTCGTTTAAAGTTAAAACCACTGCCCCAGCTAGAAATAACAAAGCTAATCGAGCAGTATTAAAATTATTAGGTAAATATTTAGGATTGAAGCGCTCGCAGCTAATTTTGAAAGCAGGACATAAAAGTAAACAGAAAATCTTTAGCATCCTTGATAAATAATTGGTATAATCGGATATCTGACTTAATCAAGATTAGGCAGGGTAGCTCAGCTGGCTAGAGCACAGGATTCATAAACCTGAGGTCGTGGGTTCGAGTCCCACCCCTGCTACTTTTTTTCTCTTTTTAATCTACTTTCTATTTAGTAAAATTTTCTGATACGATAGTCAAAACAGTAGAAAGGAATTCAATGACAGTCTGTTATAGCTGTGGGATGCCTTTAGACGAAGGCACTACCTCAAAGTTTGAAGACAATTATTGTATTCACTGCCAAGATCAGGAATCAGGTGAACTGGCGTCTTATGATCAAGTCAGGGCTGGTAGTATTGATGCAGCAGTTAAATTGATGGGAAAAACTCAAGAGGAAGCTGAAGCCATGGCAGATGATGTGATGCCCAAGCTACCTCGTTGGAAAGAAAAGTTTGCTAAAGCAGAATAGCTTGATTTGACTTATACCTCGAGCCTGGTATACTGAATTTTCTCGAAATATCGAGTTCACGCGGGATAGTGTACGGTGCACGTGAGGCTCATAATCTCACAGGCTAGGTTCGACTCCTAGTCCCGCAACAA
>CAYREI010000019.1:4579-9769 GCA_964423285.1 uncultured Pseudomonadales bacterium | reverse complement strand
TTCGTCTCAACCATCCATTCTTCTCTATCAGAGGTAACTAATCCACCTAGTCCTACTATAATTAAAATTAAAGGCCAAAAATTCCAAAATTCTTTAGGAAGCATCCCCATATTAGAGGCTAAAAAGATGAGTCCCATGACAACTAATGTAGCTGGCCAGAAAACGTTTTTGGGCATAAAAACTCCTTTAATTTAACAACTGTTTCTATTAAAGAGGAAAAAGAAGTGAGGCGCAAGAGGAGCGACTAAAATTTACCACTTTCCCTTCATCTCTCGCGCTGCGTCTCTAGCTTGATCTTTTTTCTTTAAAGCTTGTCTTTTATCATGTTGTTTTTTACCTCGTGCCACAGCAAATTCAAGCTTAATATTTCTCTCTTTTAAAATAAATGCTAGTGGGATTAATGCCAGACCTTTTTGCATACTCAGCTGTTCTATTTCTGCTAGCTCTTTTTTATGTAGTAATAATTTTCGAGTACGCTTGGGATCATAATCATGATTATCTGCATATTGATAGGGAGTAATTTGGGCATTCAATAAATGGGCCTCGCCGCTTAGTAGTTTAATATAACTTCCAAAAAAACTACCACTTTTAGCACGCAAGCTTTTCACTTCAGGACCAGACAAAACAATCCCGGCTTCGTATTTTTTGAAGATCTCATAATCATAAGTAGCTCGACGGTTTTTAAGTAAAACCTTTGACATATATAGTATTGTATCAGGGAAAAACTAAATACTCATCGCATACACAATTGAGCCACTCACTGCAAACGCCTTGCCCAGCTCCTCGCTCACAAACAAAGTAGTAGTTGAAATTAATGAATCACTTTTAATTTCTTTTAAAAACTCACCTTTTTTATTTATCACCACTAATCTTTTGCTATTTGGTTCAAGTAAATATAAATTCTTTAAATCCTCATGGGTAAAAACTTGCAAACTGTGAGTAAATGGTTCAGCTAAACCAATAATTTCAAATTCTTGCTCCCGACCAGAAGCTAATTTATGCAATCCACCATTGCGAGTAGCTATCCACATCTCGCCATCAATGGCTAAGGAAGAAACTTGCTTATAGTCAAACCCAGCTGCACCACTTACCCAGCCGATTGGATCTGAGTATTCCTCTTCTTGCTTGGCATAACGATAGATATTTCTTTTTTCAGGATTGAATATATAAATATAAGTTGCAAAACCTTCGACTAGAGTTGCATTCCTATTAGAATCGCCCTCAGGAATTATCTCTTCAAAATTACTGTCTTCATCTGTCAAATCTTTAGCTAGTACTCCTTTTCCCAAAATAGTAATAGTAGAATCAGTTAGTTCTAGATCAATAAGTCGATCTGCGTCATTTAAATCAAATTGCTTAATTTGTTTATTATCTAAATTCAACGCTATAACTTGTTTTTTACCAGCATCCAAAAATACAGCCTGTTGCTGGGTAGCATCTACAGCACTAACCACAAATTCGCTGTCTACTAATCTCAAATCATAAAAAATTTCTAGTTGACCAAATTCTTCCTGACCAGAAATTTGATCATAAAGTTCCCGAGCTAAAGTTAATTGAGTTGTTACTAACTGATGAGCTTTTTTCTGATTTTTAAAATCATTTTCTAGTTGCTCCAACTGAATGATAGCCTGACTAACTGACTCTCGAGCTAAAATTGGTTCTAATTCCAATTGATTTTGGGCTGAATTCAGTTGTTCTACTACCGGACTCAAAACTGAGTTAACACTTTTAATTTGCTGGTTAATTTTGTAGGCTCTAAAACCAATTCCTCCGCCAATTATTATCATCCCAGCTACAATTGGTAAAACTATTCGTATTAACTGTCGAGGCGATCTAACCTTTAAATAAATATCTCGAGCAGTGATTCTTCTGACTAAAGCTATAACAAATTTAATAATTTTTATAAACAACTTTTTTAGCTGACTTAAAAACCCACTCACTTTCATCATTAAAGAATGATAATCGATGCTTTTAATTATTTTAATAATTTTAGTTAATAGTGAAGTTAATTTTTGCCATATTTTTGTGACTGATAAAGATATTGGCTGTGTTGATCGAGCTTGACCTAATTTAAATAAATCATGATTAACTTTATCTTTAGATTGATTAACCTTAGAAGAAATTGGGTCAGCATTTCTTTTTTTCCCAGCTCCTCTTAATTTTAAAGCTGGAGGAATATCTAATAATGACTCTTTTTCAAGCTCAATAGTTGACTCTTCGATTACTTCAGCAGGAATCTTATCCTCTTCTTTAAACTCGCGTCCACCTATTACAAAGGCAATACTAGATAAAGAAGAATCATCTAAGCCATGAAGTCCTGGAACAATCGAGGTTACTACTGAGTCAGTGTCAAATCCGCTTATAAATTTCTGTTTGATTTCATTAATAAAATCAGTTGCCTGATGGGTTATTAGTGCCACCACATCACCAGTTTTTCGCTTACCTTCAATAATTTTGACTTGATCAAGAGAGCTTAGCAAAACTCCATTTCGCTCATCTCTTTTAAGAAAAACACTACCTCCAGCAACACCTAAAATCATTTTGTTTAATGTAAAAACACCACAAACAAGTTGTATTTCAACATCAAGCTCTTTGGCTGCGGTAATTAGGGTATTAATCAATTGATTTAGTTCCTTTGGAGACTTTGCTTCTGCTTGAGAAATTTGTTCAGTAAAATCTCGACCTGCATTGCCTGCATGATCGCCAAAGATTGAAAATGCACAGACTAATTGACTAGAAGAAAAATTGCTCGAAACAACTTGTGACCAACCACTAAATTGTGGTAATCCAACAACAGGAGTAACATCGACTCTATACATTAATTTCATTTTATCACACTGGATCAAAGACTAACAATGAAAAACAGCAACACTAAAATTGAAAACAATAAATTAAGATAACCCAAAATTCTTAGCTTACTTGAAAGAGAAGTTGTTAGTGACTTCTGCATATTGTGTATCTGCCTAATGACCACCACTGAAAAGACCGTATATAACATACCTGCTATCACAAACATGATTTTAAGAAAACCAAAAAATAATTCGTTTAATTCTGTGGGCATCATCTCACCCTTCCTTCTATTTTTTCTTTCTCTTCTTCAACTAGCATTTCATTTAAGAATTGAGTTACTTTAGTAGGATGAGGTACATCTTCAAACTCAAACTCTGTGTTCTCAGCTGCTGTTTGAATTTGCACTGTACCATAGTCAAAAATTGATTGAATTGCACCACTAGAAACAGTGGTGATATCTTCTATTTTATCTAGTTTTGCCGCTGAAACATTTCGGTAAATGAGTGACAAAAAATCAATATCGATGATTCGTTCATCGGTAATGATATAAACATTATAAAACCAAGTTAAAAATGATTCTAAAAAGTAGCCAACAACAATTAAATACCAAAGTAACAGAGTTGCGGTCTGAAAATTTTTATCTAAGAGAAAGAAAAAACTAATTTGACCAAAGAAAAATGGTACCAGTAATAACAAAATTAGTGTTAAAACCTTAGTCACCTGAGTAATGGGATGCTTCCTGAGCAAAAGCAATACATTCTCGCCATCAAGTTGAGAATCAAAAGAGTAAACCATTAGTGGTTTTGGAGCAAACGCATCAAAAGGATTTCGTGAGGGTTTTTCGCCCTTCATCACTTGCGAATAATTATTCACTGCTTCCAAAGGAGAAAGTCTTTTTTTAGCTGGCGACGTTACATGATCTTTTGAAGCATTAAAAATGTCAGGCATGTTATCTTATATTGTACCAGATGAGCGATAAGTAGGAAATCTCTAGTCGTTTTCTAAAACAGCCAAAAAGGCTTCTTGATTTAATTCAACACTCCCTACTTGTTTAAGTCGCTTCTTGCCCTCAGACTGTTTCTTAAGCAATTTCATTCTTCGAGTTCGATCCCCACCATAAAGCTTAGCGGTTACATCTTTACGAAAAGCCTTAATCGTTTCTCGAGCTATAATCTTGCCTCCGATTACAGCTTGAATTGGAATCTCAAATAGTTGACGAGGAACGACCTTTTTTAATTTTTTAACTAATCTTCGACCTTTTCGTTCAGCCTGTTCTCGAACAGTGATAATACTCAAAGCCTCAATTATCTCTCTATTGATTAGAATATTTACTTTAACTACATCTACTAGTTGATAGTCTGTAACTTTATATTCCAACGAGGCGTAACCAGATGATAAAGATTTCAATTTATCATGAAGATCAACAATGATCTCAGCTAAAGGAATTTTAAATTCAAGTCTAGTTTTTACCCCTATTGGCTGACTATTTAATAACTCACCTCGACGATCTTTTAAAAATTGAATAATCGAACTTAAGTATTTCTCCGGAGAATAAACTATAGCGGTGGTAATTGGCTCAGATACTGATTTAATCAAACTTGGATCTGGCATTTCTGATGGTGAATGTACTTTTATCTTTTTTCCATTAGTGATATCAACTCGATAAATAACTGAAGGAGCAGTTGCAATTAAATCCAAATCAAATTCTCTTTTTAATCGTTCACGAATGATTTCTGCATGTAAAATTCCTAAAAATCCTACCCTCAAACCATTGCCTAAAGCTAATGAATGAGTTCCCTGATATTGGAGTGAAGAGTCATGTAAAGCCAATTTATCCATGCTGTCTTTCAAAATTCTAAAGTCATCAGCATCAACTGGATAAAGCTCCATATAAACCATAGGGGTTGGTTCTTGGTAACCAGTTAATGGTTCAATTTCATTTTTTAAATCAGCTGAAGTGATTGTGTCTCCAACTCTGACTTTCTTAATATCTTTAAGTCCAGTAGCCACATAACCTACTTCACCAGCACTAAGTTTTTTGCAAGATTTCATCGTGGGTGAAAAAAAACCTAATTCAACTGGAGCGAAACTGGCAGCAGTAGAAACTAACTCTAATTTTTGTTTATTTAAAATTCCATCAACAACTCTCACATAAGCCACTACTCCTTTATGATAATCGTAACGTGATGTCATAACTAAAGCTCGAGGAGGATTATTTAATTTTCCCCTTGGTGCTGGAATACGATCAATCACTGCTTCTAAAAATTGCTCAATATTTTGGCTAGTTTTAGCTGATACAGTTAAAATTTCATTTTCATTAAAACCAAAGCTTTCCATTACTTCCAACTTAACTGTATCTATATCTACTATGGGTAAATCAATTTTGTTTAAAACTGGAAT
>CAYREI010000019.1:0-4479 GCA_964423285.1 uncultured Pseudomonadales bacterium | reverse complement strand
CTGTCTAACATTCTTTCTGTAAGCTCTCGCTCGCTCACAGTATGAGTAAATCGTAATAAAGCATCGGTTAAAGTAGTTTTACCGTGATCAATGTGAGCAATAATAGAAAAATTACGAATTAACTCCTGCATGGAGCTTATTGTAACAGTTTGGCCATCTTGGATTTGAGCCGAGACGCCTTGTTAGGATAAAAAATGTTTCTCTTACCAGCTTTATCAATTGTTTCGTAAGCCACAACTAAATTTTCCTGAGTAGGATTAAGAGTCATCTTTTTCATAGCTGTAACAGCTGCAGATTTAACCTCACGGTTATACTGTGCTTTTCTCTTACTAGCTCTAAGAGCCTTCTTAGCATGTGGCAAAATTGGCATAGGTTAGTGATTGTATCTCAAGGAAGAGTGATTTTCAACTAGAGACAGTTAAGATCTACCTTTATAATAGATTCTAATGATTTCTCAATTGAAAAATTTTCTTTCTAATTTTACTGGTAATAATAATTGGTTAGAAAAACAACAAAACTCTATTTTGTCTGCTGCGGCGGTTATTACCGTTGCTAATATTTTTTCATCTATCTCTGGGTTAATTAGAGAAAGAATTTTAATTTCTGAATTTTTTTCTACCTCTGTCTCTCAACAAGCATACGAAGCTTTTCAGGTTGCCTTTCAGATTCCAGACATGATGTTTCAACTAATAATCTTAGGTGCAGTATCAGCAGCATTTATCCCTGTCTTTACTCATCTAAAAAAGAACCAAGATGAAAAAACTGCTTTTGGCATGACATCCACCACTATGACTATCTTGTTATTAATTTTTATAGTCATTTCAGTAGTGGTGGCCTACTTTGCTCACCCCATTACTGCGTGGAGAACCGGAAATGAATTCACTGACGCTCAAATCGGAATCACTGCTACCTTAACTCAAATTATGCTAATAGCTCAAGTATTTTTTGCAGTCTCAAACTTTTTAACTGGCATGCTCCAAGCCTATCAAAGATTTATTATTCCAGCCATTGCACCAGTACTATATAACCTAGGAATTTTAATCGGCGTATTTTTATTCTCATCTAAAATTGGAATCTACTCAGCAGGAGTAGGAGTAATCATTGGTGCTTTCATTCATATGATTGTCCAACTACCACTAGTTATTAAATTAGGCTTCAGATTTAAACCATCCCTATCTCTTTCTTTCCCAGGAGTAAAACAATTTTTTGCGCTGATGCCAGCGCGGTTGTTAACTATTAGTATTTCTGAAATTCAGAAACTTAGTCTGGGGTTTTTTGCTACTTCATTGGGGAACCTAAGCTTTGTAGTTATTAGACTAGCTCTACGACTTATGACTATCCCCATCCGTTTATTTGGGGTACCCATTGGTCAAGCTTCATTGCCGTTTTTATCTGCTGAATCTAATAGTGGAAATTTGCCTAGATTTACTAGCTTAGTTATTAAATCCTTACATCAAATAGCCTTTCTTGCTTACCCAGCCTCAGTTCTACTCTTAATTCTCAGAGTGCCTTTTGTCAGGCTTATTTTTGGTACTCATAATTTCCCATGGAGCACTACCCTTAGCACTGGAAAAGTAGTAGCGATTATTGCCATTTCCATTAGTGCACAAGCTATGGTGCAGTTATTAATTAGAGCTTTTCACGCACTAAAAGATACTCGAACCCCACTTTTTATTACCTTAATCACAGCTAGTTTTTATCTACTTAGTAGTTGGTACTTTGTTTTTCAAACTTCCTGGGGAGTAATGGGAATTGCTATCAGTACTTCTGTGGCTGCATTTCTAGAACTTATCTTATGTATCCTATTATTAAATTTAAAATTACCAAAATTATTTACTTCTGCTTTTTGGGTACCACAGATTAAAATGTTATCTGCAAGTTTTTTTATGGCTGTTTTCCTTTATCTACCTTTTAAAATTTTAGATGAGCTAGTCTTTAATACTACAAAAACAATTGAATTAATTAGTTTAACTATCACTACTGGTACCATTGGTACTTTAGTCTATATTTACTTCTCAGCATTATTTGAAGTTAAAGAACTCAAATTATTCAGTGAGTTGTTCACAAAATTCGGACCATGGCGTAAATCACTTGAAAAATCTAAGGAGGTATTAGTAGAAACAAGTGTTGAAGGCGACGAAATCTAGTCAGCTCTGCTAAAATAATCCCGATGTCACTACTGCCCTTTTCGAAAAATCGACACACCACTAAGATCAATATTAATTTGGTTCCTAAAGATCCTTTTTTTAACACTGTTTTAGGTAAAACTTTACGTTGGGCTTTATCTGTAGGTCGTTATATTGTAATTTTTACTGAGCTAATAGTAATTTTAAGTTTTGTAGCTAGATTTACCTTAGATAGACAACTTACCAATTTAAACGATTCTATTCATCAAAAACAAGTTAATATCGAGTCTTACGGTGATTTAGAAGAGAAAGTTAGATTAATTCAAGCTAAATCTGATCAATATCAACAAATAGAGCAACATGCTAACATTATTGATATTTTTCCTGCATTAACCAAAATAACTCCCAAAGATATTCAACTAGATGAACTCACTATTAAGCCCACTAAAATTTCTATGTCTGGAAGGTCTCTGTCTCAAGAATCTCTCAACATACTAATTAATAACTTTCAACTCTCAGCTAGCTTTTTCAATATTGCTGTAGATCGGATTGAAGCTGGAGATGATCAAGATCCAGGTTTTAATTTCCTTATCAGTGCCGATACTAAAGAACCAACTCAATTAAAATAAAATATGACTAATGAAAACTAAAAAACAACGCGACCTATTTATAACCCTCCAGCAATTCTATCAAAAACCTATAGCTAAAGTATCTTTAGAACTATTTCTTTCTATCGCTACAATATTGTTCTTTGCTATCTTTGCAATCAGGCCTACTCTGCTTACTATGTCTGATCTATTAAAAGAAATCGAAGATAAAGAAAAATTAGACAAACAATTTTCTCAAAAAATTGCTGCCCTCTCTACTGTTCAGCCTCTTTATCTCCAACTCCAAGATCAACTCTCTATCTTAGATGAAGCTCTTCCAAGTAATCCGCAACTAATTTATTCATTAAAAGTGATAGAAAAAATTGCCAGCGACCTTCATCTAGTAATTTCTAGTATCAATGTAGTTAAGATTCCTGAAGAAAAAATTAATCAAGATAACGTGATAGCCCTAACTTCTTTTGAAAAAATTGATGTGCCTTTAATCATCAGTATTTCAGGAGACTATTCTTCTATACGTCAATTTGTAGAAAGTCTCAAAGAATATCGCCGTAGTTTTGTTATTGATACCATTATTTTCAGCACTAAAGAACTAAGAGGAACTAGAAAGCTAGAGGCCAGAATCACCATTAGTGCTCCTTATTTTGGGATTAAAGAACTAAAATTAGATAAACCATGAATATTTTTAAGCAAACCCTAGAAAAAATGAAGCAGCAGCAGCAAATCTTAGCTATGCTGGTGTTTGCTTTTGTGGCAGTAATCATCTGGATTACGGTAAATTTATTTACTTCTCAACAAAAAACAGGTATTAGTAAAGATCTACTAAAATTTGCTAAGCCACTCATACCAACCATTAATCAAGAAGTCGTTCAACAGCTTAAAGAACAGGGAGTTTTTCCTGACTCGCAGCTTCAAGATTTTCCTATTTATATGGTAATTAAAGACAGGAGTCAAATTGAACGAATAGTAGAAATTGGTACAGAACCAGAACCTACTCCTAGCTTATCTCCTTCACCTAGTCCAAGTCCTTCTTCAGAGGCTACCTCGTCTGCAACAAATACAAACAACAACTAGTTTTCGGTTTTTTTTCGCGTTGCCTTTAATCTATGATTTCTCTAGAGTAGAGATACGGTGTAATAAACGCCGTATGTTTTTATGTCTGAACCAATCGGTATTAAAAAATCATTTTTTTCAAAAAGAATTCCTACTTTAATTGGCCTAGGTGTGTTAGTGGTTGCTTTAATTACCGGAACACTATTACTTAGTCAAGGAACCGGAGTTTTTGCACCCCGCGCCACTCCACAAACAACTCCTAAAAAAATTAGAGTAACCAACCTAACAGATTCTGGATTCACAGTTTCATTCTTAACTGATGAACTTACTGTGGGCCACATTAAATATGGGACTAATTCTAAAAAAATTAATTCTCAAACTAGTGATGATAGAGATCAACTATCTGGAACAGTGGATAAATATAATGTCCACCATATTACGGTCAGAGGACTTGATCCAAATTCAACTTATTACTACACTCTCGGCACTGGATCGGGTGGATTCGATAATAATGGACAACCATTTTCTGTTAAAACAGCACAAAGATCGGGTGTTCCCTCAGCTGCTAAAACTATTTATGGAAGCGTTGTCTCCCCTAGTGGTAGTCCCGCTGAAGGCGTGGTTGTTTATGTTAAAACTGAAGGAGTTGGAGAAATGTCTTCTTTAGTCAAAAGCTCTGGTAGCTGGGCCATACC
>CAYREI010000018.1:5719-10341 GCA_964423285.1 uncultured Pseudomonadales bacterium | reverse complement strand
GGGAGCAATCCGTTCTTTATTTGAACCGTTAGTTTACCACTGGTGATTAACGGTTTTATATATTCACTTGGCAAGGATGTAATAATTTATTTTCCTACTCCGCAGCATATAACTGGGTGTAATAATCGATGAGCATTCTTTCAGTTGAGTAGCCATTTTTGATGATATTACTAGATTTAATCATTCGTTTTATCCATTCCTCTGGGTAATCACTTTGGCGATTAACAAATAAGGGAATAATCTTTTTTTCAATTGTGTCATAGAGCGATTTAGAGATGTGTTCTGTATCAATTATCCAGCCAATTTCATCCCAATCCACCTCTCTGACCCAGCCATCATTAGTACTGCACTGGAGGACGCCGTTAAGAGCTGCCTTCATGCCACTAGTTCCACAAGCTTCGTAGCCTTCAATCGGTGTGTTAAGCCAAACATCACTTCCACGTACTAAGTATCTAGCCACTTCCAAATTATAGTTAGGTACAAAAGTTAAATTATCTTTAAAGCGATCGCTCTTTGAGAGTTTAACCACTTGTAGCATTAAATCTTTACCTTGCTCATTATGAGGATGGAGCTTACCGCCATATAAAAAGTGAATTGGAACTGGGCTTGATTTAATAATTTGTTCTAATCGGTCTAGTTGCCAAAATAGAGCTAAGGGGCGTTTATAAGAAACAAACCTTCGAGCCCAAGAGATGATTAAAGCATCATGGGGAATAGTTTTTTTTGTATGTTTTTCAACATATTCTATTAATTCAGCTTTGTCTTTTTGATGAGCCAGCCAAAGATTTTTTCCTGATTGTTCTGTTAGCCCATTTTCAATAAGCGCTACTTTATGAGGCGATGTCCAGCTCGGAATATGAATTCCATTAGTGATTGGAATTAAAGGATGATTTGTCCAAATTTCTTTTGCTTTTTCTGCATGATATTTACTAACTGCATTAGTACGACAAGCATTGCGCAGTGCCATCATATTCATTGAGAATAATGAAGTATCTTCAATTTTTCCCATCTTAATAATTTGTTCAATTGGCATCTCAATTTCTTGAGCATATTTGAGTAAGTAAGTAGAGACCAAGCCAAATGAGAATGCATCCCTACCAGCAGTCACTAGAGTATGGTTAGTGTAAACAATTTTTTGTTTACATTTTTTAAAAGCCAAATTAAGATCTGTATCTTGATTTTGTTGTCTAAAATGATGAATTATTTCGAGAGATAAAAATGCGCTGTGACCTTCATTCATGTGATAAATGTCTGGCTCCAGCCCCATTGCATGGAGCATTCTGACGCCACCAATTCCCAAGACCATTTCTTGAAGAAGACGATGCTCTCGATCGCCGATGTAAAGTTGATTGGTGATGTGTTGGTCTGTGGTTGAATTTTCTGGAATATTAGTATCAAGTAGAATGATACTAATTTGGCCTATTTTTTTTATCCAAGCTTGAATTTTTATCTGCCTATCTTGAGTTGGTACTACTACTTCGATCGGCTTGCTGTCATCATCAGTTATTTTAGTTAATCCATTTGCTTCTGGGTCAATTAGAATGTCTTCTTCAATTTGCCTGCCATCCTCAGCCAATTTTTGTACGTAGGTTAAATTATAGGCCAGACCCACTCCAGTAAATTTAGCTTCACTGTCATTAGCCTGGTGTAAAATATCGCCAGCTAGGATCCCAAGTCCTCCAGAATAGATACCATAATCGTTATCTAAGGCAAACTCCATACAAAAATAGGCGACTGAGAAAGAACTGGATAGTTTGATAGGATTCATATAATTTATCCTATCAAATTTTGATTAACTCTTGTGAAGAGGATCGTACGCGAGATGTGGATTGGCACTGATAAATCTTTTTCGTTGTTCGATAACACGATGGTATAAATTTTTATATTCATTAGCAGTTACCCTCCAAGAGAAGTCAGACTTCATTGCATTGATGACTAATTGTTTCCAGAGTGATGCTTGTTGGTAAATGGTCATTGATTTGATTAGAGTAGCAAATAGTGACCACCGTGAAAATTGTTTAAAAATAAAACCATTACCAGTTTTTGTTTCCGGGTTAAAGTTAATGACACTATCAGCTAATCCACCAGTTTTTCTGACAATTGGTACAGCTCCATACCTCATTGATTCAAGAGCTACAATTCCTCCTGGCTCAAAAAGACTAGGAATTAAAATTGCATCCGCTCCAGAAAATATTTTACGAGGTAGTTTAAAATCTGGATAAAGATGGATGCTCACATTTTCGGGGAATTTTTTTTGTAATTTAGTTAGTTTGTTTTTGTACTCACCATTTCCGCTACCTAGAAAAACAAACTGAGCCTGAAATTCTTCTAAAAATTTTTCAACTACGGGAATTAATATATCTAGTCCCTTTTGTCTAGAGAGACGACCTACAAAACCCAATAGAAATATTTTTTTGTTTTCAGGTAAATTAAATGTTTTTTGTAATTCAATTTTATTTAGTGTTCTTTTTTCAATTGAGTTAATTGAAAAGTTTTTTTCTAAAAAAGGATCAGTGTTTGGATTGAACTCCTTATTGTCCAGACCATTTAAAATTCCAGAAAATTTACCTTTTACTTTGGTAATAATTTTTTCTAATCCTTCACCATACTCATGAGTCATAACTTCCAAAGCATGAGATTTAGAAACCGTATTTATCCAATCCGTATAGAGCATACCTCGTAGCAATGGATTTTGATTGATGAGCCTATGTTCTTCAATGGTGTCAAGTAATGTTTTGCCTTTATCTTGTTTTTGAGGAGACTGATTTTTAAAACTAGTATTACCTTGATATTTGAAGTTATGAACGGTATAGAGAGTTGGTGTTTTAGAAAAAGTTTTGGAGTAGCGAGGATTACGGCGAATTTCGTCAATTAAATATCCTGTGTGCCAATCATGACAGTGAATAATATCTGGTTTCCAACCATCTTTTTTTTGCTGCTCTAATGATAGCCACTCCAGGCAACCTCTTGATAAAAGTAAAAATCTGACGTGATCATCTTTATAAGCAAAAACGTTGGCTCTCAGCTCGTAGTATTCTTTATTTTCTAAAAAGTAAGTTGGGGGAGAATTTTTTTTGTGATGATTTAACCTCACATTACAGAAAACTTTATTTTTATTTAGTTTTCCAAATGGTATTTCTAAATTAGCTGCAACCTGTTTTGTTTCAAATTCTTTTTTAATTATTCCATATTTAGGCATGAATATACGTACGTCGTGGCCCTGTTTAATTAATTCTTTAGATAAAAAGTAGATTACTTGAGATAGTCCGCCCACTCTTACAAATGGAGCAGCTTCAGCAGTCACCATTAAAATTTTCATAAGTTTATGGGCAAGCTTTCTATTGATACTGTCATCTGATATTGCCAATTTAAATCATTGATTTCTTTTTCAGTTCCAGGCACATTGATGCGATCAGTAGTATACAACCAATCTTGAAGAGGAATGAGTACCATTCTAGTTGGAGAATTAATTATTCTATTTATAATCTGTTTGGCTAAAATTTTAAGATTCTTAGTTTTACTAATATCTAGTTTTTTTAATAAATTATCAATTTCATCAATTGAAAGCTGTTGTAAATAGTCCATGAGAGTTTCAGTATCATGGGTAGTAGTATAAGCAAAAGTATTAGAACGATATTTACTAATTTCTAAATATTGATCTATAAATTTTTTCCTTTTTTCGTCGTAAGCAAACCTAAATATTTTTATTCCTGGTATTTGATGCGCTTGCAAACATTTTCTTAATTCTTTTAAATTGTCGCCAGTATCTTCTGCGTAGATACTTAGATTTTGTTGATGAGCAAAATTAATTATTTTTTCTAGAAAATTTCTGCCAGGTCCTTTTAGATATCGGTCAGATTGTTTGGTAGTTAAATCCATTGCCGCATAGAAAAATAAACCCTTAGCATGATCGAGTCTTATCCAGTCAAAAAGATTGGCTAAGTATTTGAGTCTAATTTGAAATAATTTTTCAATCTTTGGAACCAAATTTTTATCCTGCCATCTGTATAAAGGATGACCCCATATTTGTCTTCCAAAATGAGATTTTGGACCGACTAGTACACCACTTGTTGATTGCATCTTTCCATCTTTATTAATATCAAATAGAGTTTGAAATTGCCATACTAAAGGACTATTGAATCCTAGATAGAGGGGTAGATCGCCAATTAGAACCACTTCTTCATTAGTAGCTTTTTTTTGAAGATGTTCATAAGAAAGGTGCAGTTGTGCTTGAATTTTGATATGTGAATTTATTTGCAGAGCAAGTTTTTTTTGCCATCTTTTAACACTACTTTCATTTCTTTTTTTAATATCAGCTGGCCATTGGCTCCAGTCGTCAGTTTCAAACTGATCTCGTAGAGCACAAAACAAGGCATAATTTTCTAGCCAATAATTATTATTTTTAATAAATTTAGTTAGTTGTTCAGTTGATGGTTGGGAAGCGCCACTACTTAAAAAGCGAGGATTTAATCCAATACCATAACCTTTGTAAGGTGAGGGAATATGCTTAGTTTTTGATCCTTTTTCTAATTGAGTCTGATGGAGTGGTAAAATTTGCCAAGCATTTTGTTTGGATTTAGCTAGCCAATCAATGAACTCTTCTCCAGCCGCAAAAGTACCTG
>CAYREI010000018.1:4003-5619 GCA_964423285.1 uncultured Pseudomonadales bacterium | reverse complement strand
GAAGGGGATCATGATGCTAAATTGATGTTAATAGGTGAAGCCCCAGGAAAAAATGAAGTTAAGGTGGGCAGGCCCTTTGTGGGAAAGTCAGGACAGGTGTTAACTCGTTTATTAAATAAAGCTTCAATTAAACGAGAAAGTGTATATCTGACTAGCGTGATTAAAGATAGACCACCGGGAAATAGAAAACCTACTCAAGAAGAAACGAAGGTATATTCGCCATTGATGAAAAGACAGATTGAAATTATTAGACCAAAGATTATTGCTTCTTTGGGTGGATTTGCGTTGAGTTGGGTATGGAGTAATTATGGAGAAGGAGAATTGGGAAAAATAAGCCAGATACACGGTGATATGAAGTTGTTGAATAAAAGTAGTTGGCATATGGTTCTAATGCCGTTGTACCATCCAGCAGTAGCATTATATGAGCGTAGTAAATTAAGTGTATTGCAACAAGATATGGATAAATTGGTAAAATTGTTAAATAAAATTGATGTTTAATAGTTTTTACTTGATATTCTTTTTTTAAAGTGACAATGATATATTGAATATACATTCAATATTACGTTAAAATATCAATAAGTTATGACAACAACTCAAAACCTCAATGATTTATCTAATATGTCTGAGCTTGATAGCAATAATCAAAGCTTAAGAAAAAATAATATGAAACAAAAGACAAAATCGGTTATTTTAATAGTATTTTTATTTGTAGCAGTGATGCTAGGCGTAGGTAGCTTTTTTTTTATAAAAGCAAGAAATAAAGTTATTGAAGGCGATGCGCATTTGCTGTCGCAATCAGAAACGGAAATTATTGAAATAAAGCCTAAAGGTATTATGATTTTGATTGAATACAAAGATACTGTAGGTTTAGTTAATTTTGTTAATGAAATGCAGCAAAGGAAGATACCTGCTTTACTTCATGTGTCGGCTGATTTTGTAGAGGCTAACTGTGACACGGTGAAGAAATTATTAGACTATGATATTGAAATTATGGGTTCGGTAGCTGGTCAGCCACTTTGGGATATGTCTTATGAAGATCAAAAGCAAACTATTTCTAATATGAAAGAAACAATTGAGGCTTGTACGAATACTCCCATCAAGATAATTTCTTCACCTTATATGGCATCTGACATGACTACTCTAGCCGTTGCCCAAGAGTTAGGTATTCCATATATCACAGCTAGAGGAACTACTGATACTAAAGCTAGTGTTTATCAAGTGGAAGGTTACACGACTAAAATATTATCAGTTTCTAATATTCCTAAAGTGCAGTTTAAATATGGCTCTTTGTGTGACTTTTCTTATTATCAGAGAGCTGGTTCACCTGAAGATATGTTGGCTGAATTGATGAGAGCGATCGAACCATTAACTACTAAAGAACAAGCTAGATATGGTTCAAGTCACAAAGTTACACCAGTCACTCATACTAATATTGGTGGTTATCTTCAACCTTGGACAGAGATGTGGCTCAATTTTTGGGACAGCACAACTGATAGAATTAATTGGATAAGCTTGGATGCGTTTATGTCTAATGTTGATTGGACATTGCCTGATTGGCAGGTGCCAATTAATAAAAATGCTCCTTATACTCCTGAAAAAATTAGACCAGCAACTCC
>CAYREI010000018.1:0-3903 GCA_964423285.1 uncultured Pseudomonadales bacterium | reverse complement strand
TTGTTGGATAGTTATCGCCAAAACTATCCCAATAGTGAAGGCGAATCAGGTGATTATCAATATTTCCCAATAATATTTTATGAAGGCAAAGTTTATTCAGGATTTAATGAGAAAATTCAAAATGAGATTTTGAATAATTGGCAAACAGCAAATTAATGAAAAATAAAATTTATACGGTAGTCCATTGTAAATCTTGATATAATAAATTGCGAAATTATGTACATTATTCAGGCTAAAAATTTAAGTAAAGATTTTGGTAACTTTAAAGCAGTAGATGATATTTCTTTTGAAGTTAAAAAAGGGGAAATTTTTGGTTTATTAGGTCCTAATGGTGCTGGAAAAACAACAACAATTAGGATGTTGACCGGGATATTAAAGCCGACAATGGGAGAAGCACACATAGGTGGGCATAATATTCAAAAAGAGTCGTTGGAAGCAAAACAATTAATGGGGATTGTGCCAGAGATGGCTAATGCCTATGTTGATCTTTCAGCACTTAAGAATTTATTGTTGATGGGAGAATTGTATGGAGTGAGAGGAAAAGTGGGGGCTAAGAGAGCAAAAGATTTGTTACAAATGTTTAGTTTGTATGAAAAAAGAAAACAAAAAGTAAAAACTTTTTCAAAGGGCATGAAGCAAAGAATAATTTTAGCTATGGCTTTAATGAATGAATCTCAAATTTTGTTTCTTGATGAGCCAACATCTGGGCTGGATGTGAAAAGCACAAGATTAATCAGAAATTTGATACGTAGGTTTAATCAAGAAGGAACTACTATTTTTTTAACAACTCATAACATTGAAGAAGCAAATCAACTCTGTGATCGGGTAGCAATTATAAATCACGGTCAACTGGTAGCAATTGATCAGCCTAGTAAACTAAGACACACTATTAAAAGTGCCTCTTCTGTAGAGGTTATTTTTGAGAAGGAGGTGCAGAAAAAAGAGCTGAAATTGAAGGGTGTCTCTGAAGTAATAAAAGAGGGAGATAAATTTAAATTGTATACAGAGACAGTGAGTAAAATAATTCCTTTATTGGTTAAGTATGCCCAAGATTCTGATAATCAAATAATGTCTCTTAATACTTTAAAACCTAGTCTTGAAGATGTTTTTGTTAAGTTAACTAAAAATTAAAAAAATATGAATATACTAGAACAGTTTAGAAGATCATTAGCTATCGCTAAAAAAGATTTATCTCTTTATTATTTTCAGGGTCCGGTGGTAATTCAAGGACTGTTGATTCCTTCTTTTTTGTTTATTTCTTTCTTTTTTGGTAGAAATATGCCACTTACTTTTTTTATTCCCAGTTTATTAGGAATGGCTTTATTTTTTGCTGTGTCAGCGATTACTCCCGTGATAGCCCCTTGGGAGACAAGAATGAAAACTTTTGAAAGATTAGTTTCTGCTCCACTGCCATTTTGGGCAATAATTTTTGGAGATATCATGGCTTCAGCTTTGTTTGGATTTTTAATAACTACTATTATTTTTGTGATTACAGTTATTTTTTTAGGGGGAGAGATTGTGAGTTTTTCTTTGATTGCAGGAAGTGTAGTAGCAGCTTTCTGTTTTTCGACATTGGGAATTTTAATATCTGCTCCTCCAGCTGATAAACCATCAAACATTATGTTACTTGCTACGCTGATTAAATTTCCGTTTTTGTTTATCAGTGGAATATATACGCCGATTGAATCAATGGGTAAATTTAAATTTTTGTCTTTTATTTCTCCACTAACTTATTATGTAGATTTAGCTAGATGTTCAGTAGGAGGAGCAAATTATTTTTCACCAGCGAAGAATATAGGCATTCTGTTTGGTTTTACTGTTGGTTTATTTTTGATTTCTTTGCTGTGGCATAAGAAAAGTTTAGAAAAAAGATTTTGAGTATAAAAAATTTAAAATTAATTATTTTTAACTGCTCGACTCTAATTAGATTCTACTCACCTCGCTGCTTTTTAGAATATGTTGTGTGAAGCAATTGATCTGATTTTTCTTTACTCTGGTGATGACAGTATTCTATAAATTCAACAGCTAGCTTGTTTTCATGAGCTGAATGACAAGACTTCGTTGAATCAATTTGATAAAGGCCTTCAGTGCGTTTTTTAATAATACGTTTTGTACTAGGTATAGGTTGACCTCCACCCCCAATACATCCACCAGGGCAAGCCATAAATTCAATATAATCGTACGCTTTGGGATTATTTTTAATTTCTTCTAAGATAATTCGTGCATTCTTAGGTGTTGCAACAACTGCCACATGAAGTTCTTTGTCTGCTAAAGTGACAGTGGCTTTTTTAATTCCTTCCATTCCTCGTACTTCAGTAAATTCTAGTCGACCAATATCTTTTTTAAGCAACTGATAAGATATTGTTCTTAGGGCTGATTCCATTACTCCTCCTGATGCTCCATAAATCGCTCCAGCTCCCGAATATTCACCTAATATATCTGATTCTGAAGAGGAAATAGTCTCAAGATCGATTTTGTGTCTTTTGATAAGAGTTGCTGTTTCTCTAGTAGTCAGAACATAATCAACGGGGAACATATCATTGATTTTCAATTTTTCATGACTAGCTTCATATTTTTTTGAAGTGCAAGGCATAATAGAAACGACCACAATATTTTTAGGATCAATGCCTTCCTTTTCTGCCCACCAAGTTTTGTAAGCTCCACCAGCATGAATTTGAGGAGATCTTACCGTGGTCAAATGAGGGATCATCTCGGGATAATAAAATTCGATGAATTTTACCCAAGCTGGACAGCATGAAGTAAACATCGGCATCACCCCGTTATTCTCAATGCGATTAATAAGCTCATTGGCTTCAACAAGTGTAGTGATATCAGCTCCAAAATTAACGTCAAAAATTTTATCAAAACCTATTTGACGAAATGCGGTATTGAGTTTTTTTTCAATATTTTTCCCAATTTCCATTTTAAATAATTCGCCAATGCTTACTCTGACTGAGGGTGCCATTTGAGCAATAACAATTTTGTTTGGATCATTAATTGCCTCCTCAACTTGAGGTAAATGAGTCTGTTCTCGAATAGCTGCTACAGGACAGTGAACAGTACATTGCCCACAATAAATGCAATCAATTGTTGGATCATCTGTTGCTACTACACGGTTATAAACACCATTGCCTTCAAGTTTAAGATAACCAATCCCAATTTCTTCGCATATCTTGACGCATTGATTGCAAGCAATGCAAACATTGCTATCAAATTCAGCTGCGGTTCCCAAGGCTACTACTGGCATATCTGTTGGTGTCGATCGGTATTTTGCTATATTCACTTTATCTTTAACAATAGATTCATTAACTGCACAAATTGAACCGCGTGGGCAAGTATTGCAATTAAATTTGTGATGTGAAAGCAAGAGGCTAAGGTTTTCTTGTCGCAAAGCAATTGCTTTTTTGGATTGTGTATTAATTTCTAATCCCTCTGACGCCTTAAGTGTGCATGAAGTAACTATTTCTCCAGCTTTTTCTTTTGTATCTAAACCTGGTTTTACAATTTCCACTAAACATGTTCGGCAATTAGCTTCAACTTCAAGGTCCTCATGATAACAAAAGTGAGGGATGTAAATATTATTGTCTAGAGCAACTTGAAGGACGGGTTGATTCTTTTCTGCTTGATATGATTTGCCATTAATAATAATCTGCATTAGACCTCCAGACCGAGTATGTTTTTCATATACGATTCAACTGGGATTGGTAATGATTTCCCTAAATCGCAAAATGAAGTTGTTTTCATTGTATTCATAATAGCGCGAATATCATCCCAGGGAATTAATTCACCGGGTTGTAACTGTTTTAGTTTTGTGTAGAGTTGATAGGTGCCCTCTCTGCAAGGCGTGCATTTTCCGCAGCTTTCTTTAAAATAAAATTCAAACCAACGCATTAACATATCTTG
>CAYREI010000017.1:0-11285 GCA_964423285.1 uncultured Pseudomonadales bacterium | reverse complement strand
GCTAAAGAGATTTGGTATTTTTTAAAAAAAGAGTTTAAAGTTAAGCAATTAGGAGTTTTAATCACCGACAGTAGAACTATGCCACTCAAGTGGGGCACCATGGGCATCGCCCTAGCCCACTGTGGATTTAAGGCTTTACGTAATAAAATTGGTCAGCCAGATCTATTTGGGCGCAAACTCCGCATGACTAAAGTTAATGTGGCGGCGGGTTTAGCTGCGGCTGCAGTGGTAGAGATGGGTGAAGCCAACGAAGCTCAGCCTTTGGCAGTGATCACCGAGGCTAGTCAAGTTAGATTTCAGTCAAAACCACTCACAAAAAAGCAAATTTCTAGCTTAAAAATTTCTATCAAAGACGATGTCTACGGTCCAATGCTTTCCTCTGCCCCATGGATTAAAAATTAGTATACTGACAGCACATGAAATCAATTTCAACAAAAACCGGCGACTGCGGCCAAACTTCTTTGGCTAACGGCCAACGTGTAGCCAAGGATAGTTTAGTGATAGAGGCGATTGGCACGCTAGATGAACTTAGCTCATGGTTGGGACTAGTGATAGCTGATCTTGAAAGTAATTTTGCAGCTCAAAAAAAAGTTTTAGAACAAGTCCAGCAAGACTTATATCAGTTGAGTGCGGTCATTGCTCAGGCACCTCGTATTAAGTTTAAAAAACCAGCTCTAAACAGGTTAGAAAAGCAATCTGAGTTACTCCAATCCATGATGAAAGGTAACTGGCATAATAAGTTTCTTCACCCTGGTGGTACTAAGCTGGCAGCCCAGTTAGATATTACTCGGACAGTTTGCAGGCGTTGTGAACGATTAGTTTTCAAGTATAGTCAACAAGAAACAGTTCCAGCTCTGGTTTTGCAGTATTTAAACCGTCTCTCAGATTACCTATATGTGTTAAGATGCTATATCAATCTAGATCAAAAGCATTCAGAAAAACAGTTCACATCAGCTAAATAAATTGGTACATCAATCATTCTTTAAAAAGGGGTTCAATTAGCACTCTAAGAGTGTGTCTGCTAATTATTTTTACTCAAGTGACTAGTATTGGAATTTACGAATTAAACCCACCACTCTGCCTTGAATCTGGACATTGGTAGCATAGATTGGGCTCATACTAGAATTGGCTGGTTCTAAACGGACTCTAGTAACTTCTTTATAGAATCTTTTGAGAGTAGCTAGACCGTTATCAAGTAGAGCTACAACGATATCTCCATCTTCTACGCTTTGGGTTTCTTCAATGACCACATAATCACCATCATCGATGTGATCTTCAATCATAGACTGACCTTTAACTTGCAATACATAAGCCCTTTTTTTACCAGAAATCATTTCTGGGGAAATTTTAAAATTAGCATTGGGATCAGTATAAGGTTCGATTGGTTTACCGGCAGCAATATATCCCATGATGGGTACATTAATACCTTCGTCTTTGTTTAGAAAAGTTCGGTCAAGTAGTTCAATCCCTCTAACCTGGCCAGAAAAACGTTTAATAACTCTTTTTCTTTCTAATGCCTGGAGATGTTCATGAACCGTGGCTAATGATGAAACTCCAATAGCGTTAGCGATCTCTTGAAGAGTGGGAGCATAGCCGTTTTGCTGAATGTATTGAGCAATAAAATCTAAAATTTGTCGCTGTCGTTTGTAAAGCACAACTGCCATAGTGATCTCCTTTTAATTTTCTTCTTCGGGCGTAAATTTCCCGAACTAAATAAAGGATATCCGAAAATGACACGAACAAACAACTACATCTTTGATTATCAAAATAGATCAAAATGGTTAAAGACTAATTTAAGTTAAAAATAATTTGTTTTGGGTCCTACTTCATCCAACCAAACAAGAAATCTTTAAAAGAACGTTTCAACCATTTTTCTTCAATAAAAGGAATGCCTAGTTTATAAAATGCAGCAGCAGCTATTAGAGCAGCAGTGCCTAGACCAATTACTATGGCTAGTTGATTTTCTATAAAGTAGCGAATACTCTCTCCAAAGAAAAATATTAGGCCCATGGTGAGCATATATCTGGAGGTACGTCCAATAATTGAAGCAATTAAAAATCTTTTATAGTCAAGATCAAATACTCCAGCTGAGAGGGTGAAAACTTGATAGGGAATCGGTGTAAAAGCAGCAATAAAGATCGCTTTAGTATCATATTTTTTAAAAAGATTTTCTACTGCTTGAGTGTGTTTCTCTTTGAAAAGGCGTTTTAAAATTGGCTTACCTCCTTTTTGACCAAGAAGATAACCAAATGTAGCGCCTAATACAGAAAAAAATGAAATAAACAAGCCATACCACAGAGCTTTTTCTGGAGCAGCGATACCCATTGGAATGACCATAATCTCTGGTGGGATGAAAAGAAATGAACTTTCAGAAAATGTAATTAAGCCCAAAATAGCTAAAGCATAGGGACTAGCCATCAAAGCTTCTACAGTTTCAGGTTGCAAAATATTCATAGATTCTCCTTATTTATTAGAAAATTTGATTTTACTGTGGTTTAGCCCAATCTACAAGTTGTTGGTAAATTTCTGAAAGTCGGTTATATTTTGCGACTCGCTCTCCCCTATTAGGAGCGCCAAATTTTGCAAAATTAGCTCCAACACCTACAGCCAAGTCAGCTAGAATAGCATCGTTAGTTTCACCAGTGCGTTGAGAAACAATTATTTTCAAACCAGCCTCTTTAGCAGTTTTGATAAAATCAATAGTTTCGCTAATAGTTCCCACCTCAATTGGTTTAATAGCCACAGTATTACAAGCTTTTTGTTCAATGGCTTTTTGCAATCTTTCTTTGTTAGCTGTCACTAGTCTGTTACCGACAATACTGGTGGTTTCACCCAAGTCTTTAGTGAGCTCTTGCCAACTTTTCCAGTCATCTTCTTGATATGGGTCTTCAATATAAATGACTTGATGGATAGTCCTGAGAGTTTGGTAATATTTTAAAAGTTTTTCAACTGTGAATGGTTGAGGCTGATCTCGGAGTGAGTATTTTCCATCTGAATAGATATGCGAGGCAGATACATCAATCCCAAGAAATAAATCTTGAGCAAAAGTAAAAGGGGTGGTTCTAGTGGTTTCAATTAGAATTTCAAAAGCATCAGTATTGGAATAAAGATTGGGGGCAAAACCACCAACTTTACCCACACAACGAATAGCCTCCTTAGAAACTAAGACATTTTCTAGTTTTTGAAAAAATGTCACTGCCATATTAAGTGAGTTTTTATAATCAATGTGTCCAGCTGGAATGATACAAAAATCTTTTAGATCTAAATTGCCAGTCCCATAAATACCCCCGTTGAACATACTGTAGACGCAAGTGGGAATGTTAAAGTTTTTAGTTAATTGATATTTTTGTTGAATATAGTAATAAAGAGGCATTTCTACACTCATGGCTCCAGCTTTAAGCGCTGCTTGCGAGACTGCTAAAATGGCATTTGCTCCCAGTTTGCTTTTATTAGGAGAGCCATCAAGATTAATTAAAATTTGGTCAATATCAGTTTGTTTAAGTGGATCTTTGCCGATTAACTGTGGCGCAATAACCTGATTGATATTTTTAACGGCGATATTTACTCCTCTGCCCACCATTTCTGTTGGATTGTTGTCAAATAAAGAAGTAGCGCTATATTTACTTACCTCTATTCCAGTTGGAACACTACTGAGCGCCAGATGACCAGAGTCAAGCCAGAGGCTACATTCAACTGTCGGCAGTCCTCTTGAATCAAGAATTTCTCTGGCATGGATACCACTAATACTAGGCATAGTTAGGTTTTGTTAATTTATATCTGTTTTAATTTTTGTTCTTCTATTTCTCGAATACGTTGTTTAACTCGGGGAGCAAATTCAGGTTTAACAGTAATGATGTCATAACCAAGTTTAGCTGCAATCTCCACCAATCTTAAATTGTTATCTTCTAAATGTAGTAATGATTTTATTGTCAGATTCATATTTTTTGAGTGACTATTTTTATTTTTTACTGCCTGAATAACTTTAGTCATTAGTTCTTCCATTAAATTAATATCATAGGGATAAAGTGGGAAAATATCTGGATTATCTGGATCAACACCATGCATTAAAGCGTGGATACTTTTGACATTAAATGATATCCCATCTAAATGAGATCGAAGATACTGATCAATTTGAAAAACATTTTCCGGGGTATTAAGTTGAAGATATAATTCAATTTTTGACCCTGGTTTGAATTGATGTTTTTTAGATAAATAATTTTCAATTAGCTGCAGCTCACTGGGAGTTCTAATAAAAGGGAGCATTAATCCTAGTGGCACATTGTTTTGTGAGGTTATTTCCTGAAGAACTTCTAGTTCTAGATCCAATAGCTCAAAATTATTTAAAGTTCTCAGGCCTCCTCGGTAACCAAGGTATGGATTGGGCTCATCAGGCTCAAAAGTATTTGCGTAGGCAAGAGCTTTAAATTCTTGAGAGGTTAAATCAAGAGTTCGATAAATTAACGGTAAGTTTTTTTTAGTTTGCCGATAAGCTTGAATGGTTTTTTTAAGAGCAGTCTTGAGCTGTTGTCTTTTTTTGGAGTTTAATAAATATTTAGGATGTTCTCCTAAACTTGCAAAGGTATATTCACTCCTTAAAACTCCAACTCCATCAACATAATCGGTAACATACTCAGCTGCTTTATGAGGATTTCCGGCCGAAATATAAGTTTTAATAATTGTTGGTTTTATAGGTGTGGAGTGGCGAGGATTACGCTTGGCAACAGTTAATATCTGTCCAGTATTTGCATTGACGATTACTGATAATCCAGGGTCAAGATATCGGGTTGCGTGTCGCGTATTAATAATCGTTGGCAAAGACTGTTGCGAAATATGTCTGGATAGTGTCGGGCTAGAAAATCCTTGATCGCAGATGATAGCTGCAGCTTTAGATAAAACCGGTAGATAATCTGCAGTGAATTGATGGACAACGACAATCTGTCCATGATCAAGTTGACTAATTTGATTTTTATGAGTGAGCTTAAAGATAGTTCCAGAAACAATCCCTGGCTGTAGTGAATCACCCGTAAGAAGAATTTTGCCTAGATTTAATTTAGCTGCTACTGGTTTTGAGTTTGGAGTAACATTGGTGATGAAAAATTTATTATTTTGGTAAAACCAATTTATTAAGTGATCACCCAGGAACAATCTTTTAATAGTAATAATTGAGTGCGAAAGTTGGAGGATGTATTTTTTTTTGAGACTAAGTTGATCTTGTTTATAATGTAAGACCGTTTTTTCTTTAAGACGATCTCTCTCTCTTTGGAGCTGAATATATTGAGGATAAAGATGTTTTTGAATGATTTGTTTAGTTCTGATATCAACCTCAAATCTATCTGGTTTAATTTCTAGATAGTTAGGATCAAAAACTCCCCAAACGGCTGAAATTTGCAATTGAGATTTTTGGTGTGGTGATTGAGTCAGAGCTATGCCTGAGGCTTCAGGCTGGCCTTGGGATTGAATTAAAATTGGTTGGGCAAACAGTTTAAGTTGATGTTGCTCAAAATCCAGGTAGATTTGTTTTGACCAAACTATCAAAATAGAATCAATTAAATTTGCATCTCCATCAACATTTTCTTGAATATTTTGATCATCTGAACTATCGGTAAAAACTTTAACAAAACCCGGATTTTGTTTATACCAATCCAAAATTTCTTTAATAATTTTTTTGGGGAGATCAATTTTTTTAACTGCAGCTTGAAGTTGGTGGAGCAAAGCTGAGTGATTTTCTTTGTTTTTAGGAGCAGTATCAATTATTTTTCGTAAAGTTTGGGCCAGATTGGCACGATCAACAATGTTTTCAAGTGTGGAGCGAAGGATAACAATAGTTTTAGCAACAGGAATACCTTCTTGTTCTAGTTTAGCTAGTCGTTTAATTTGTTCACCGACTTCTGCTTGAGAGTATTTTCCAGCTTCGGCTAAAGGAATAAGGGCAGGTCTATCCATACCTATTAGTTTAGCGTAACTTCGAGTTTGGAGGAAGAGTTAGGCAGTAATTTAAAGTTGTTTTTTAAACCAGTCTACCCAAGGTATGGGCGTAGGATCTTGATTATTAAGAATTGCTAGATAGTAATTGGTGTAGCTACCAAATAAAATTAACTCAAAAGCCTGGGTTATTTTAGTAGGAGCTGTAAATTTATGGTTTAAATAAGAAATGTTATTTTTATCTAATACTTGTTCAGTTAAACCCGTACGTTTTTGATTGTTTGGTAAATAAAGGTCTGAATGAACAATAAAAAATAATAAATTAGTGTTGTTAGATTTTGGAAATTGCAAGCCTTCCATTAAATGATGATTAAGCTCTGGAATTACTCTAAACTCAGAATAAGTTTTTGAATTTTCATTAATTTGATTAGCAAAAATATGAGCGGCTCCTTCCAGATGCTCTGCTGCGGTGATTACTGGAAGATGATCAATAAAACTGAAAGCCAATAGCTTAGCTGGATTTTTTTCTTGTTCTACATGACGACTTAAAGACATTTGAAGATCGGCGATGGTTTCAAGTACTTGTTCGTAGTCGTTTTTAGAAATTGATAGCAGTCCAATTTGTGAAAATAAAGACATTTGTCCAAAGATGGAGTAACCCAGAGCCATACGAGGAGAATTGCTGGGATTATATTTGGCCTCAAAAACTAAAGCAGGATAATTTTTTTCTTTTAATAATAAAGCCAGCTTTCCCCCTGAAGTAATACCGGTTATTTTAGCGCCTTTATCAATTCCATCTTTAACCGCACTAATTGTTTCTTCAGTGTTTCCTGAATAACTAGAAGCAACTACCAGAGTTTTTTCATCAACGTAATTAGGGAGATTATAATCATTGCAAATAATAACTGGAACTTTAAGCTCATCTTTAAATACAGTTTGGATAACATGGGTCCCCAGAGCAGATCCACCCATCCCAGCCACCACAACTTTATCTATATTTTTATAAGAATCATCAAAGTGAACCTCTTGAGCTAACTTCCAAATATGTTGGATTTGATCTCCAAGCTGTTCAATAGAGCCAATGGTATTAGATTTATCTAGTTTTTCAATAGCTTGGTTAAAATCAAATTGATGAGTATCATTCATATTATTCCTTTTCTAAAATATTTTTTATTAATCTAAAGCGTGGATGTTAACTCCTTCATCCCACTTTATTTCTTTATGAGTAACTAAAATCTCTTTTAATATTTTTTTCATTTCTTCATATATTTTTTTAGTTTTACCTTCGAACTTAACTGTGATGTACGGTCCGTTTTGAGAAGCTCTAATGATTGCCATTCTGTCATCTAGGTCCATGCGAACTCCATCAATAGTGACATACTTAGCTTCTGGCCAGCGTTTTTTAAACTCGCTTTTAATGACAGTGTCTATAAATTTAAATTTAATATCATCGGCTAAACCAAACTTGATCTCTGGACTACTAACATAAACTACTAATTCAGCCACAGCCTGGCTCAAGGTTTGATTTTTTCTTTCTAGATAAGCTAATAAACGCAAACTAGCAAAAGCCCCATCATCATGACCAAAGAAATTATCCATAAAGAAAATGTGACCGGATAACTCACCCCCAAAAGGAGATCTTATTTCTTTAACTTTGGCTTTAATAAACGAATGACCGGTCAACCACATAACTGGTTTACCGCCTGCTTTTCTAATAGTGTCATCAACTTGCTTAGAACAAAGGGTGTTATAAACAATTGGTGCTCCGGGAATAAAATCTAAGACGTCTTTAGCAAAGATAGCCACTATGGTATCCATCCATAAAACTTGACCATTTTCATCTACTACTGCCATTCGATCGCCATCGGCATCGTAAGCAAAACCGAGATCAGCCTGCTCTTTTTTAACAGTTTTAGATAATCTTTCTAAAACTTCAGCTTCAGTAGGATCTGGAGCTCCCAAAGGGAAATCGCTATCTAGATTAGTATTTTGTTCAATGACACTGCAGCCAGCACTGCGGAAAATTTCTGGGTAAAACATTCCTGAGACAGTATTGCAGGCTTCAACTACAATTTTCCATTTTTTCTTGAGATTAAAATATTTTAGTACATCTTTTTTATACTCTGGAAAAAGATCATAGTCTCGATTAGTGCCTTTTTTTTCAGCTTCATAAAATTTTCCTTTTTCTACTAATTCTTTTAGCTGTTGAATCTCTGTAGTGATCATGGTGTCTGAGTACCCTGCCCCAATTTTCAGACCGTTGTAGTTGGCAGGATTATGTGAGGCAGTGATCATCGTGCCTCCTTTAGTTAAAAAAGCATAAGATGAAAAATAAACAATTTGACTTAAAGAGTAACCCAGGAAGATGGTATCTATGCCACTATCGTTTAAGCCAGCAATATAGGCTTGAGAATACTCTTTACAGTTATGACGATTATCATGGCCAATTGCTGCTTCTTGAATCCTTCTTTGTTGGAGAAAAGTGCCATAAGCTCTGCCCAGAGTATAGTAAACATCTACATTAAGGTCCTCATTCATGACACCTCTAATATCATAACCACGAAAAATATGTGGATTAATTTTGTTTACTATTTTGTACATGGTTTATCCCTTTCAATATAGCTTTCACACTCTACATACTTAATAATAACAGATCAAGTTCTTGGTCAAGTTCGAGATTATTGGTGGAGGTTTTTTGACGCAGGTCGATGTCTAGTAATTGATGATGAATTTTTAAGAGTTGTTTAAGATTAAAAGATTGACTTTGTTTTTTTATTTTTTTTATCATCCAAGGAGAGCCTGGCATGTTTTCATTGTCTTTGACTTGGATCAGCATCCTAATTTGTCTGGCTAACATAACTAAGCATAGTTGAGGATCATCGGTCTTAAGAGTTTGACGAAAGGTGAGCAGCTGTTGGTTTTGGTTTTTTTTGTCACCATTGAGTGAATCTAACCATTTGAATAAAGTCTTGCTAAGTTTGAATTCAAAAATTTTAGCTTGAGGAAATTTTTTTGTCATGGTTGGAGTTAGTTTTCTTTTTTCCCATAAAATTACATCCATCTCGCTTTTAGTTATGAGTTCAATTAATATTTTTTTTTGTTTTGATTTGGGGAGAGAATGGAGTTCTTCGATCACAACTATTCTTTCGGTGCCAAATAAATCTTGTTTAACTAAGTTACTTTCCAAGAAACCTGGGTTAATTTTTTCAGCATTTAGCCTTTCAATAGTTTTGTTTTTATTTTTGGCTTGGGTGATTAACTCAACCAATTTATCTCTAGAAGCGATAATATTTTCTCCATGAAGAATGGTCAGCATATAATTATGATAACAGAGTTAGTTTATGTTATGCTTTGAATAATTAGTACCCAATTTTTGATAGAAAGGTATATATGATAAAAGAAATAAATTTTACTCAGCTAAGTACAGCTTGGGTTTCATTTACTATGGGCAGCACATTAGTAGCACTTCTAGCTAATTTATTTTTTCCCAAAGCGGTAGTTTTAGGCAATCATCTGGTATCGCCGTTGATGGGTGCAGTCTATGCCATGGCAATGGTTTCATTAATAGCTGTTGGCGTGATGCCAGTAGCTGAATATATAGCTAAACAAAATAACACAAAGTTAACTAGCACTCATTGGTTAATTTTATATTGGCTAGTTAATGCTGGATCAGTCTGGTTAACAGGCAGATTTGCAGGATTAGTGGGCATGGGAGTAAGTTCTTGGGTAACGACTATTATTTTTGGGCTGGTTCTTGATTTAGTTCAAGGTGGTTTAATGATGCATGTGGTTGGCAAAATTAAATCAAGCTGAAGAGAATTTGTAGCTTAGCTGTGAGATAGCCAGCTAGAAAAATAGAGATAAATAGTAAAATTCTCAGACCTATTTTAAGATATTTTTCTTGCGGATTTTCTTTTTTTAAATGAAGAAATTCTAAAATTTTTTTCATAATCTTATCCTAACATAATCAGCCTAATGTTAGACCATGTCGTTTTAACCAACCACGATGTTTTAAGTATTCAGGGTCATATTTTTTAACTAGATCCCAAAAAGCTAGCGAGTGATTCATGTGTTTACGATGAGCTAACTCATGAATAATTACATAATCAATTATCTTAACCGGACAGTGAACTAGACGCCAGTTAAAATTGAGATTTCCCTGATTACTGCAACTCCCCCATCTGGTTTTTTGCTGTTTTAATAAAATTCGATTAAATTTGATCTTCATTTTAGTAGCTAACTGTTTAGTTCTAGGTAAGATGTATCTCTGTGCAGTTGATTTTAAAAATCGATTGATTTCACTACTAATTTTTTTATCACTGTCTTCAATTGGATTAATGGATAGCTCATCTCCAACGATTTTGACACCAATTGGTTGATCAGTTTGTAGATGAATTTTTTTATGATATTTTTTTCCAAACAGTTTGATTGTATGAGGAGTTTCTCCAAAGTTTTTTTGTTGCTTAATTTTTAAAAATTGTCTTTGGATCCAAGGATCACTTTTCTTTACTACAGCATTAATACTCCACTTAGGAATAAATCGTGGAGTTGTTACTACTACTTCTCCGTTTTGTTCGATGCGAATTTTTATTGATCTAGAACGAGGATGAATTTTGTGAGTATAAGCGATCATTAGAAAGATATGACAGATCTAAAAGTTTCGATAACGGTTGAGCCAATTAGTTGGCTGGAACCAATTTGATTTAGAAAATTATTAATTTGTGTATTGCCTATTACTAATAGTACAGCAATCGTAATGCTAATAATTTTAGCAATTTTAGATTGAATAATAGTAATACGTAGTGCAAAAAATAAACTTAGAATTGTTGAAATAGTCATCACAATGGCTCTATTAGCAAAAGCGTTGACTTGAAGATTATCGATTTGCCCTGCATTGAGTTGCTGTTCTAGTAAAGGTAATTTAATAAAAATAAACTTAATGGAATTAAATAGAGTCCAAAGACCCTGTAAGATTAAGAGTACTGCAATAAATTTAATAGCATAGAGTTGGGTTAAGTGGAGTTTCCGTTGTTGTTCTAGTTCTTCGTGTTCATGAGGTAGAACAGATGAAGGAGTAGAATTTGAATTCGGATTAATTGTGGATGAAGTATTTGATTGAGGTAAAATATCAGCATTAGTCATAGACACATCTTATCTAATTTAAAAATACGGTACAATATACGTTTAGAGCCACGGTGTTGGAATTGGTAGACAAGCACGGCTTAGAACCGTGTGTCGCAAGGCATGTGGGTTCGAATCCCACCCGTGGCACTTGAAAAAGTCAGGGTCTAAAATATACACAGCATCTTGCATACCAGCTGATTTTTCTTCGTTAGCACTTGAAAAAGTCAGGGTTTGCAATA
>CAYREI010000016.1:9821-11385 GCA_964423285.1 uncultured Pseudomonadales bacterium | reverse complement strand
AACGATTCATCAAAATCAAAAGCAATATCTTTCCCAATGCCAGCTTTCAAAAAAGTATACTTAATTGCTGCCTGCCCCACCTGCTCTGCGATCAAGCTCTGATCTTGTACTGAGAGTCCTTTTTTGGCCTCTTTTAATACCTGAGTAATACGTCCAGCTGCTTCCTCTAAAAGCCACTGCCCGGTGATAATCTCACCCGTCCTACTACTCATCTTGCCACTAGGTAAACGCACCATCCCATGACCAATATGCTCGGTTTTTTCACCCAGCTCTGGCTCGATTTCTTTCATGGCTGCTAGCAACACTTGAAAATATTCATTAATCTCATTACCAGTAATAATAATCGAGGCGTCATATTCACCATCTTGATACTTGGCTGGAGCTAAACCCAGTTCTTTAGTCTCATAAGTAGGTAGACCGGCGGAGTTAATAAAAACTCGGGTATGTAAGCCGTGTTTTTCACCCTCATAAATCACCGCCCCACGACTCTCTACAAAAATTCCTTTAGCTAGACCTTTCTTAACCATTTCTAACCCATGTTCAGCCACCACGCTTTCTGGGTAATAATTATCAAAACTCATCCCTACTCGATCGTAAATAGTTTCGAAATAAGCTAAGCTCCAAGTTTTACCAGTCTGATAAAGCTGTTTGATTTCATCATAATCCCAATTTTTCTGTATCTCCTCGTCTAAATGCTGTTTATAGTCAGCAATTGGATGCCAGCCTTTTTGATCAACCATGATGTCTTGTGAAATCTGATACAACAATTTATTAAGCTGACCAATTTGTTCTTTAGCTCGATCGCTTTCTTTAAAAGCAGTAGATCCCATTGCATATGATTCGCCGAGAAATTTAACACGATCTGCAATCGGATGATCACCTAGATTTTCTAGAGCTTGGTCAATCGACTCTTCTCGCTCGTGAAAAATTTTTTCTCGCATGCCCCAGATGCTTTTGGCAACATGCATCCCCACGTCACCAAAATAGTTAGCGCGACACACCTTGGCTCCCGTGGCTTCTAATAGCCGACAAATGCTCTCCCCGACCGTATTGCTGTAAAGATGACCAATGTGAAACTGTTTAAATGGATTGGGATCAGTAAACTCCACTACTATCTTTTTCCCTTGATTCACTTGGGGCACTAATTGATCACTATTTGTCAAAACACCATTGAGTTCTTCAAGTAGAAAGTGTTCAGAAAGAATAAAGTTAATAAAACCAGGACTGACAACTTTAATTTCAGCAATTAATTCTTTAGAGGCTTTGATCGCCGTAGCAATTTTTTCTGCTAATTGTTGTGGGTTGTTAAAATCTTTTTTTTGCTGATCATCTAATTGACCAAAAACAACCATTGCCACATTAGTCGCAAAATCACCGTGCGTAGAATCAGCCGGATGTTCAATATGAATCTCAACCATCGGCAACCCCAGCTTAGTTAAAGCTTTTTTTAGATCTGCTCGTAACTCGTCTACAACTTGCATGGTGCCTTTATAGTATTCTTTACCAAATTATATACCATCGTTTTTGATGAAATTTCATCAAATTAATATAGGATTTTGACCCC
>CAYREI010000016.1:6747-9721 GCA_964423285.1 uncultured Pseudomonadales bacterium | reverse complement strand
TCACCTCGTTTTATTTATGCTCCACTAACCAATATTTCTCACCATCACTCACCAACTCAATCGTTCCTAGCTCATCTGTGCGCAGTATTTCACTATCAAATAGCATCAAATTATTCATTACCTCAAGAGATGGATGTCCGTAACTATTGCTACTACCTACGCTAATAATCGAAGTTTCGGGTCTAACTAGCTGAAGAAAATCAATACTAGTACTAGTTTTTGCCCCGTGGTGCCCGACTTTTAGAATATCCACTTCAGCTAACAAATTAGCACCAATCAATGCTAACTCGCCTTCATACTCTAAGTCTCCCATTAGTAAAACCTTGACTTGGCCCAGTTGTAAAAATAGCACGACAGATAAATCATTGTAATCAAAATCTTTAGTTAATAACGGACTAAAAAAATTAGCTGAATCCGATATGTTTGTTTCGGTTTTTAATGAATTTTTCATCGCTAACTGAACTTGATCTACTTGAGGTGAAAGAATTAAAAAAGATATTATTGGCCGCTGATGTGTTTTGATAAGGTTATAAAAATTCTGACCTTGAGTAAATCGCATCTGCTGGCCTAAAATCGGCTTTTTTAGAACTGCTCCAACTAACACTTCTCTCTCTGCTTCCTCTTTAAACTCAAAAAAGGGTTGACTGTCTTTAATAAATTGAGTGCTAATAATTTGTGAAACATCGTACTGTTGTATAACCGCATCCAATCCGCCAATGTGATCGGCATCAGCATGTGTCGCGACCACCACTTCAATGGTTCTGTCCCAAAATGGCAAATGTTCTTCCAAACATGACAAAACTTCATCTCCCTTACCACCGTCGATCAACATTTGAGTAAATCCAGAGGTGATAAGAATTGCATCGCCCTGACCAACATCGCAAAATACCAAATGTGCATACTCATCTGGCCAAGATTTCCAGATCTGACCCAATAAAATTATCAAGCTTAAAAAGCTAATCGCTAAAAAACGTGGCATACTCCAGGTCATCCTTTCTGGCTTTGCCACTCACCTTGTAATTTTTCCTCAAGACAACTACACCCAACATACCCCACCATGTCCATACCATCCACCAGGGTAAAGAAAACTCGACCAAGCCCCATTCAAACTGCCCAAACCACTCTACACTCGAGATAAATAGCTCTGTTGGCAACCAGACAAACAAACTTAATATGGGAGCTAATAACTGCCACAAACCTGGCCAGGGTAAAAATATAACGCTTGCTATCATCAGGCCTAAACCAGATAAGGTAATCAGAGGCGTTAGCCACAATAACAATGTATTGGTTAAAAAACTTAGCAGACTAATCTCTCCGAACACGGCTGCCACTAGAGGTAGAGTTAAACTTTGAGCAGCTAAAGTAACCAAAAAAGATTCTTTGAAAATATTGTCGGTTGATGAATTTTTTTTGTTAGTTAAATAGCCTGTGCTTAGCCGAGAAAACCAACTCTCTTCGCTCTCTAAGAGTGGTAAAACCAGGATTATGCCCAGAGTAGCTAGTGTTGACAACCAAAATGATAAGCTGCTGGCATAAAATGGCTCCCACCAAAGCATAATAAAAGCTGTGAAGACTAAGCTAAATAATAAATTAGATTTCCTAAAAAATACCCGTGAAGCAATTAAATTTAATGAAATCATAATTGAAGATCTAATGACTGGCGCCACTAAATCGGCAGCAATTGCATAGCTCCAAATAATAAAAATAACTATTGGTGTTGAAAATTTCCTAGATAAAAATTTTGAAAATAAAAATAAGGCCATCGCAGCCACTACTGACACGTTGTATCCAGAGGCAGAAACAACATGAGTTAAACCAGTAACTTGGAAACTTTGTTGAAGCTCTTGAGGCAAAAAAGCAGCGCCACCAAAGACCATCCCCTTAACCAGATTGGCGTGGGTGGATGGTAGATAGAGCAATCCTTTCTCGAGGAGAACAGCTTTCTGGTGAGAAATTAAAATTAAGACTCTGCTCCACCAATGCTTTACCGAAAATCGATCCAGAGAAATTCTCTTCACGGCTTGAATCTTCAATCTTTTTAGCTGAAAAAAGCCATTATCAGAATCACTACCATGAGTGCCAATCACCTCAAGAAGCTCGCCGTCATTATATTGCTCACAATTAGGAATAAAAAAAGAGTAGTGATATGTTTTGATATAGCAATCTTGCATATTTTTCATTAATAAAACCCGAGCGGTGATCAAATCATTATCTATATATTTTCGGGTCAGAACTAATTCTTGCATAATATTTGCAATTATAAATAGTATAATAATGATATAAATATATAGTTTTATCTTAGTCATAATGTTATAAACGATTCATTAAAAAGATACGAAAGTTATAATTTAATTTGATTTTGAATTTTATTAAATAGACTCTCTGTTAAGATTTCCTTTTCAACTAACTCACCCAAACTCTGATATGGTCTGCCCGCTAAAATCTCTTCAGTTCTTTTCTCACCTATGCCTTCAAGGGTCTGGAGATCTTCAGCGGAAGCATTATTAATCGAAATTTGAGCTATCCCTTGGTTATCGACTTGAGTAGAGCTGGTGTTTAATTTTTGACAGAACTCAATTGCATCTTGATGATATTCTCTTTCCTCTTGAGAAAAAATGTAAATTTTATCACCATCCTTTAATTTTTTAGCTAAGTTTAATTCTTGAGAAACGTAGGCCGTATCTGTTTGGGGAATAAAACCACCAGCTTGATCTATGGCTGTAGCCAACCGACTCCCTGCAGCCAACTGATAAATTCCTGGATCTTTAACTGCTCCAGCCAGATCTACATAGATCAAACCTTGAGAAAATGGGAGCAAGGCCGAGGCCGAGGCTTCTGGAATACTCTCCTCTACAATACAGCCCTGGTTAGAGAAAACAGTCAGCGTATATAAACCAAATACAATCCCGGCCAGACCAATTAAAGCCAGCACAATAAATAGAATTAGCTGCCAACTAAATAGCTTCTTGGATGA
>CAYREI010000016.1:0-6647 GCA_964423285.1 uncultured Pseudomonadales bacterium | reverse complement strand
TGCCTGGGACGTAGATTTCTTTAATCAATTTTTTACCTTCAAGTCGACTCTGGATGGCGGTTAATTCTTTAACTGCAGCCAAAACCAACTCTTTTTTCTGCAACTGATCGTGAGCTATGACTACTTCTCCCCTCAACTTGCCATTAATTTGGACTGGAATAGAAACTTGTTGTTTCAAGGCTAACTTTTCATCCCATTCTGGCCAAGTATCCAGATGGATGCTTTTGGCTGGCTTCTTAGCTACTTGCTGATAAAGCTCTTCAGCCATAAAAGGCGCAAAAGGAGCCAAAATCTTAATAAAAGCCAAAATATCAGTTGCGCTAATTACTGCCGGGCTATCTGCCTCCTTGACTGCTGCTTCCCAGACATTAATCAATTCCATCATGGCTGCGATGGCAGTATTAAATTTAAGTGCCGGAATGTCATGAGTAACCTTTTTAATTGTCTGATGTAGCTTGCGCTGTAATTCTTGATGAATAGAAATTTCCAGATCATTAGACACACTTGACCATGTTTGAACTAGTTGATGGACTCGATTTAAGAAACGATAATTACCTGAGACCGCGCGTATATCCCAAGGTTTATCAGCCTCGATAGGACCGATAAACATCTCATACATCCTGAGCGTATCAGCGCCAAATTTTTTAACTATCTCATCAGGATTAATTACATTTCCTTTACTCTTGCTCATTTTTTTACCATTTGGACCCAAGATCATGCCTTGATGACGCATTTTCATAAATGGCTCATCAAAATTTAAATAACCTTGATCGCGTAAAAACTTAGTCAAAAACCTCGAGTACAACAAGTGCAACACAATATGCTCTGGTCCAATCATATAAAAATCTACTGGCATCCATTTTTTGAGCTGAGCTTTAGCTGAAAAAACAGCTTCGTCTCGAGAGCTAATGTAACGCAAGTAATACCAGCTAGAATCTACGAAAGTATCCATGGTGTCATACTCAGGACTCCAACCCTTACCATAAAGCTTTTCAGTACGAGCTTTAAATTCTTTTGAGGATCTTAAAGGAGATTTTCCAGTCGGCTTAAAATCAACATCAGTGGGTAGCTCCCAAGGCAAATGTTCTTCTTTAACCGGATGTGCTTTCCCCTCTGGATCATAAACAATCGGGATCGGCGCACCCCAATAACGTTGCCTGGAAATTAGCCAGTCGCGAAGTTTGTAAGTAGTCATCTCCTCGCCATAGCCTTTTTTGATCGCCTGTTTGGTAATTTTCTCTCGAGCCTCCTCTGTTTTCATGCCGGTTAAATCACCAGCATTGACCATCACTCCCTCGCCAACATAGCACTCTGGTTGATTTGAGTTACCAGAATCAATCACTTTCACAATCGGCAAATTATACTTAACAGCAAATTCGTAATCTCGCTTATCATGAGCCGGACAAGCCTTCACCATCCCTGTGCCATATTCCATGATGGCAAAATTAGCTACATAGATCGGCATCTCCCAACCAGTCAACGGGTTAATGGCATAACGCCCGGTAAAAATACCCTTTTTATCTTTGATAATTGCCCCACCTGCCTTTTCCTTACTAATCTGCTGACAAAATTTATTCACCTCAGTTTCATGCTCTGTGTCTTTAGTCATCTTTTTAATTACTGGATGTTCTGGAGCGATGATAATAAAAGTTGCTCCCCAAGTAGTGTGAGGCCAGGTAGTAAAAGTTTCTATCTCTAGATCTAAATCCTTAACCTGCCACTTTTCCTTCAAACCTTCACTCTTTCCGATCCAATTTAACTGTTGTTTTTTGGTCGGCTCAGGCCAATCTACTCGATCTAAACCAGAAATCAACTCATCTTTATAATCTGTAATCTTGAAAAACCACTGTTCCATTTCTTTCTGAATCACCTCAGATTCACAACGCTCACAATGGCCAGCAACCACTTGTTCATTAGCCAATACCGTTTGACAAGAAGGACACCAATTTACCAACCCAGTGTCGCGATAAGCTAAACCTGCTTGGTACAACTGCAAAAACAACCACTGCGTCCATTTATAGTAACCAGGATGACAGGTGGCGATTTCATTGGCCCAATCATAAGAAATTCCCAGGCGCTTGATTTGACGACGGAAAGTATTGATTGCGTTTTTAGTCGTCTCCACTGGAGGCACGCTAGTTTTAATTGCATAATTTTCTGCTGGCAAACCAAATGCATCCCAGCCCACTGGAAAAAAGACACTTTTACCATTCATTCGATAATATCTGGCCAAAATATCTAGGGCTGTTTTGCTCTCAACATGCCCCACATGCAACCCCTGACCAGAAGGATAAGCAAAAGCAAACAGAAGATACATTTTATCTTTAATCTCTTTAACTTCTTGATCTTCTGTCTGAAGAAAAAGTTGATTTTCTTCCCAATATTGAAGCCATTTTTCTTCGATTTTGGTGTGATTGTACGCTTTAAACATATAATTTTTCTATAATCTAAAAATATTTATATCTTGAAAATAACTGGTTTTTTACTAATATGAGATTTATAAATAGAACTCATAATTTTAACTGGGAATTCATGATCTTTAATTTCGGAAATGCTTTTTTTAATTTTTCCACTTACTAAATTAAAAAATTCTAAAATTGCTAATTCCCTAGAGTACTCATATGTTAACTGATTTATTGGAATCTTTTTATCAACTTCAATTCTATTATGATTAGAAGATCTCGTAGAGTAAGACACTAACGATTTTCCTCCAATGATTTTATTATTTCTAAAAACGTGAATTTCGTAATGATTATTTCCTCCAAAATTAAAATCATTTATGTTATTTTTATCATGTTCACTATTTTTTTGATATCCATGTATCTGAATAGTTTGCAATGGACCCTGTTGAATCATATGATATTCGTGTTTAACTCTCCCATTATGTTTATATAAATCTTTATTGGCTTTAACCCAAGATCTTCTACAAAAACTATTATGAATTAAATCAAGAGAAATATTGCAGATGACCTCGCCATCTTTAAAAAGCTTAATTATTGTAAAAGCATCAATTTCGCCAAAGTTCTCAAATTTTTTATCTAATTCTTTATCAGTGAAATTTTGTTTATATTCATCACCAAACCAAGATTTATAATCTTCCTGAGTAATTTGTTTAATAAAACCTTTGGGTTGCAAAAAGGATGTATAAACTTCAGCATAGTCTGCTTTTTTTCCTTCTATTTTACCTGACTTATAAAAGTTGTAAATTGTATCAAAATAATGATACCCACTATGAGAACACTTTCCATTCCCTAAATTGTATCCATGATAAGTTTCATTTAGTATTTCTTCAGGAAAAAACCATTGTCCATCAGCATCAGATGAATGAATAGCTGTTACAGGCATATTGAATTTATTCGAAATCTCTGCAATTAATTCATAAACTTTTCGTTTTCCTGGATGATATCTCCTTTGAGAATTTACAACACAATGAGATTTTGATTTTTGAGCTGCTTCATTAATTTCAATATAATCTTGATATATACCTTCAGCTTCTTTCATATCAAAAACAACATTTTTTCTTGTTGTTATTGGTTTGTCCATCAAAACATGCAAATTATTCTTTAATGCCCAAATAGCATAGGCTTTATGAGCTGTTGGTTCTGTGGCTATGATAACTGTTGAAATTTTATTTATTTTTATAAGTTGATTTAAATCCCTTTCTACTTTCTTTGGCATTTTTTCTGAAAATGGATCTATAAACAAAAAATTTTCAATATTCATTGATAACTGGCTTAAATATTCTTTTGTTCTTTGTTTTTTTTCTTTACATTCAACACCAACGCATAAATTTATTTTAAACTTAGATTTATATTTATCAAAAAATGGCAAATATATACGCCTGGCATGAGGACCAATGCCAATTAGCATTGTATTTATCATAGTGATTTTATATATTTTCTAATAAATTTTTGAGTAGCTTCATTAATTTGTAGTTGTTTCAATGCTTTAATCGGGTTGATCCAAATATAATCTACTTTATCGCTATCCAAACTTACCTCAGGTTTTAATAATTTTGTTCTAGCTAAACAATTTAAAAAAATAAAATGTCTACCACTGATTTGGTTGCCAAATGCACTAAGTCTTTTTGTTAAAGATTCTTGAGTTTGAAAAAAAATGATATCGTCTAAATCCAATCCAGTTTCTTCTTTTAATTCTCTTTTAGCGCAATCTTCAATACTCTCGCCATATTCAATATGTCCTCCAGGAACAACCCAACAATCAAATTCTTTTTTAGATTTAAGCAGTAGGATCTCTTGATTTTTGTCTATAACTAAAACTCCAGTTGCAGCTTCTACTGAAGTTGAATTTATTATACTATTTAACCTAGCTCTAATTACATCGGCATCTACGTTGTTGTAACTTTTCCAATTTACAAAAGGTCTTTGATTATTAATTTTATTCATTAAAATTCTAAAAAATTGAGAATAGATAGGCAAATCTGGTGTTTCCAAGATGAAAATCCCCCGATTGTCTTGTCTGAAAAGTAAATAACTTTGATTTTTAGCATTTTTTTTAAGTACAGACTGGGTTGAAAAATTATCAAAATCTAATATTTTGAAAGGAATTTGAATTTTATTTAATTCTTCTTTCATTTGCTCAAAATACTTTTTATTAGTCAATATTGCGTGTGTGTGAGCGTGATGAACTGATTGAGATCTTTTTTCATGAATTTGTCCTCCATGTTCAAAAATTACAATATGCTTTTTTTTATGCAAATTAAAAATGCCTTCAATTAATTGATTCATTTCTAAATCGATGTTTTCTTTAATTTGATTAAAAGAAGTAATATGATTTCTTGAAATAACTAAAAAATATGGATCTTCATTTATGGGAAATAGCTCATACGTTAAAAAAAGATTTTTTGTTTCATCAATAATCAATTTAGAAGAATTGATCCATGGCATCAACACTCTGGCATGTTTTATATGACCTTTAAGATTTTTACAAAAAAGACAATCGTTGACACTTGACATATTTGTACTATCAACTTGATATAGTAAAAAAATAATTATAACATACAGAAACTAAGAAATGAATAAAAAATTAGTTTGAGATGATGGTTCCGACAAACTTTTCAGATTTAAAAAGCTTTTCAAGATTTCTTAAGTTTGTTCCTTCAACTATTAATACAATAATATTTTTTTCTTTAGCTAATTTTGATGCAATCGGATCAAATGGCATATTTAATCCTGGTTCCCAAGTATCGCCAACTATTTTACAAAAATCATTCCATTTTATATTATTAATTGGTTTTGCTTTAGGATTTTTCTTTGGATCATCAGTATATACTTGTTTAATATTTGATAAATTTATTACATAGGGAGCATTGATTCTTATAGCTATTGTGGTAGAAACATGATCGGTTGACCATCCTGGTTCTGAACCACCCCCAACGATGATTGCTTTTTTAGAATCAATAAAACCTTTTTCAGGGTTGGTAATAATAACTGGTTGGGCAATATCTCTAAAAATAGTTCTTACTAGATGAGCATTAAAACGAGTAGCATGAATTCCCAACCAATCCATATCATTTTTTGTTATATTTTTTCCCACAATAGATGAAGATCCGTCAATATACCAACGAGCAGGAGCACCTCCTCCAGTGATTATGATAAATTTCCAACCTTCATCAACTCTTTTTTCAATAAAAAGTTTAAACTTTTTTAAAAAATCTACTGCTATTTCCCCTGGGTTAATTAGTGAGCCGCCCAATGAGATGACAGCTTTTTTGTTGTGATTATCGAGTTCATATTGCGGCATGTAAATTACTCTCTTATTATTTTAAACTTCGACAATTTTAACACATTAAAAAACTAATTGACGAATCTTTGCTACGGGAATTTCCCGCCAACAAAACAATAGATGCCGCAAAAGCAAGATTTTTTGTTTTATTACTAAAACTCACCCTAAAACCACGCTATACTATTCTTAATGTCTGCCCGCTTTAATCAATTGTCGACCTTACTTCATACTCTAGCCATGACTCTAGGAATTGCTTTGATTTATTGCTGGCTACACGTACCAATCTTAATTGGATACTCTCTCCAGGCTTTTGCAGCGATTGGACTTCTCTACTTTATTGTCAAAAAAATCAGTAAAACCAAAGCCTGGTATATTTTGCCAGCTTTTATGTCTATTGAGACTGTGCTCGCCACCATGGCTTTTTTGCTTTTGATCGGCGCCACCGGCAATACTGCTTCCTGGTTTTATCCTCTAACTTATATTCATCTCTTTTTTGTAATTTTTTCTAGCCATGTTGGCACCAGCGTGATCGTCACCATGTTAATTATGTTGTTTCATTACGGACTTTCACCAAATTTGGGTCAGCATGATCTAGTTTCTCTTCTCACCCTCCCAGTGGTGATGGCTTTCTTTATCTTTGCCAAGCTTCAACATGAAGAAATAATTACAAACAAACTAGTTACCCAAGAAAAAGAAGTTAGACTCGATGAGCTTGAATCAGAAGAATTTAAATTAGAAAATTTTTTAGAAAACTTTCTAAAACCTAAAATGACCCAACTAGAACAATTTCTTGAATATCCTAACAACCTGCAATCAATTAAGGGGCAATTGTACTTAATTAAACTGGAAATTGAAAGATTACTCGATATGATCAGAACAATTGGTTAGGTTATGAAAAAATG
>CAYREI010000015.1:6255-11817 GCA_964423285.1 uncultured Pseudomonadales bacterium | reverse complement strand
TGGCCATAAAGATGAGGTATTATATCCCTCTAAGTAACATTGTATCAACCACCCTTTTAACAGCAGTCATATAAGTAACCATTCTACCCGATACCCCTTTATTTTCCCTCATTTTCCATATTTGTTCAAATGCATCCTCAATTTTGTTGCTCTAGCCATCGCTCTGCATCTAAACCGGCCGCGCAACCCATGCCAGCAGCAGTAATAGCTTGACGATAGCGAAAGTCAACTACGTCTCCAGCAGCAAAAACTCCATCTACTGAAGTCATGGAGGTAAACCTCTTGTCTTGCCTAGTAAAAATATATCCCTTTTCATCGAGTTCAATTTGATCAGCAAAAAGTTGACTCACTGGTCTGTGACCAATGGCTAAAAATAAACCATCGGCAAGAAATTCTTTTTCTTGGTTATCTTGCTTAATTTTAATTTTTTGTAGCATTGGTTTTCCCATTACCTCAGTCACGATTGCGTTATACATCACTTTCACTTTATCATTATTCAAAACTCGATCCTGCATAATTTTACTGGCTCGTAATTTACCGCTTCGATAGACTAAAGTAATTTCTCTGGCAAACTTAGTTAAAGCGAGAACATCTTCCATTGCAACATCGCCACCACCCACCACATAAACATTCTTATCTTTAAAAAAAGCCGCATCGCAAACTGCGCAAACACTCACTCCTCGTCCTAAAAGCTCTTTTTCTCCAGGAATATTGAGCATTTTAGATTCAGCGCCCGTGGCAATAATCACTGCCTCAGCAGTTACTTCTGCCTCATTTGCAATTTGTAGCTTAAAAGGACGAGCTGAAAAATTAACTTTGGTTACATATTGATCACGGATATCAGCTCCAAATTTTTCTGCTTGCTGACGCATTTCCATCATTAACTCAGGGCCTGGTTTTCCTTGAGAAAAACCAGGAAAATTTTCCACATCAGTAGTCCACATCAGTTGGCCACCACTTTTTTCACCAGCAAATACCACTGGTTTAAGTTGCGCTCGAGAATTATATAAAGCGGCAGTATATCCAGCCGGACCAGAACCAATAATAGCTACTTTAACGTGCTCCATTTTTCTCTCCTTTATTAATCCTTTAAATTTCTCTCAATCATCTGACGAAAACCGTCTTCACCGGGAAAACCAATGGTGCGATCAACTTCTTCACCATTTTTAAAAATTATTGAAGTAGGAATACTCATAACTCCATACTTACTCGCAGTCTCGTTGCCCTCATCCACATTGAGTTTGGCGATAATCATTTTTCCTTGATACTCACCAGCTAATTTATCTACAACCGGAGCAGCCATTTTGCATGGTCCACACCACTCTGCATAAAAATCAACAAAAACTGGCAATCCCTTTTTGTCACTAAGAGTTGTCTTAAAAGTATCATCGGTTAAATGAATAACTCCGACTGATTTTTGATTATCTTCTGGCATATTTACCTTTCTTGATTAATGTCTAAAAGCTTCTTTAATAATACATCATTAATTAATAAAAGCCTAAGAATTCTATTTAAGTTTTGATCCCAAAACAACTATTTTTTCCAATAATTCAGCTTGTTTTTCTTCTTCTTTAGTCGTTTTAATCTGTTTTAAATCTAATCCATCTAATTCTTTGGTTATCTGAGAAATTTGCTTTTGGATAGAAAGTCGTTTGAAATCAAGAAAAAGCTTTGGCCATTCTTTATCTAAATTTATTTCTTTAATGCTACTTGCATATTGGGGTTGAAGATAGAGATCAAAAACTAGCTGCTGCAGATCTTCAGGCAAAAACTTTCCAAAAGATTCCAAAGAATAAGCGGGCTGAAAATCAAGTAATTTTTTTAAAAGCAATTGATGAATTTTATTTTGAAAAATAATTTCACTCAACTCCATAGCTCGTTTTTTGATCTGGTCAGGCTCACTTCTAAGCAATAGAAACCAAATATATTTTTCTAATTTTTGCTGCCGAGTCTGAGTTGGTTCAAGTTTTATTTCAGAATCTGGCTTTTTTCGACTAATTTTATTTGTTTTTCGAGCCACAATTTGATTAATATCCTGAACTACTACACTTTGTTTTACACCTAGCAACTTAGCCAATTCCTTGAGGTAATAGTCTTTTTCGACTTCATGACTTATACCATCAATAACAACTGCTAGTTGTTTAACGATCATCCTTTTACCATCAGGAGATTTTGGATCATGCTCAGCTACTGCCACTTCAATTAAAAATTGATAAACAGAAACTGAATTTTTAACTAACTCTCTCCAAATTTTAGGATTCCCTCGTGCCACATCATCGGGATCTTTCTTTTCATTCTCTGAAAATTCTCCCAATTTAATTACTCGTAATTCCAGCTCAGCTTCTTGAGCAATGGGGATCGATCTCTTAGTCGCTTCAATCCCGGCTGAATCCATATCTAAAGCGAATAAGATTTTACTCGCTACACGCTTAATATATTTAGCGTGTGCCAATGTAAAAGCAGAACCCTTAATAGCCACAATATTATTGACATGGGCTTGAGTTGAAGAGATTACATCAAACTCCCCCTCAGTCACAATTACTTCACTTTTTTTACGAATAAATTGGAGTAATTCGCTATAACCATAGAGTAATTCAGCTTTATGATAAAGTTGGGTTTCTGGAGAGTTAATATATTTAGCCTGCTTAACATCTGGGTCAAGACTCCTACCAGAAAAACCCACCACTTGACCGCGATGATTTTTAAGTGGGAACATAACTCGATCTCGAAACCGATCATAATAACGACCCTTACGCTTGATCACCAAGCCTGTATCCACTAATAACTCAAGTTTGTACTTCTTTTTGTGATGTAGATACTTAATTAATCCATCCCAGCCAGATAAAGAATAACCGATTTGAAATAATTTTAATGACTCCTGATTGGTACCACGATTTTTGAGGTAATCGCGAGCTTTTTGCCCAGCTTTATGTTCAACTAATAAATAATGATAATATTCTTTGGCTAAACTTAAAATTTCTAGATATTGATTGCGTTTTTCATCAGCCGGTGAAGGTTTGTATTCTTTCAAAGTAATACCAGTCCTATCTGCTAAATAGTGCAGAGCTTCATTAAAAGTCATGCCTTCGTATTTTTCTAAAAAATTGAACACATCTCCACTCTCACCACAACCAAAACATTTGTAGCGTTGTAGCTCTTCGCTCACAAAAAATGAAGGAGTTTTTTCGCCATGGAATGGACACAGTCCTCTCCAATTACGCCCACCACGTTTTAATTCAACACGCTCATTAATAATTTCCACAATATCGATCGCATCTTTTATTTGTTGAACTTGAGACATGTGACTCTATTTTACTTTATATAGCTATTTTTATATAGTTTGGTGATCCTTTCTATCTATAGAGTATAATGAAATTATGGAAAATCAAGCAAATAAGCAACAGCAAAGCAATAAATTTAGCACTCCTTTTGGGCAATATTTCCGATACCTAGATAAGATTGATCGAGGTAAACGCTATTCTAAAGATTATGGTTCAACGATGATTCTCTCCATTTTAGAAGAGGTGGGGGAAATGGCTCGAGCTTATCTGGCTAAACATGGATATAAAAAATCTAACTTAGCTGCTCAGCAAGATGAAAGCTATGAACAAGAGTTGGGTGATATTTTAGTCACAGTTTTACGCTTTGCCAGAGTTAAAAAAATAGATCTTCATAAAAGATTAATGTACTCTTTGAAAAAAATTGAAAAACGAAAAAATAATCCAAAGCAATAATTTCAATCACCTTCTCGCAAGTTATTAAGCATAGCGGGAACAACGATGAGATTAAGTAGTCCACTCAAATCTTGACTTTTCTCCTTCAGCTCAAACATGTTGTTTATTTCCACTAACAGACCGTCTTTGAACCAAAAACCTAAAACAAATCCTTCGATAGAAACCAAAGTTAATTTATTACCCTCTGCTTTATATTGCCAGATACTGCACTCTGTCCCATTTTTTTCGTTTTTATAAATTGACTTCCATGAATTCTGCTCTTCTTCTAACGATCTTAGAGATAAAGTTTTTAATAGTTCTCCCAACAAACGCGGACCGGTTCTTTCTCTACGAAAAGTTTGATTATATCCTGGAATGATATGATCAGCAATTATTTTCTTAATTTCTGATTCAATGGGAGCCTCTTCTAACATAACATTAACCGTAGAAACTACACTATCTTGACTATGATGAAACTGGAATTGCTCTTCGGAAAAGGTAGCATTTTGTTTAAAAATAAATGTTGGATTGATTAACCCAGCTTTGGATAAAGACATAAATAGAAACATTTGATATCTAAATTCTAGAAAGGTGGACTCTAGGTGCTTTTTTTGACTTACGCCATCATCAAGATTAAGCCATTCTTTAGCAGTCTCTAAACCATCCCAACTAATTATCTTTGGGCCAATTAATGTCAAATCGCCACCGTTCTTTTTCACTGAAAACACTCCTTCAATAGAAGGAACCCCTTCTTTCGGATTCACATAAAGCACTGCCTTCAACCACTCGGCCATGGCCTGGCCATCTTTCTTTACTAAATTTTCCAAAACCATCATTCCGACATCTCTTACATTGACTATTTTTTCCTCATTATTAATTGTCGCTAAAGTTTGTTCCCTACTATTTGAAAACGAGTCTTTGGGAAAAATAAATTTATTTTTTTCTGCATCAAATTCCAACGAAATATCAATTTCTTTTCTAGGAACATCCCAATCCTTTTTAAAATTAAGCGCTGTTACTCGCGGACTATTATCATCAAAAGCAATGACAGCTTTAAAAACAAAATGTGGTGGATTTTCATTCTCTATCTTTTCAAACTCTAATCTAAAACCACCTCCGAGACGTATTTTTTTTGATCTTTCTTTTTCATTATCAAGATTAGTTGTTTTAATTAAAACTGAAACTGGTTGAGAAAAAATATCTATACTAAGATTAGGTTCTATTAAAATTTCCTCCTCATTGGTTTTAAAACCTATTAATTCACCCTCACTTAAAATCAATTTATCATCTAAAGTATTTTCTGCAGATCTTTCATATCCTATGCCAGATTTTCGCCCTGAATTTCTACCCAAAATTACTACCGGATTTCCAGAACCACGTTGCTGTCCATCAACAATTCTTATATGGAGAAAGTGCCCCTTAGACAACTCTCTATCAATAATTTTCAAAATCTCTGAACTTTTTTCTGCGACTTGAATCACATCTGCATCAGAAGGAATTTCAACTGGATAATTTTCATTAAGCCCCTTATAGGTGCAAAATCCAAAATGTCTTATTAGATCAACCTTAGTTTTTTTTACATGAATGGGCTCAACCAGAGGAATATTTAGGAAATTTAGTAGTCTCCTCATCTGCATAACAGCTAAGTCTATAGATGGACTATTAGTTTCAGTCTTATTAGGCATATTTTTTCCAAGTTAGGAAACAAGGGGGCAGAGAACAAAAGAATTATATATAATTTTATAAAACATTTCAATTCAAATCATAATAACTGTGAGATAATTCCCATTATGGACACGATTAAGATTCAAAAATTTTTAGCTAATGCTGGTATTTCTTCTAGAAGAGC
>CAYREI010000015.1:0-6155 GCA_964423285.1 uncultured Pseudomonadales bacterium | reverse complement strand
ATATCAGCTGAAACGCAATTATATTTAGCTAATTCGTGAAGTAATAAATGAGTAGTTTTGAGAGCCACTTGGATTGAGCTATACTTGCCACTTACTACAGGAAAAACATTTTTATAAAGGTTAACTGCAATAATCACATCGGCTCCCAGAGACCTAGCAAGTTTCACTGGTACTGGAATTTTAGTTGCCCCATCAATCAATAACATATTATTTCTTTTTACTGGCTGAAAAATAAAAGGGACTGAAGCACTAGCTCTAATGGCCGAAGCTAAATCTCCAGTATCTAAAATTACAGTTTTACCTGTTTTAAAATCAACTGCAGTAGCAGCAAATTTGATCGATAGCTTTTCTATTTCTACTTGACCAACATATTTTTTGATTTCTTTTCCAAAACGATTTCCTTTTAACAAACCTGATTTTCTGGGTCGTGGATCTCCAAAAATACTCCAGATGTTTCTAGATCTAATGTTATTAAGCGTTTCTTGAACCAAATCTATATCCTGAGTTGCAGCATAATAACCACCCGCTAAAGAACCAGTACTGCTTCCAGCGATGATATCAATCGGGATGTGATGCTTTAATAAAGCCTTAATAACTCCAATATGGGCCAAACCTCGCCAACCACCACTGCCCAAAGCTAAACCCACTTTGATTTTCTTTGTTTTTGTTGGGGATATTAAACTTTTTTTCTGGCTCCGAGTTAATTTTTTTATTTCAAATTCTCGCTTTAGGGCTGCTGAATGATTAAAGCATTTCTCTGAATAAACAAGCTTAACTGGACAGCGCGCCCTAGTGTATTTCGCTCCTTTGCCCAAATTGTGCTGTTTAATACGATGTTTGATATCATTGCTGACCCCCGTATAGTACGTGCCGTCCTTACATTCAACTATATATACGTACCAATGAGATTGTTTTGATTTCTTAGACATACTAAGTTGAGTTTACAAGAGTTTAACAAAGAAAAGAAATGTGTTTATTTTTTATTATATTTTTTTAACGTTCCAAACTAAATGAGTTATATTAAAGCCTCCATCTAAAAGTTTTAAGGCCTTTTTCATCTCATATTGACTTAAGCCAGCATCATAAGGTTCTCGTTTTGGAATAATCCCAGTATAGTATTTTTCTATTACTTCTTTAGCTCGATCATCGCCAATTTGCCCTAAAGCCCAAATGGCAGAATTTCTTTCACGAAAACTATTTATGTCTCCATCCACAATTTGAATTAAACCTTCAACACAATCTCCTTCGTAGCGACCTTGAGCTATCATGCATTTTTTCCTCACATCTACCCCTATCCAGATACTAATCACTAAAAACACTAGTGCGACAAAACCCACGCCGATTACTGGCCAGTATAAAAACCATTGTTTTAATTTTTCTTGATTAATTTTCATTTATAATTATGGAAGTATTAGATTTAATTCAGAAAACATAATTAAAATTATATCAAATTAGCTATAGTTTTTAGATAACGACTGTCTCCCCGTTGAGAGCGATAATACCAATATTCATAACCCCAGAAAAAAATTGTCGATATTGGTAATTTAGTGGCCATTTTATAATTGTCAATTATTTTTTGTGGAGAAATACTAGCTGGATTGGCAGATAAATATTTTTTGTTAGATGGCTCCCATGGTTCAGCTTGTAGCTCCGTGATCCAGATTAAAGGAACTTGCTTTTGTTTAGTTTGAGTCTGTTTAATAATTTGACTAATTTCTCTTGTGGTATCAGCTGGGCCAATGTAAATTTCTTGATTTAGAATTTCTTTAATAAACTGACGATAATATAAGTCGATGCCTACTATATCTGAAATTGGCGCTAACTTCGGTAAAATTTTTCGTTTGGAAAGTTGATTTCCCCATAAAGTAGTAATGATTTCTCGATCAGGATCAAGTTGTCTCACTAATTCAATTTCTTTCTTTAAAAAAGCTAAAGGAATTATTTTTTTCTTTGGTCCTGAAGGATCAAGGGCTTCATTTTCAACCTGATAATACTTAATGCAGGAAAAACTTTTAAGTTCTAATAAGGCTTGAGAAATAAATTGTAAAAGTTGGTCTTGGGTTTTTTGTTGAGTAATGTTTGCAGTTTCTAACCAACTGGGAAAATAAAACTCTGGCCATCTAGGAGCTTTTACGCCAATTGTGAGTACAACTGCTTGTTGATTTTCTTGACATTTCTGAAGGATGTTTTTAATTATTTGCCAATTAAATTGTTTTGCTTGTGGTTCTAGCTCATCCCAATAAAGGCAAAGGCGGAGATAATCAAAATTAAGAGATAAAGCTTGCTGAAGAGCGTCATCAACATTACAGCGAAGAAATTGAAGTTGGCGATGACTGAAGGTAATTCCGTGTTGCATATAAGATGCGCTGATACTTTATATAGTTAGTGGTGATGATGTTGTCAGCTAATATTTTTTTGTTTGTTTAAATATTTGATATTTTTGGCAAAGATCACAAAAACCATCGGAATTTAGGGAATTTTTTTTACTGAATGAGTTTATTAAATCACCCCTAGTAATTTCTCCAGCTCCATCGTTGCCACACACATCACCTTATCAGCTCCACCATAATAAAGATAAACCAAGCCATCTTTTTCAATAGCACCGCAAGAAAAAACCACATTATCAACAATACCTTTTTTCTCAAACTCCAGCTGTGGTTCTAAAATCGGATATGTACTGCGATATAAAACATGAAAGGGATCTTTTAAATCGAGGATCATATAACCCAATCGATAGTTTTTATCAAACTTACTAACTCCGTGATAAATTAAGAGCCACCCCTTTTTTGTTTTAATTGGCGGACCAGCAATGCCAATTTTTGCACTATCCCATCCATCTGGATTTGGACTAATTGCCACCTCTTTTTCTAATAAGATATTTTCTTGTCTAAGATCTGATAATTCATTTACAAAATCAATAGCTATCTCGCGACCGGCGGTGCGGTGTAATATAACAAACTTATCATTAATTTTTTCAGGAAATAAACAAGCATTTTTATTATCTACTTGTGGGTTAGAGATTAAAATTGGTTCTTCCCATAGCCAATTGTGAGCTAAAAAATCTGACTCCACAATTGAGGTTAGCGCTACTCTAGGTGGGTGATGGCCATCATAGGCAGTGTAAAACATATAAATACGATTACCAAATTTTGTTAGGCGTGGATCTTCACAACCAGAGAATGCATTGGGTCTACTTTTATTTTCAAAATCCATTCTTGGCACATAAATAGGCTGGGATAGTTGAGTAAAACTAAAACCATCGTTGCTAATAGCGCAACCAATAGTAGAGGTATTATCCCAAGACATAGCTCTGAAAAGTAAATAAAATTGACCATCTTCATAAAGAGCAGCACTATTAAACACAGCTTGAGCTTGCCAAGGCTGATCTTCGTGTGGAGTTAGTATGGGGTTATCTCTGAATTTATTAAACTTAAGTATCTCTTTAGTATCACTATTTTTTAGTAAACTTAAAAAAACATCTAATTTAACGCTCGCCTCCGCTCCGACAGTATCAGCTGCTCCATAATAAATTTTAAATTCATCATCAACAATAACTGCGCCAGAAGGAAAAATAACATTTTTGATCATACCTTCTAGTTCATATTTTAGAGCTGGTTTCAAAAGAAGTTTGTTAGTACGACCAATAATTTTTTGTGGATTAACTAGATCTAGTAGAACAGCCTCAATGCCAAAAATTCTTTTTTCTGGTTGTAAATAATTTTGAATATGAGAATAAATCAAAACCCAGCCCTCATTAGTTTTAACCGGCACTGCTCCAACTTCAACATGATCAGTATTAAAACGAGGCAGGGGTAAAATATGATCTTCCAGATTAAGATACCAGTTGTGCCAAAAATTTGAATCCCAAATTTGTTCTTTACGATCAAATTTTGCAATAGCAATATGAGCTGGTGGTTGATCTGTATTTACCGTGAGAACAGCCACATACTGATTGTTAATTTTTTCTGGAAATAAAGCCATTGCCTTAGCGTTAAATGGTGTTACCAAATGCTTCTCTTTTATAATTTTAAGATCATCACTGATGGCTACAGCCACCTTAATACTCTCAGCATTGGGTGGCCAGGTTGATAATCCCGTGTAACAGATGAAATATTCGTCATCAATTTTGGTGAGGCGTGGATCCTCGCAGCCGTAGCGATCAAAGGTCTTACTGGGAACAATGAGTTGCTCGTGTGATCTTGAATTAAATTCTGTTCCATCGGTGCTAGTAGTTAGACCGATCGTTGATAAATTTAAAACCTGACCTTTGTAATTTTGTTGAGCTGATATAGCTCTATAGACCATATGATATTGATTATCTTCAACTAAAACTGAGGGATTAAATGTCGCTGCCGCTTCCCACGGCAACTCTGGATTGGGCTTAAGTAATGGGTTCTGTGGAGAGCGAGTGACGGTAATATTGTCCATATTTTTAAAATCCAGGTCAATTTATACCAAAATAATTAATATTTTTCATTATGCTGGGTTTAATCCCAGCATACTAGGTTTAAGGTAAATGGCTCCAGTAGCTTTAAGATTGTCCAAAAATTGTTCCAGCTGTGCAGTAGCCACACAAACATATGAATCAGCCCCACCATAGTAGACAAATAGAGTGTCGTCCTTGATGACAGCGCCACAGGGATAAACTACTCCCGCCTTGAAACCATAATTCTCATATTCCTCGCTAGGTTTTAAAATTGGCTTGGCGGAACGATATAACACTTTAGTGGGATCGTTTAGATCAAGCAACATAGCACCAACCTTATATTCACTAGCGTCCTTATCATCAACGGCCTGGTAAATTAATAGCCACCCGTCTTTAGTCTTTAAAGGTGGAGCACCAGCACCAATCTTACGACTATCCCACCATTCTTGAGAACGTGGAGAAATTTTATACTCGCCACTCAAATATGTGTAGCCATCAAAATTTAGATCATCCACAAAATCAATTAAAATGTTGGGGAAAACGCGATGCATGATGACATATTTATTATTAATTTTTTCTGGAAAGATAACAGCACTTTTATTAACTTCGTTAGGTTTAGAAATTAAAACTGGTTTTTCCCATAAAAAATTGTGATTTAAAAAATCTGATAGAGCGATTGAGGTTAACGCAATGCGAGGTGGATTCCAGCCATCATAAGCCACATAGGTCATGTAAACACGATTGTCGACGATGGTTGCACGAGGATCTTCACACCCACCACACCCACCACCAGAAGCAAAGCTATTTTGAGGATTGCCCAACGGCATAGTCACACCTTCAAATTTTTGGTTAGGACGATAAACTGGTTGGTCAAAACGCTGGTGGATAGTATACCCATCATCGCTGGATGCATAACCAATCTGTGAAACATAATCATATCCTTGAGCTCGATATAATAAGTGAACTTTATCTGCTGCATATATTGCTGCTGGATTAAAAGTACAAAACGCTTCCCAGGAATTAGCGTCATTGGGTTTAAGCATGGGATTAGTAGCTGATTTATATAAAACCTGAGGCTTATGTTTGAGCTCAATCTCATTAGTGATTAGGTACTTAGGATATCTAATTTTTTTACTACCCAAGCGTGAAGAATGCCAAGTCGCTAAATATTGTCCATTGTGTTCAATCAGATATTTAAATTGCCAACTATCTCTCGCATTTCCAATAGTGGCAATATATTTGGGTTTTTCCCACAAAACATGATGCAACTGAGCTAATTCTAATAAATGTAAGTAAACTTTTATTTGAGTACCTTGAACATAGTGAAAAAATACCTTAACACCTTCTTGAGTAACAAAAAAATTTTCTACCTGCAAATTATCTACTTTAATCTTTAATCTATCTAATTCCTCAATCAAAATTTGTGAAAATAATCGATTTAGCTCTGATTCATTTCTTTTTTTGAGCTGAGTTTTTTCAACACCAAAAACTCTCAAAATGGCTTTTTTTATTTTTGCAAAAAATCTAGTTAAATTGGCAGACATGTTATATAGATCAAAAAACCAAACAAATGACTTCTAGTATTTAAAACAAACAAATAGTGATCTGTTCTCATCATAGCACCTGCACCAACACCTTTCAATTGCTGAAGATAGTTGAACTTGAGTAAAAATTCAATAAACACCATCAGTCCAAATAATTAAAAAGGACTGATTTATCAAAGCTTTTT
>CAYREI010000014.1:9533-12258 GCA_964423285.1 uncultured Pseudomonadales bacterium | reverse complement strand
TTTTATATTAGAACTGATTATCGTATTTTCAATCGCTTTCCACGTAGCATGAGGGAGGAGTTAGGAGCAGCTTTTGCAGGTGATCAACCACCCAGTGAAGAGGCGCCAGTTTTTACTTATTTACCTTCATTTGCTGAGGTTTATTACTACACCGGTCAACGTGCACCAGTTAAAGTTTCTCCACTAGGATTGGTCCAGTTTTCTGGCAAATCACTGCTAGATAAGCACGTAGAAAAAGGTTTGGTGGAAATCATCGATCCTGTTGAGGGTCAAGCTTATTGGGAATTTGATCAAGGTCCGACTTCAAAATTTTACAGTAATTAAATTACCTCTTTAGCTCTACTGCATAAAGATTTAGCGGTGAATTAGGGTTGAAGGCAGTTAGGATTATTAATTTCTCGCCATCTGGCCAAGGATGAGTGAAATTTTCAGCAAATAAACCAGAGTAAATGGTAGTAATATTGGTGCCGTCGTACTCCATGATTTTAATAGTATCTTCTGAAAAACTAATAATATGATTTGAGTCAGGCAACCACTGAAATGAGTTGGAGTAAAGAGAGACATAATAATCTTGAAAAGTTTTAGCTGTTTGAGCGGAAGAAGTGGCTTGAAATTTGGTAAAAGCGCTTGGTGAAGCATTTAGCCTGACTGGAGTAGGGTTAGAAAGATCAACGGCTAAAAGTTGTTTATATGGATTGGCAGTCTGATCATCTTGAGTTATCTCTGTACCAATTTGGAAATTTTTATCTTCTTCGCTGTCATAAATATAAACCCCATCTGTTTGAAGAAGTCTTTTTTCTGGTTGAGTATTAGTTGCTGGGATTGGTGGAATGATGTCATCTGGCAGAGTGTATTCAGACTGAGCAGTAAAAAGAAGCTTTTTTTCATCTGGTGATATATAAACATTTCGCGCTGATTGAGTGGCATATTGAATAATTTCTTCAGGAAATTTAGCTAAAAATTGGCGTTCTCTAAGATACATTTCTTCTTCCCATTGACTCAGAATTTGCTTTTTTCTAATCCCTACATCTGCTAAAGTTCTCAAAACTTGTTTTTTATCAACTGAAAGTAAGACGTGGTGGCCATTGGCGATCATCATTACTTGGGAGCTATCAGGAGCCCAAATAAAATTTGCCTCTTTAAGATTCCAGCCAACTACATCTTCAGCAATTTGTCGAGAATTTTTTTGTAGAGGCAGGAAGCTACCTCCTAATTCTAAAACATAAAGTCCATTTTTAGCTTGGGTTGAAGTTAAATCAGTGTAGTAAATAATTTTTCTGCCGTCAGGCGATGGGGAGACGTTTTTTGCACCAGTAAATGTTAGAGGAGTTAGACTGGGAGCACTGGGAAAGAGTAGGGCATTGGTTTGAGCCACTAGTTCTTTTTCAACTGACAGGGTTTTTTCCCAAGGCACATAACCGTCTTTGACAATTTTAACTTGATAACTACCAGGTTCCAGATAGATAGTATCATCAGTAGCGGTGATGAGTTTATCATCAATTAGAACTTGCGCTCCAGTAGGGTAAGAATTGGCACTCAAAAGACCGGTTTCTTTGACAAATCCATCTTGAGTGAGGCGAAAGTTACCTTTGGCATAACTAATTGCTAGTACAGTCCCAATGAGAATAAATATGGCAGATAGGACTGTATATAAAATTCTTAAATTAGGTTGATTTAGATTAAGTCTAAACTTCATGTAGTAAATATTATACCTCACTTAACTTGATGTTTGGGTTATAATTCTTTGACAATGAGTTGGAAATTTTTATCTCAAATTACTCCATTACTTGGAGTTGATCTCGGAACTAGCCGTACTAGGATTTGGTGCCAAAGCAAAGGTGTGGTGATTGATCAACCTACGATGATTGCCACTAATACTCGAACTCAAAAAGTAATTGCTATTGGTCAGGACGCAGCTGAGATGGAGGGACGAGTTCAGTCGCAAATTAAGCTTCATCATCCAGTTAAAAATGGCAAAATTTTTGATGCTAATACGGTTAAAGCCATGTTGCAGATTTGGTTACAGCAAGTTTTAGGACTGAGATATCTGCTTAGCCCAGTTGTGATGGTGAGTGTCCCGGCCGGATGTACGCAAGCTAGTCGACAAGCGATAATTAGAACTTTTTATCAGCTTGGAGCTCGTGAAGTCCATACTATAGCCCAACCTTTGGCAGCTGCTATTGGTGCAGGTGTGCCAATAGCTGACGCATCTGGGACTTTAGTTTTTCATTTGGGAGCTGGAGTGATAGAAGCCGGAGTTATTTCATTGGGTAGTTTAGTTCAGCATCAAAGCTCGCAGTTGGCTGGAGATTATTTTGATGAAGTTTTACAAAAAAAGATTTTAAGTCAATATCAGACCAAGTTAAGTCTGGAAACAATTAAAGAGCTTAAACATAAATTACCGTTATTAAATCCCACCAATCAAACCAGTACGGTGGTGGGTCGAAGTATTAATGGGAGTGTGCCTAGAGAGATTGAAATCAAAACCATTGATTTAGCTAATGAAGCAAAACAGGTTGTTGTTGGATATGGCGAGTTATTAAAGTCTTTGTTGACTAAAATTTATCCTGAATTATCAGCTGATATTTTGGATAAAGGCATGCTTTTGTCTGGGGAATTAGCTCAACTAATCGGTCTAGATTATTGGTTAGCTGACCAGCTTAGAATTCCAACTGCAGTTGTAGAAAATCCAGGCATGGTGGTGATTGAAGGCATCAAGACGGCC
>CAYREI010000014.1:0-9433 GCA_964423285.1 uncultured Pseudomonadales bacterium | reverse complement strand
AACTGCAGTTGTAGAAAATCCAGGCATGGTGGTGATTGAAGGCATCAAGACGGCCTTAGAAAACCTCAATGATTTTAAACAAAGCTTTGGTTATCAGGAAACAGCTGGATAAATTTTATGTGGATATTTTTTTCTTTTTTAGCTGCTGCACTAGAGACAGTTCGTGATGTATTGGGCAAAAAATCTTCTCAGAAAACTGATGAATATATTACTGCTTTTGGAATTCAGTTTTTTGGCATGTTGTTACTAATTCCGATAATTTTAATAGTAGGTATTCCAGAAGTTAAACCGTTATTTTGGCGAGCTTTAGTTGGAGCAGCGATTACTATTCCATTGGGAAATATTTTATATATGAGGGCGGTGAAATTATCGCCAATTTCATCAGTAGTACCAATGTTGGCTTTTAATCCTTTTTTTACGGCTATTTTAGCCTTCTTTTTTGAAGGTCGCTTGCCGGGATTATTGGGCTGGATTGGATTAGTTGTAGTTGGAGTGGGTCTTTATAGTTTGAGATTAAGTCAGGATGTTTTACAACAGGGTTGGTTGGCTCCTTTTAGCAAGATAAAAGATGAACCAGGGATGATGGCAATGTTGGGAGTGGCTCTAGTTTGGAGTGTAGGAGCTAATATCGGTAAAATTTTAGTTAGCAATTCTTCTCCCTTGTTTTCTACTTTTGTTGGGTTGGCAGTAGGCTCAATAACGCTGTTTGTCATTTTAGCTTTGAAGGTTAAATTCAAGCTAAAACCGACTATTGGATTGGTTAAAGATAATTTGCTGGACTTAGGCGTATTGGGAGTTGGAGCATCTTTATCAAATTTAGCCATGAATATGGCTTTATCTCAAGGCTTTACTCCTTATGTGATTGCCATTAAACGAACTAATATGGTTTTTAGTTCTATTGCTAGCAAAATATTTTTTAAAGAAAAATTAACTAAAAATAAAATTTTGGGAATTTTATTGATGTTTTCGGGATTAGTATTAATTATCTTAAGTTAAATCGTTTTTAAAATAATTTAAACCTTAAGTTTTTTTGCTGCATCTTTGAATTGATTTCCCCGATCAATATAGTTTTTGAAGTTGTTAAAACTAGCTGCTCCAGGGGAGAGTAAGACCACATCCCCCGGCTTAGCTTTTTGAGTAGCAAAATAGACTGCCTCAGACATAGAAGTAAATTCTTCAATTGAAGCGCGAAATTTGTTACACGGATTAAGGCGTTCTATCTCTACCAATAATCGTTGTCCGGTAGGCGGTAAAAGTGATAAAGCTTTGATTTGACGAGCACAGATTTCTTTGGCTAAAGCCTGATATTTTTGTTGTCGTTCGTAGCCACCAGCGATTAGAATGACCGAGTTTTTTGGGAAAATTTTTAGAGCAGCAATTGTCGCTTCGGGAATAGTTGCGATTGAGTCATCGTAGTATTTAACTCCGTTAATTTCTGCCACTAATTCGAGTCGGTGGGGAAGCGACTTAAAAGTTTTAATAGCTTTTTCAATTTGATTATCAGTAAGATTAAATTTTTGGGCGATAATTATAGCTGGTATGACATTATAGAGATTGTGTTTACCCATGAGAGAAGTATTTTTGGCTACGGCTACTAATGCTTTATTTTTTAGAGAAAAAGTAATTTTTTTCCCCTGACTAAGCTTGGATAATTTAGTGGCAGTTTTTGAATCCTTATTAAAAATGACAGTATTTTGCTTGGTTTGAAAACGAACGATTTGAGTTTTAGCTTGAAAATATTGTTCAAAATCATCGTAATAATCTAGATGTTCAGAAACAATATCTTGAATGACGGCGATATTGGGGCTAGTTTTGAGCTCAGCTAGTTGATGTGAAGATAGTTCTAATATAAGAAAACTTTGGTTTTGATGTTGGTTTTTATCCCATTCTAACCAAGTATCGATAGCTGGCTGACCAATGTTACCACCCAAATATGATGGAAGTTTATTTTTTTGTAAAACGTGGTGAATCATTGTGGCAGTGGTACTTTTACCTTTAGTTCCAGTTACGCCAATAGTAATGATTTTAGAATTTTTATTATTTGAATTATGTTCTTTAACTAGATCGAAAAATAATTGAGTGTTAGAACTGATTTCGCTCCCGGCATCAATAATTTTTTGGACAATTGGGTGAGAGATGGGGATACCTGGTGTTTTAAAGAGGAAGCTATTTCTGAGTTTATCTTGAGAAAGTTCGGTTAATGAAGTGGTAAATTGAACTTGGGGATTATTTTTTATCAACTTATTCCAGACTGGATTTAGCTCAGCCAGTGGTCTTTCATCAATCAAGATAAAGTTATTAGTAGGGAGCTGAGAATAAAGGAAACGGTAGGTTGAAAGACCCTCATTTCCCAGCCCAAAAATAATAATTTGAGAATTAGTTAGTTCATTTAAGATTGTTGATTGCATTTTTAAGCATTGCCTCCAGCTTGTTAGGTACTTGATGATCTTGGTTCCAACTTTGAAGAATCTGTTGCGAGCGTTGTTCTAGATTATTTTGTTTACTTAAAACTTGGTCCCAGACTAATTGTAGCAGTACTGGTAAATCAGCATGATTATCTCTGGCTTTTTTAATACAGAGATAAAAAGCCGCTAGGCTTTCTTCATGAGTCCCGACACAGTCAAATGGTTTAACTTCAGTATCACCAACTAGAGCCAGAGCTTCGTTTAATAGGGATTCTTTGGTGAATAGATTTTGTCCAAAAATTTTAATTATTTCTTCTTCTGCTAAAAATGGATAAAAACTAATAAACACAAATAGACACTTAGGGCATTTTCCACACCAAGTGTTAGTTTTTTGACCACGATTACAACTTCTAAATATGGTCGCGTATTGAGCAAATTGCGGGCAAGCAGTGAAGAGTTGACTAATCTGGAGTTCATAGAGGGGTCGGAGTAAGGAAAAGTAAGCTGGGCCTGTCTGCTGAGAAAAAACCAGCCCATTTTCTTTTAAATATTGATTAAAACCTTGTTCAAACTCATATGTTTTTGAGTATTGATGATTAATAGTAGTGTCATGAAAGACAGCATTTCCTTCATTAGAGCTACGCTCATTAGAGATAACTACACTCTGATGGCCAAAAACAAAACCAGCAAATCGACTTAGAAACCCTAGATAGGCAGAGAATGGTGTGTGACCATTGAGATAGCCTTTTTGATTGAGTTCTAAAAGCTGAGGATCAATTGTTCTTGTAGCGATGATAGTTTGTTGGGGATGAGCAATTTGGGCAATTTGCTTCATGGCTGGAGTGGGATTAAGCAGAAAAACATCGTAGTCAAGTTGTTTTTGATCAAAAAGACACAAGGTTGAGGTGGAGTCTTTACCGCCACCAATAGGGATGAGATAACTTGATTGAGTTGCTGGGTGATTTGGGTTTGAGATTAATTGGGGTTTTGGAGTGGTAACTTTCCAATTTACAAAATTTTTTCGAGTAGAATCAATTTGATTAACATAAAAATATTCACCCATGCCTTTTATTAGTAGATCATGCCACCAGGCTATTTGATCTGGGTTGAGATATCCAGCTTTTATGACAATCTCTGGTGAAGCTGTGGCTTTCCAATAGCTGGGGATCTCAGCAAGTCCAAGGTGAAAGACCCAATTATTTCGTAGTTCTTGAGGAATAGACTCCCATTGTTCAGCAGTAACTCCTTCAATAGTGACTGTGGGATGAAATTTTATATTCGGTTCGATCTGAAAATGATGGATAATTTTAAGACCAATTGAAGTGAGTTCAGTTTGGAATGAATCATAAATAAAACGAGGATATTGCTGTCGAAGCTCAGACAAAGTCATAAGTTAGTTTATTATACTAAAAAGCTCTTATTTTGTTGTTACGGCTTTGATGGGTCATTTGATAAATCTTAATTTATTAAAATGTTTTCTTTTAAATAAAAATTTCTATTTTCTCAAGTCAAATTGTATTCAGAAATAACAAAAAAGAAAAAAAATTTAACACAAATTCTTATTTTTAAAGCTTATTTTGGGTTTTATTTGGTAAGGTTTTTTTGTGTTTTTACAAAAATGATGATAATTATTTATGATTGTCACGAAGAAAAAGCGAAACAGTACAATTTGGACAGAATTGAAGTTAATGTTATGATTTTGGGAGTAAAGTTTTTGGGTTTTTGGTTAGTTGTATAATAGTATTTTACTAGGTTAAACATATGAAAAAGACCGATAGCAAAGCCCTTCTTTTTGATTTAACTATTTTTAGCAATAGAAAGAACGATTTGCTAAAGGTGCTTGATAAGTGGCTAAAAGAGGAGAGCAAGCTTCATACAATCTATACACCAAATCCCGAACAAGTTGTCCAGTCTCGAGGAAATAGTGAATTTCTAACAGCTTTGCAACAAGCTGATATTTTATTACCCGATGGCTTAGGTTTAGTGATTGCTTCAAAATTTTTAGCATTTTTTAATCAAAAAAAATCACTTGCTGAAAAGATTGCTGGAGTAGAAGTAGTGAAGGATTTACTAGATATGGCTTCTCAGAGAGATCTGGAAGTGTTGGTTATTGGAGGCAGAGGCTATAGTCCAGAGGATTATTTTTCCTATCAGGGAGCAAAAATAAATTGGACTCCGGGATACAAACAAGCACTTAAACCTACCTCTCAAGAAGAGAAGCAACTTGAGGGAATGATTAAAAAAATTAAACCGGATGTAGTCTTTGTTGCTTTTGGAGCACCCACTCAAGAATTGTGGATTGAGCAACATCAAGTTTTACTAACTAAAAATAAGGTCAAAATAGCCATGACAGTGGGTGGAAGCTTTGATTATCTATTAAATAAAGTACCGCGCGCGCCATATTGGTTTAGAAAATTAGGTCTAGAATGGTTGTTTCGTTTAATAATTGAGCCATGGCGACTAAAAAGACAATTACGACTGATTGCTTTTATAGTTTTAACCATCAAAAAAGCAATCGAAAATTGATCGATTGCTTTTTATTTTGATATCTTATTCAACCTTTTGATTTATTAGTTATTCTACAGGCTGATCATCAGGGCTCATACCCAATAACCATAGCACCGCTTCTTTTTTATAACGGCGATCACCGCGAGAGTTAATTCTAATGGCAGGTAATTTACCGCGTTTACCCCATCTTTTAATAGTTAGGGGAGAGACACGAAGTAGATCTGCCACCTCACGCACTGTTAAAAGATCAGGAAGATTATTGATGTCTAGATCTGCTGCGTCAGTTGCTCTGCCAGTTTTCTTTTGATCACTTCTAGACATAGTGTCAGCTAGATCATTTTTATTAATTGTTTGGTCTGAGGATTGGTCAGTCATTACTTATCCTTTGTGCTAGTTGATACTGTTAGGTGAGTAAAGCAGCGGTTTTATCAGCTTTGAGAGCGTTATATCTGGGCGCACTCACTACATCAAAATCGCACTTACTTATAATTAAAAGTAGCAGACAAATACAAACTAGGTCAAGCACTAATTTGATCTGGTAAAACATTTAAAATTATAAAGTTGGATAATCCACAGAATGAAGCCGATAATATAAATAAAAAGATCTTATAACTTTTTGAATGTGGAAAAGATTTTTAAAAACCAGATGTAAATATAGAAAAGTTCTATTTTTGGGTTTATTATGTGTGTTGGTTTTTATAACTTTTTATATTTTAAAAAATGGGCAGAATTATGTAGAAAGTAGGGTAAAAATACTATGGGAATTTAGAGAAAGATGATTAAACCAGAGGGATTGTTATTTTGCAAAACACTCAGGTTGTTTTTGATGAAAAATCAACAAAAATGATGAAATTTCATCAAACTTGATTTGTGTTAAACCTAATTATAAAAACCCCCACTAGATAGCGGGGGTTTTATTTCTGATTAAGGCGTGGTTCTCAATTATTTAAGTTCAACCACACAGCCCGCTTCTTCGAGAGCCTTTTTGGCCTCGGTAGCAGCGTCTTTACCAGCATTCTCTAGTACAGTTTTAGGAGCAGACTCCACAAACTTCTTGGCGTCACTTAGACCCAAGTCTGGTTTAAGGGCACGAATAGCTTTAATTGCACCAATTTTGTTTGAACCACCATCCTTGAGAATGACGTCAAACTCTGACTGTTCTTCAACAGGAGCAGCGTTGGCACCAGCAACTGAAGCAGCAGCCATAACTGGAGCAGCAGCACTAACGTCGAACTCATCTTCTAGAGCTTTAACTAGCTCTGAGACTTCTGTTAAGGATAATTCCTTGACGGAGTCAACAATTTTTTTGGTTTTTGGGGAAAGCTTTTTGGTTTTTTTAGCTTCCTCTTTGGCTTTTTTTTCTTCTGCCATAAATACCTCCTTTTAATTTACTAATTTATTTTCCCTTTTCACTGATATGCACAGCATCTTGCGTACTTGCTGAATGTTTCGGCACTTTGCTTGAAAATTCAGAGTCCGTAATAGCTTTTAAAACGTAGACTAAGTTTTTTTGTCCAGCCTGTAGAACGTTAACTAGTCCAAAAGCGGGTCCTTTGATACGAGCAATTAAGGTAGCAATTAACTCATTCTTAGATGGTAATTTACTCAGCTCAAGAATTTCTTGAGAGCTAAGGACTTTGTCATTCATCCCACCTTGCTTGATTTCTAATTTGTCAGCTTCCTCATGAAAATTGACGATTTGTTTAAAACCGGCCACTTCATCTTCATAAGAAAAGACAATAGCATTCATCCCATTTAAAGATTCAGAAAAATCTTTATTTTCTAGAGCTAATTTAATTAAAGTATTTTTAGCAACAATAAATTCAGCCCCAGCATTTTTAAGTTCAACATGTAGCTTAACTTGATCAGTTGCGGTAGTACCTTCATAGTTAACAATTGCAAAAGCTTTAGCTTTGCTTAGTTTGTCTTTAAGCATCTGTAATTGATCTTGATTATGTTGATTTGGCATCAAAATTCCTTTAGTTAATTCTTGATCAAAGAGAGCGTGAAAAATGCAGAGGAGTTATCTGATTTCCTCGACGTGTCTTATTGATCCGCACGCTGTCTTTGGAATAGAGAGGCAGTATATCATATAATCAGGCGTATGTCTTTTTCTCAAATAGTTCTTACTGGCTCAGTTGCTATAGATAGAATTATGGTTTTCCCCGGTAAATTTGAAGAGGTGATCCAACCTGACAAGCTACATATTCTATCAATCAGTGTATTGCTTGATGAATTGCGAGAAACCAGAGGCGGAGTAGCAGCTAATATTGCTTATAATCTTGGTTTATTAGGACAAGAATCAGTGTTATTAGCCTCAGTTGGTAAGGATGCAAAAGGTTTTATGACTGACTTATCTATTTTAGGAGTAAATGTTGACTATTTGCACTATTCACAGCTTAAAACTGCTTCTTTTTCTGTGATTACAGATAAAAATAATTGTCAGGTGGGTGGATTTTATCCTGGAGCAATGGGTGAGTCTAGTAGTTTGTCATTAAAACGTTGGCGGGATTCAAAGGCATTGATAGTTATTTCACCACATGATCCAAAGCAGATGTCACGCCAAGTAAAAGAGTGTGGAGAATTTGGATTGGAGATGCTGTATGACGTGGGTCAACAAGTAAATAATTTAAATAAACAAGATTTACAATCTGGAGTTGATGCTGCAGAGATATTGATTTTAAATGATTATGAGCTGGGTTTGTTAGTGCAAAAAACAGGCTGGAGTCGAATTCAAATACTCAAGAAAGTAAAACTATTATTGGTAACATTAGGGGAGAAGGGAGTGAAGATTCTACAATCTGGCCAGGAGGAAAAATTGGTTACAGCAGTTAAGATTAAAAAAGTAATTGATCCCACTGGTGCCGGTGATGCTTTTCGCGCTGGATTTTTGTTCGGGTTTGTGCGAAAGTGGGATATTGTAAAATCAGCTCAGCTAGGATGTGTGGCTGCCTCGTTTGTAATTACACAACACGGCACACAAGAACATGAGTTTGATAAAAATAAAATTATAAAAAGATATCAGGAAACATATGACAAAAAAATTAGACTATAAAATCAAAGACATTTCTTTAGCCAAGTGGGGAAGAAAAGAAATCACTTTAGCGGAAAAAGAAATGCCAGGTCTAATGTCTCTGCGAAAAGAATATGGAAAGAAAAAGCCTCTTAAAGGAGCACGTATTGCTGGCTCTTTACACATGACTGTGCAAACAGCAGTTTTAATTGAAACTCTTCAGGAATTAGGCGCTGAAGTTAGATGGGCTTCATGTAACATTTTTTCTACTCAAGATCAGGCGGCAGCGGCTATAGCCAAAGTAGGAACATCAGTTTTTGCTTGGAAGGGGGAGACACAAAAAGAATATTGGTGGTGCACTGAACAAACCCTACAGTTTAAAGATAAAAAAGGAAAGCTGATTGGTCCAAACATGATTATGGATGATGGCGGTGATTTGACAGCTTGGGCACATGATAAACATCCAGAGATGTTGGAAAATATCAAGGGTACTTCAGAAGAAACTACTACTGGAGTTCACAATCTTTATAAAATGATGAATGAGGGTAAGTTAAAGATTCCTGCTTTTAATGTTAATGACAGTGTTACTAAGTCTAAGTTCGATAATTTGTATGGTTGCCGAGAATCTCTAGTTGATGGTATCAAAAGAGCTTTAAACTTGATGGTGGCAGGGAAAAAAGTGTTGGTAGCAGGATATGGAGATGTAGGTAAAGGCTCAGCTCAATCTATGAGGGGTTTTGGAGCTAGAGTAATTGTGACAGAGGTTGACCCAATTTGTGCTCTTCAAGCTGCTATGGAGGGTTTTGAAGTTACGAGAATTGAGGATGTGATTAAAGAAATTGATATTTTTGTAACTACTACTGGTTGCAAAGACGTCATCACGATTGAACACATGAAGAAGATGAAAGATGGTGCGGTGGTTTGCAATATTGGGCACTTTGATATTGAAATTCAAGTTGATCAACTTAATAAATTCCCCAAAATTAAAAAAATCAATATCAAGCCTCAAGTAGATCAGTATATTTTTCCCGATGGTCATAAAATTATTCTCTTGGCAGAGGGCAGATTAGTTAATTTGGGTTGTGCTAATGGTCATCCCTCATTTGTAATGTCGAGCTCTTTTACCAATCAAGTGTTGGCACAAATTGAATTATTTAATCAAAAGTATGAAGTTGGAGTACATCGTCTGCCTAAGCATTTGGATGAAAAAGTGGCTGCCTTACATTTAGATAAACTTGGAGTTAAGTTGACAAAATTAACCAAGAAACAAGCTGCGTATTTAGGAGTTTCACAAAAAGGTCCGTTTAAGCCAGATCACTATCGATATTGATGTGTTATACTAATTTCTCGATGAAAGATTGTATTTTATTCAACACTATTACTACTACTAACCCCTAAGGGTGAGGTGGTCGTGATGTGAAATTACAACCCCCGCCCTGACGGGGGTTCTTTTATGGTAAAAATAAGATATAAGGAAAATAAATATGTCACAAAAAATAAATAAGAA
>CAYREI010000013.1:0-13324 GCA_964423285.1 uncultured Pseudomonadales bacterium | reverse complement strand
TTGTATTTAACCAAGCACGCCCGAGTTCAATCAACTTTTGCTGGTCATTATGATTTGGCTGCCTATTTAGTTATTATTCTCCCCATTGTTCTAGCTTTAGCCTATGGTGCTAAAAAAAGAAGCCATAAAATTGGTTTATTTTTATTGCAAATTCTTGGTTCTTGGTTGTTAATCATGAGTGCAGCCAGAACTTCATTTGCTGCTTATTTCATAGCTACCTTGGTGGTGATTATTCTTTATGGTTGCAAACAAAAAAGAATTTGGCCAAAAATTTCTTGGATATTTTCTAGATTTATTGTGTTGTGGTCAATAATTTTTATTATGATGGCTGTTTTTGGGAGCGATATTTATAATCGATTTGTTCAAGTTATTGAGTCTTACCCTCAATTGCAAACTCAGTATCTTTTATTTGAAGAAAAAAAAGAACAACTAACCAACAGCTTAGCTTCAACTTTTAAATCTAATTCATTTTCATTTATTAAAGATGATTCCCCTCCGCTTAATTCCATCTCAACTGAAGATGCGGCTGTAATAGTTGCTTCTGACGAAAGACCAATTGCTCAAAGACCTAAAGATGTTTATCAGGATATTCCTGATCAAATTAAAATTGCTACCACCTCAGCTGAAGGAATAGAAAAAATTATTATTCTAGAAAAACCTCGAGTCTGGTCAGAGAATGCTCTTGAATACGGTCTGTCTATGGCCATTCGTCTTGATACGTTATGGCCCAGAGCTATTCAGGGATTTATCAGAAGTCCATTTGTAGGCAGTGGCTATGCTACTTTAAATAAAACCAGCCTGACTGACTTTACTATTGCTGATAGCACAGATAATAACTTCCTCAGAACCCTAGGAGAAACTGGTTTTCTGGGTTTCATAACTTTTTATGGAGCGGTAATTTCAGGTTCAATTCTAGCTATTAAAAGTCTTAAAAGTAAAAATGAATTACTAACGGCACTTAGTATTGGCTATCTCGCAGCTATTTTAGGACTGTTATTTAACGCTTTATATATCGATGTTTTTGCTGCTTCCAAAGTTGCCTTTACTTTTTGGGCTGTGACCGGTCTATTTTTAGGATATTATGAAGTAACTAAATGAAAAAACATTGGTTTTTAGTCTTAATTTTAATTACTATTGCCACCTATTTAAGGATATATAGACTCAATGTCCCTTTAGCTGACTGGCATAGCTTTAGACAAGCTGATACTGCCTCAGTTAGCAGGGAATTTGTCAAACATAACTATCCAATCTGGGAACCTCACTATCAAGATCATTCTAATATTGCCAGTGGTCTTGATAATCCTCAGGGCTACAGAATGGTGGAATTTCCCTTAGTTAATTTTCTGATCTCTAGAGTAATCAAACTTCAACCTCAACTAGATTTAGTGATAGTTTCTCGTTTATTTTCAATTGGATTTTCGATTTTAGGTTTAATTAGTCTTTATGCTTTTATTTATCTATTATCTAAGCGACGTGGTCTAGCTTTTTTATCTGGGTTTATGTTTGCAACTTTACCATACGGTGTTTTTTATTCACGAGTAATATTGCCAGAACCAGCCATGTTAGGCACTCAACTAATGAGCTTATGGCTGTTTTTACTTTGGTTGCAACAACCTAGTAAAAATAAACCTAAAAGCCACTGCTTATATTTTTTAAGTTTGTCAGCTTTTGCCATCAGTCTCTTACTTAAACCGACTGCCATTTTCATTGTTCCGGTTTTTATCATCTTAGGAATTGCCCACTTGGGGCTAAAGGCTCTCATATCTCCTTGGTTGATTGGTTACGGTTTAATTGGGATAGCTCCATTAATAGGGTGGAGAAGTTGGATCAAACAATTTCCTGAAGGTATTCCTGTTTCAGAGTGGTTATTAAACGGTAATCAAATTCGTCTTAGACCAGCCTGGTGGCGATGGTTATTTGCTGAAAGAATCGCTAAATTAATTTTAGGCTATTGGGGTGTCTCTCTATTTTTTACTGGACTAATTAGTAAAATTAGAACTAATTATAAACATCCATCATTATTTGATTTAATTACTATTACTTGGGTTGGGTCAATGTTTACTTACTTGGTAATTTTTGCTACTGGCAATGTCCAACATGACTACTATCAAACCTTACTCATGCCGATCATTTCTATCTTAATGGCCAGAGGTATTATCTGGATGACTGAGTCATTCTCAACTAGAAAATTTATTCTTTGGCCAGCTCTAATAGCAACGCTAGGACTAACTTTCTTTATGTCTTGGTGGGAAATCAGAGGTTATTATGATATTCAGCATCCTGACATTGTGACTGCGGGAAAAAGAGTTGATGAGCTGACTCCTCCCGATGCTAAAATTATTGCTCCCTATCAAGGTGATACCGCCTTTCTATTTCAAACCAATCGCACTGGTTGGCCTATTGGTTTTGAGATCGAAGACAAAATAAATAAAGGCGCTAACTATTACGTCAGCACAAATTATGATGATGAAACTAAAGAATTAATAGAAAAATACGAAGTCATCGAACTAACCGATGACTATGTTATCATCAAACTTCAATAGCTCATGAAGATATTAATGCTCACTCCTTATTTGCCTTATCCGCTCTTAAGTGGTGGCCAAATTAGAACCTACAACTTACTCAAAAAATTAGCTGATAAACACGAGATCACTCTCTTTCCTTTAATTAAAGAAGAATCAGAACGACAGTACATTCCAGAAGTAGAAAAATACTGTACTAAAGTCAGAGTTTTTAAACGTTCTCAAAAACCATTTACTTTAAAAAATATCTATAAAACACTTATTTCTACCTATCCCTTTTTAGTCATTCGTAACCACGTTCCAGAAATCATTGATGCGGTTAAAGAAGAATTGGCTAATCATGACTATGACATGATTCATGCTGAAACTTTTTATATGATGCCCCACTTACCAAAAACAGATGTGCCAGTGATTTTAGTTGAGCAAACTATTGAATATCTGGGTTATGAAAGTTTTGCTCAAAGAGCTCCTTTTTTCCTCAAACCATTATTACAAATAGATATTGCTAAAATAAAAAAATGGGAACGATATTTTTGGCGCAGCGCGAATAAGCTTATCGTGATGAGCCAAGCTGATAAAGAATATATTGCTAAAGAAATTGGTGATAGAAATAAAATTGAAGTGGTTGCTAATGGGGTAGATTCACAGTGGTTTAATAAAAAAAGAAGGAAACCTCCTGAAAAACCCACCGTCCTCTCAGTCGGAACTTTTAATTGGCTCCCAAATGTAGAAGCTGTCCAATTTTTGGTTAATCGAGTTTGGCCGTTATTGAAAAAACAAGTTACAAATGCCCAACTATGGATTGTTGGTAATGCTCCCACCAAAGAAATCTTAAATTTTCAAAAACAAGATTTAGGGATTAAAGTAACCGGTAATATTCCAGATATTAGAGATGCTTTTAAAGGTGCTCATGTGGTAGCTGCTCCGGTTTTTAGTGGTAAGGGGACTAGATATAAAATTTTAGAAGCCATGGCTGCTGGTACGCCAGTAGTTGCTACTAAGATTGCTGTTGAAGGCTTGGGCGTAAAAGATGGAAAACATGTTATTTTAGCTGACAGTGCTGCTGAAATGGCAGATAAAATTGCCCACTTACTTAATCGACCCAAAGAAAGAAATCAACTTTCTCGAAGAGCAAAAAAATTTGTGACTAATCGGTATGATTGGAAATATATTAGTAGTAAGCTAGACCAAGTCTATCAGGAGTTTTCATGAAAAAAACAATTAAAAAAGATGACTTAACCCTCATCGTTCTTAGTTATAATACCCAATTTTGGTTAAAAAAAACTCTAGAAACTCTCAAAGAATTTTATTTAGATAAAACCAAGTATCAGATTAAAACTATCGTGGTAGACAACGGCAGCACCGATGGCAGTATTGAGATGGTCAAAAAAAATATGAAATGGGTGGAGCTCATAGAAACTGGAGAAAACTTAGGCTTTGCCAGTGGAAATAATATTGCTTTAAAAACAATTAAAAGCAGATATGTGATGTTGCTTAACTCTGACCTAGAATTTAAAGCTGACTCAAATCTGGATATATTAATTGAATACATGGATAAACACTCTGAAGCAGGAGTAATCACTCCTAAAATAGAATTTATTAATGGTAATATTGATCCAGCTTGCCATCGAGGTGAACCTACTTTGTGGGCCTCACTCACATATTTTGCTAAATTAGAAAAACTATTTCCTGAATCTAAATTTTTTGGTCAATACCATCAATACTATAAAGATTTAACTAGCCATCATATTATTGATGCCTGCAGTGGAGCAACTTTTCTAATCAGAAAAGATGTCATGGACAAAATCGGTTATTTAGATGAAAGATTTTTTATGTACGCCGAAGATCTAGATTGGTGTCATCGAGTGAGAGATCATGGCTTTCAGGTCATTTATCATCCCGAAGTTAAAATCACTCATCATAAATACAAGTCTGGAATTAAAAGTTCATCTAAAAAAATTGCTAAAACCACCAATCGCTACTTTTATGATACGATGCTTCAGTATTATGATAAGCATTATGTCGATAAGTATCCTAAATTTATCCGCACGCTTATTCGATATTTCATAACAATTAAAAAGGGAGGATTCTAATGTATACCGATCTATCTTTTAAAGTTTCGCAACTGCGAGCTAAAAATCAAAATGCAATGTTAACAGCAGCAACTGTTTTAATTGCAGCTCTATTTATAACTGCTTTGTTACCAAGCTTATTAATTCAATATATTTATGCCGGACAACAACTCTTTAAACAACCAGTTCTATTAGAATATATTCCTATAGTTAGTTTTGTGGCGGGAGTAGGCTGTTTCTTGGTTGCTATTATTGGCAATCTTTTTAGAGCTAAAAGAATCAAATTTTTAGAAAACCAAATTGAAGCTGAAGGTTGCTACGGGGACGAAGATGATGATGGGGTTTTAGAAGAGTTAGAATCTTTAGCTGAAGCTTTAGTCAAGGAAAAAAAAGCTTCCCCAAAAAAGAAAACTACTACTAAAAAAAAGAAAACGATTAAGAAAAAAGCCAAAAAATAACATCTCATGAAAATTGGAATTGATTGCCGGCTGAGTGGAATAACTCATGCTGGTATCGGTCGTTATATAGAAAATCTCATCTCTCGTTTACCCAAAGAGGCTCCCGACATTGAGTGGGTTTATTTTTACCGAAATAAAGAACAAATAGTTCCCAATCTCGATGTTGAATCTCGTTTGGTTCCTATTCGTCACTATACTTTTCGAGAGCAGTTACAGTTGGTTTCAATTTTTAACCAAGCCAAATTAGACTTACTCCATGTACCGCATTTTAACGCTCCAGTTTTGTATCCAGGAAAATTAATCGTCACTATTCATGATTTGCTTTGGCATCAACAGAAAGGTGCCCATGTTACAACTTTAAAGCCATGGGAGTATTGGGGAAAATACACTGGGTATAAACTAGTGACTTCAAGAGCTATTAAAAAAGCCAGTAAAATCCTAGTACCCACTCAAACAATTAAAAAAATCTTAAGTGAATACTATCCCGACTCAACTAATAAAATTATTATCACTCATGAAGGGGTAGATGAAAAATTGCTAAAATTCAAAAATAAAAAAGTTAAAAAACAGCATAAATCACTAATTTATGTCGGCTCACTTTATCCTCATAAAAATATCAAGCTCATAATTGAAGCACTGCAAAAATTACCTGACTGGAGACTAACCATTGTTGGCTCTAGAAACGTTTTTCAAGATAAAATTAAAAAAGAGATTAAAAAGCTTAAATTAGAGAAGCGGGTTGAATTTACTGGTTATCTATCTGACGAAGCTTTAGCTCAAAAAATCAAGGCTGCCACTGTATTAATTCAACCATCATTCTCAGAAGGCTTTGGACTAACTGGCATCGAAGCTATGGCCTTAGGAACACCAGTAATTGCCTCAAATATACCTGTGTTTAAAGAAATTTATCAAAATGCTGCTATTTATTTTAACCCACACTCAGTTGAAAGCTTTATTAAAAGCTTACTCGATCTTTCTAACCAAAAACCAGCAAATAAACAAATATCAGCCGTAGTTAATCAATATTCTTGGAATGAGATGGCTAAGAAAACTATTAAAGCCTACAGATCTCTTTTATAATAATTCTACATGAAAATAAAAGTAGCCTTAGTTTATGACCGCGTGAATACTGCTTACGGAGGAGCAGAAAAAGTTCTTTCAGCCCTTCACCGAGCATTTCCTCAAGCTCCTCTTTACACATCTGTTTACCATTCTCGAGCCAAATGGGCCAAGATGTTTGAGATCAAAGCTTCATTTTTACAAAAAATTCCCTTAGCAAATAAATTTCATCGTTTTTTAGTACCGTTGATGCCATTGGCTTTTGAATCTTTTGATTTTAGTGAATACGACATTATTATTTCCATTACCAGCGCAGAGGCCAAAGGCATCATTACCAAGCCCCACCAGCTTCATCTCTGTTATCTGCTCACTCCTACTCGATATTTATATAGTCATAGAACTCATTATGAGCAAACTCATTGGCCATTTAAAATTCCCATATTGCGTTTTTTTAGCCAAAAAATTTTTGATTACTTAACCTGGTGGGATAAAATAGCTGCTCAACGACCAGATGTAATCATTCCTATTTCAAACTTAGTTAAAAATAGGGCAAAGGAGTATTATCAACGTTCAATTGAAAAAACTATCTATCCACCATTTGATCCAAAAGAACTAGTTCCTCCCAGTATAGTCGAAGGTTATCAGCCTTATTATCTGCCCAATAAATTCTATTTAGTTATTTCTAGATTAGTTTCCTATAAAAGAGTTGATTTGGCTATCCAAGCCTGTCAAAGATTAAATAAAAATTTAGTTATTATTGGTGAAGGTCCAGCAGAACTTCAGTTAAAAAATATCTCCAACTCAAAAATATATTTTCTAGGAAACGTTACTACTATTCAACGTCAGGCAATTATTGCTAAATCTCAAGCTGTCTTAATGCCTGGAATAGAAGATTTCGGTATTATCGCTATCGAATCAATTTTATCTAACAAACAAATTATTCTACATAAAAAATCAGGCGCAGCTGAATTAATTAAAAATGAGCCAGGAGTAATTTTGCTTGAAAAATTATCGATTAATGAGCTGGTAACTGCAATTAAAAAATCAAGTCATCTCGAGTTAAAATCCGGCTCTCTTAAGAAAAAATTAGCAAAATATGCTATAAACGATTTTACGGCACTGTTTAAAAGCACTGCCTTTAAATTTTACAATACAAAGATGAAAGGACACTTATGAGTGCTCTGGATCATACTTATGCAGTCATTTTAGCCGGTGGAGGTGGAACTAGACTTTGGCCAAAATCACGTCAAAAAAACCCCAAGCAATTTCTTAAATTAGCTGGTAAAGAAACTATGATGCAGGTGGCAGCTAATCGTATATCTAAATTTATTTCTTGGAATAAATTTATTGTAGTTACCAACAAAATTTATGAAAAGGATGTTAGAGAACAACTACCAGAAATTCCAGTAAAGAATATCATTGCTGAACCAGAGAAAAAAGATACAGCTTTGGCCATGCTAGTGGGAAGTTTATATGCAAAAAGTAAAGATTCAGAAGCAATTATTATCAATGCTGCATCTGATCATCTCCTCACTAATGAAAAAGAATATATTAGCGTCATGAAGGCTGCCATTAATGCTGCAGCAAATGGTGAATACCTAGTTACAGTTGGGATCACTCCGACTTTTCCAGCCACTGGATTTGGCTATATTAAAATTGGAGAAGATTTAAAAAAACTCAATGGAGGCATCTCTCTATTTAAAGTTGATAGTTTTACTGAGAAACCCAATCGAGCTACTGCAAGAGCTTTTATTTCTACAGGAAAATATTTTTGGAATGCCAACATGTATGTTTGGTCTGCAAAAGCTATTTGTGAAGCTTTTGATAAGTTTATGCCTAAGATGTATAAACTCAGTAAAAATCTAGCCAATAAATCTGCTAAAGAATTTCACCATCTACTTCCTGAAATTTATAAACAGGCTGAAAGCATTTCTATTGACTATGCTATTTCAGAAAAAGCCGATAACTTAGTTTTGATTCCCGGTGATTTTGGTTGGAATGATGTTGGCAATTGGCGCGTGGTTTATGAGTTAGGAACCAAAGACCTAGCTGGTAATGTGATGGTAACTGAAGGTAAAAAGGCTCATACACTTTCTATTCAATCTCACAACAATCTTCTCCATACTGACAACCGCTTAATTGCGATTTATGGTATTGATGATTTAGTAGTTATTGATACGGCTGAAATTTTAATGATTGCTCCCAAAAATAAGGTGCAAGAAATTAAAAAATTGGTTAATCGTCTTAAAGAAGAAGGTAAAGAAGAATATTTATAAACCCCTATGCTATCTTTTAAATACCAAAAAAGAATTCTTGATGTGTTTACGGCTCTAACTTTAATGATTTTGTTTTTGCCGATTTGGATTATTATTCCAATTTTAATATTCATTAAATCAGGAATGCCCATTTTTTTTACTCACCGTCGAGTTGGCAAAAATGGAGTAGAGTTTGACCTATTAAAATTTCGTTCTATGGTAAAAGGCGCTGACAAATTGTTGCACAATCATAACAAAAAATTATTAAAAAAGTTTAAAGATAACGACTGGAAATTAGAAAATGACCCGCGAATTACAACCTTAGGAAAAGTTTTACGCTCGCTTACTATTGATGAGTTTCCACAGATACTAAATGTCCTCAGAGGTGAAATGAGTATGGTTGGACCCAGAGCATATGTAAAAAAAGAGCTTCAAGAACAAACTAAAAAATATCCTAATACTAAAAAATTTGTTAAACAAATTCTTTCTGTAAAGCCAGGTATTACTGGTCCCTGGCAAACTAGCGGTCGAAACGAAATTTCATTTAAAATTAGAGCTAGAATGGACGCTGACTATGCTAGTAAAAAATCTATTTGGGAAGATATTAAGATTCTTTTCAAAACTCCCCAAGCTATGATTTCAAAATGGTAACTGTTATACTTTCCTTATGTCTGAAAACTCGACTACTGCCGATTCTGAAACATCAGTATCAAATGAAGAATTCATTTTAAAAAAGATCTCATTAGAAGAAGAAGTGGTTGAAAAAATAACTACTGAAAAAAAAAGTTTCTTTCAAAAATATAAAAAACCTTTAAAAATTATTGGGTTAGTACTAGTTTTCTTATTTATCATTGTGGGAGCTTTGGGATTTTATAGTTTTAAAATTTTAAATATCTTTAAAGTTCAGGCCAATGAAGCTAAAATTACCGCTCAAGCTGCTTATACCAATTTCAAAAATCAAAATCTTCCTGCGACTGAAGCTGAATTGAAAAAACTAACTCAACAGGAAACTCAGCTTCGCCAAACGTATCAAAAATTAAATATCTATAAATTTATTCCTTTTGCCAGAAATTATTTCTTCGACGGAGAACATGCTTTTAATGCTGCTGAGGCTGGATTACGCGCTGGATTAAAATCAGTCGAAGCCATTACTCCATATGCTGATGTATTAGGTTTTGCTGGCGAAGGTTCATTCACGGGTGGCACTGCTGAAGATAGATTAAAATTAGTTTTACAAACTATTGAAAAAATTTCTCCAATTTTAGATGACATTTCTATGGAGCTAAATACCATGCAGACAGAATTAGCTTTAATTAATCCCAATCGATATCCAGAAAATTTCCAAGGACAAAATATACGCTCCTCTGTTCTAACTGCTCAAGAATCAGGTCAAACAGCCATAGATTCAATCACTCAATATAGACCAATCATAGAACAGCTACCTGAGATTATGGGTGCTAGTGGTGAACGAAAAAAATACCTTATTCTTTTTCAAAATGATAATGAACTTCGCCCTACCGGTGGTTTCTTAACTGCCTATGCCACTATCTTTATTGAAGATGGTAAAGTCACTCCCGATAAATCAGATGATATTTACGAATTAGATAAAAAATTTAATGAGCGTATTCCTATCCCTGAAGAACTGGGTCGATATTTAACTACAGAAAAATATTGGCATCTTCGCGACATGAACACTTCACCGGACTTCAAAGTCTCCATGGAGCAATTCTTAGAATATTATTTAGAAATTCGTGGTGAACCAAAAGATATTGGTGGAGTCATTGCAGTTGATACAGAATTTTTAACTAAACTATTAGAGGTATTAGGACCAGTTGAAGTACCTGGATACGGAACCTTTAGCGCAGAAAATGATCCTCGCTGTGATTGTCCTCAAGTTGTTTATGCACTATCTGAAATTATCACCAAACCAACTCCATATCTTCGAGATGATCGAAAAGGAATTTTAGGACCAATGATGAGAGCTATTCTTACCAAAGCTTACGGAGCTCCTAAACAACAGTGGCCACAATTATTTCAAATTGGAATTGGAAGTATGGAAGGACGACATCTCCAGATGTATTTCATGGACGAATCTGCTCAATTAGCTGCGGAAGCTATTAACGCTGCTGGCACCATGGATCCAGAAGAAAACGCAGATTTCTTAGCCATTGTGAATGCTAACCTAGGAGGAGCCAAATCAAATCTATTTACAGAGTATAAAGTTGCCCAAATAGTTTCAGCCCCTGAAAATGGTCAAATTAAAAAAGAAGTAGAGATCACCTACCGTAATACTAAAAAAGCTGATAACTGTAACTTGGAAGCTGGCCAGCTTTGCCTAAACTCAACTCTTAAAGATTGGACTAGATTGTATCTACCAACAGGCAGCGAACTCATAGAAGCTCAAGGATTTACAGAAGAAGCAAAGGAATACGAAGAGAATGGTTTTCACGTTATTGACGGTTTCTTTATTTTAGAACCATTGGGACAAGCTAAAATCAAACTAACCTACACAGTCCCTTATACAGATGATGAAACTTACCGAGTAAAACTTTGGAAACAAGGGGGAATTGATCCTATTAAAACAATTATGGATGTAACTGGAGGACAAGAAGAAATCACGATAGATAAAGATACTCTCTATGAATCACCGTTCTAGAAATTTTAATGCAGAAGGCATTGTTCTTAAAAGAAATAAGGTAGGGGAAACAGATCGAGTCATTTCTCTTTTAACCCAAGAATATGGCAAACTAGTCGCTGTAGCTAAAGGCGTGCGTAAGCTTTCTTCTTCCAAAAGAGCTTTTTTAGAACCGGGAAATTTAGTTAAGGCTTATTTTATCAAAACTAAATCTCTTCCTTTACTGACTCAGGCTAAACTAATTAATGATTGCAGCCAGATCAGGAACGATTTAGTGGAGATCAGAAAGCTTGTTCAATTTTTAGAAATTTTAGAAAAATTACTCGTTGAAGATGAAATGGAAAAAAATCTTTTTTTTAATATTTTAAAACTAAGACAGAAAATTGTTGATCAAAAAATTACTAATGGTCAAATTAAAAGGGAATTAGAAAATTTAATAGAAAAACTTGGCTATCCCCATCCTAGAAATACTGAGTTTAAATCAGTTCTAGATTATGTTTCTTCATTAACAAATAGACCCATGAGAAGTTTTGAGTATCTCGTCGTACCAGACCAGTGATATACTAAAAAAATGTCAACTCAGCCCACATTAGAACAAATAGTTTCCTTAGCTAAAAGACGTGGTTTCGTATATCCCACCTCTGATATTTATGGAGGATTAGCTAACTCTTATGATTATGGACCTATGGGTGTGGAGTTATTAAAAAATATTAAAGATTTATGGTGGAAATATTTTATTACCGACCGGTCAGATATGGTTGGATTACAATCTCAAATTCTTCAACACCCAGAGACCTGGGTTGCTTCTGGTCATGTAGAGGCATTCCATGACCCCTTAGTCGAAGATGAGATTAATCACAAACGTTATCGAGCAGATCATATTATTGAAAATTGGCTTTCTAAAAAGAAAAAAGAACTTAATTTGGAAATGCTAATGGTTGAAGATATGGATCTAAAAGAAATGGCCGACTTTATTAAAAAATACCAAATTATTAGTCCGGATGGAAATAAACTCTCAGAACCAAAACAGTTTAACCTCTTATTTGAAACTAAAATCGGTTCCGTAACTGGTGAGAAATCTACTATTTACATGCGCGGAGAAACAGCTCAAGGTATTTTTACTAATTTTAAAAATGTCCTTGATTCAACTCGAGTTCAGTTGCCATTTGGAATCGGCAATATTGGCACTAGTTTTAGAAACGAAGTCACAACTGGTCAATTTGTATTTAGAACTCTAGAATTCGAACAGGCAGAAATAGAATATTTCTTTAATCCAGAGCAAGAAGACTGGCAAAAACTCATGACTGATTGGAAAAAAGAAATGTGGAAATTTGCAACTCAAAAACTTGGAGTTCAAGAAAAAAATCTCCAGTGGCGACAACACACGGACAAAGAACGCTCTCACTATAGTCTTGATACTTGGGATTTAGATTATAGATTTCCTTTTGGTTTTAAAGAATTATGGGGATTAGCTTACCGAACTGACTATGACCTTAAACAACACCAGAAATATAGTGGTAAAAACTTAGAATATACCGATCCCAACACTCAAGAAAAATTTTTACCCCATGTCATCGAGCCAGCAGGAGGAATAAATCGTTTCTTTTTAATGACTTTATGTGATGCATACTGGGAAGATGAAAAAAATAATCGAACAGTTTTAAAACTTCAGTCGAGTCTTGCACCATATAAAGCTGCAGTCTTTCCCTTAGCTAAAAATAAACCAGAGTTAGTAAATATTGCTAAAAAAATCTTTGATGACCTGAGTAAGGAATATCATGTCGCTTGGGACGAACGCAGTAGTATTGGCAAACGCTATTTATATCAAGATGAGATCGGCACTCCTTACTGCATTACAGTAGATTATCAAACTTTAGAAGATAATACTGTTACCATCAGAGATAGAGATACGACAGAACAAACTCGTCTTCAGCTTGATCAGCTCGTAGATTATCTTAAAAGTAGGGTAGAGTAAACTAATATTATCAAGTATTTGCCAAAACCATATGAAAAAAAAACTTCCTATTATCTTAGTAGTTTTGTTAGTTATCGGCGCCGGTATTTTCGCTTTTACCAAATTGCGCTCAAAGCCAACAGTTGCTGATGAAACCACTAAAAAGAAACGAATTGAAGAACCCACTAACATTATCGCCGTGGAAGAGAGACCCTACGTTCAAATTATTCCTCATAGCGATGGCCATAATGTAAGTCTTAAGGTAAATGAGACTAAAAAAGATGCCACTAGTGTTGAATATGAGCTTGAATACCAAGCTGGTTCTCTTTTACAAGGAGCTTTTGGCCAGTTAAGTCTAGATTCTCTACC
>CAYREI010000012.1:0-13559 GCA_964423285.1 uncultured Pseudomonadales bacterium | reverse complement strand
CCTGAAGAATTAATTATTACTCGAAACGCTACTGAAGCTATTAATGGTGTTGCCTATGGTTGGGCCGATCATCAGCTTAAAGAAGGCGACGTAATTCTTACTAGTATGATGGAACATCATGCTAATTTTGTGGTTTGGCAAGAGGTGGCTAAACGGACCGGTGCGAAGTTAGAAATAATTGGAGTAGATGAAAATGCTCGGTTGGATTTAGATGATTTAGAACAAAAACTCAAAACTTTACCAGTGAAATTAGTGGCTTTAGTGCATGTTTCCAATGCGACTGGTGTGGTTAATCCAGTCAAAAAAATTCTTCAATTAATTAAACAGCACTCAAAAGATGACCCAATTCGTTTCCTATTAGATGGTGCCCAATCAGCCCCGCATTTGCCAATTAATTTTCATCAATTAGGTGCAGATTTTTATGCTTTTAGTGGTCATAAAATGTTAGCCCCAATGGGCATTGGTGGGTTATTGATTAAAAAAGAATTATTAGAATCCGAAGAAATGCATCCATGGCTGTTTGGCGGGGGGATGATTTCTTCAGTATTACCAGAAAAAACCAGGTTTAATCCTAATTCAACCGAGCGTTTTATAGCTGGTACTCCAGATGTGGCGTCAGTTGTAGGATTAGCCGCTGCTTGCGAGTATCTTAATGAACTTGATATGAGAAAAATTGAGCAACACGATCGAAAATTAGTACTTTACGCTCTCGAAAAACTAACCCAAATTCCAGAAATAAAAGTTATTGGTCCAGTCAAAGCTCTTTCCAATCAATCTTTAGATCGTCTAGGTTCAGTAGCATTTATATATCAAGCTGTTCATGCCCATGACGTGTCACAGATTTTAGATAGTGAGGGGATAGCTGTGCGTTCTGGTCATCATTGTACGATGCCACTGCACACTTATTTCGGGTGGCAGGCTACCATTAGAGCTAGTTTTTCAGTTTATTCCTCTACGAATGATGTTGATGCTTTAATAAAGGGATTAGAAAAAATTAAGCAAGTTTTTAAATTATGACCAACGACCTTTACCGCGAAACTATTATGACTGAAGCCAGACAACCACAAAATTATGGTTCTCTAAAAGAAGCTAGCGCTATTCGAAGTTATATTAATCCTTCCTGCGGAGATAGTGTGAAGGTTTATGTGAAGTTAGATCAAGAGAAAAAGAAAATTCTGGATATTTCTTGGGAAGGCAATGGTTGTGTAATCAGTATGGCCAGTATGAGTTTTTTGTCAGCTAAAGTTAAAGGGATGAGTTTGGTTAAGATAAATCAACTAGCCGTTAATGATCTCAAACAAATGTTGGGGCTAAAAGAAATCACGCCCTCAAGAGAAAAATGTATGATGATGGGATTAATGGCAATCAGAAAAGCAATAAAGGGTTAGGTAATGTACATCTACGTTGGTTCCATTAATCCGGTAAAAATTAATGCTGTTATTAATGCTGCTAGTGAAACTTGGCCAGAGGTAATTGTTCAAGGATTTGAAACTGAGAGTGGTGTTTCAGAACAGCCCATTGGTGATCTAATTACTAAGCAAGGCGCAGAAAATAGAGCAAAAATTGTTTTAGATGTAGCTAAAAAAAATAAAATAACTAAAGATTTTTTAGGAGTGGGTTTGGAAGGCGGAGTTTTTATTGATGATGATGGGTTAATGTGGACTACAGTCTGGGCAGTAGTCATTGATTTGAATGGTGGTATTTATCATGCTAATGGAGCACGCTTTCCTGTCCCGACAGTAATTGCAAAACGCATTAAAAAAGGTGAAGAAATGGGACCAATTACAGCAGCGATTGTGGGAGAAGGTGACATAAAGAAAAAACAAGGCATGATTGGAGTTGTTACTGAGGGTTTTATAGATAGGACAGAAGAATATACGGCGATTGTTAAAATGGCGTTTGGATTATGGTATGGGCGAAATTGGTTAAAAAATTTATGATATGATTTAAAATCATGACTCCTCCTGGAACATATACAGCCCGTCTAGAAGAGAAATTACAACATAGTAATAGGTTTACTCAGTATAGTTTTGAGTTAGTAGAACCTAATCTTTTGGAGTTCCAAGCTGGTCAGCATATTTCAATAAAAGTTTCTGATCAAGGCGAGCGTCGTTCATACTCCATTTGTAGTACTCCAGATAATCAGCACCAATTTGATTTATTGATAGATTATTCTCCAGGAGGCTTGGGTGTAAATTTTTTTCAAAATCTTGAGTTTGGTGCAGAGATTGAGGTTTTAGCTCCCATGGGTGAATTTGTGATTCCTCAAGATTTAACAGTTGATCATCTATTTTTTGTAGCTACTGGTTCTGGCGTAGCTCCATTTAAATCTATGATCGAGGATCAGTTACGAATTAAGCAAGATCAGCGTCAGATCACTCTCCATTGGGGTATGCGTTTACCTGAAGATTTATTTTGGTTGGAGGAATGGCAGGATTTAGATGAGACTTTTACTAATTTTCATTTTCATCCAGTGCTGTCTCAAGCGCCAAAAACTTGGACACTGTGTCGTGGTCGAGTGACAGATTGTCTAAGTGTTCATGAACGACCAAGTAATGCAGCTTATTTTTTATGTGGTAATCAAGATATGGTCAAAGACGTAACCAATCTCTTAACTGATCAAGGAGTTAACCAAGAATTAATATTAACAGAAAGGTTTTATTAATATGGCAACAAATCAAACTAAAAAGATTGGCAAATATAAAGTAGAAGTGATTCGTGATAAATGCATTGGTTGTTCTAGCTGTGTGGCAATTGCCAGCGACACCTTTAAGCTTGATGAGGAAGGAATTTCTATAGTTTTATCTCAAGATGGTAATGATGATGCTACTAAATTATTAGCTGCTCAGAGCTGTCCAGCCATGGCGGCAATTGTGACTGATACCGAGACTGGTAAACAAGTTTGGCCACTAGAAGAAAAAGAGAAGTAACTGGGCATTGACAAATATAGCTTTTTATAGAGAATTGAATCAGAACATATCAGATTATTAACATTAATGAAGGGGCTTATGAATCGGTTTAAACAATTTCTTCCTTTTATATTTCCTACTGCTGCAATCATTTTAGTTGTTATCTTGGCATTTCGTTGGTATCGTCTTCGTAATGATCAAATTGGTAAAATTTCCGAGTTTGCTCAAGGAATTGAGATCGAGGATTTAACAGAAGCTGAGCGAAATTCTACTCTCTCAGGCGTTAAAGATATTGAGACTCTTCAGTTACAAAGTGAGCAAGAATTAGCCATGGGTGAAGTTCGATATGAGTTTAGTGATGATAAGGTAAGATTCAGCGTGGCTACTACTCTTCCTGAAGAGGAAGTAGCACATTATCAAGTTTGGTTGAAAGAAGTTGATGGACAAGCTATTCGTAAGGCCTTTGCCTTAGAGATGCTTAAAGGTGGATACATTGGTAGCGCCGCTATCTCTGCTCAGACCTTGCCTTTTGAAATAATTGTAAGTAAAGAGATGGTAGATGATAACTTGATGGAGCAGATTTTACTCAGAGGAGTTTTAGAAGAAGAGATGGTTCAATCAAATTAAAATTAAATTAAAAACTTGCCCTTGATAAGCACGCCTGGTATGATAGTCTATAACAGTATAAAATAATCCCCGAGATATCGGGGGAAATAAAAAGGAGTATCTATGGCAGATGTAGCCTACAAATACACCAATAGTAAGGGTCAAGCCTACCACTTACACACCAGAGAGGTAACACTCAAGAATGGTCGTGTACAGCGAATTTATTATTTTGCCCGAGACGTTCGTCCAGAGCAAGCACTCGCAGAAGTGCCAGCTGGAATGGAAGTGATCGAGACTGAGCGTACTGGTATGCCAGTACTACGCAAAGTTCGCTAGTCACAATTTTTATAAAAAATTCCGAAAACCCTTGGCAACAAACCAAGGGTTTTTTGGTATTATGGTTTAATGACAGTTAAGAATTTTTTTAATCGAACTTCCTGGATAATTTTAATTATTTTATTTCTCCCAGCCGGAGCTGTTCAGGCTTCTAAGAGTGCAATTCCTGGAGATAGGATGTATCCAGTTAAACTAGTTCTAGAGGATGCTGTTTTATTAATGATGAAACCATCAAGTTCAGCTACAAGTGGTATGGAAATGAAATTTACCAAAAGACGCTTATTAGAGGTTGAACAGGTAGCTGATACTCCCTTTGTAGTAGGTAGTTTGAAAAGTTTAAATGATCAGGTGACCGATACCACAGTTTCGATTGGAAAAGTTAAAAATCTAGAAAAACAATCTGAGCTGGTAAATGAATATATTCAGACTTTAAGAAAAACTCAGACAAGTCTAGAACAACAGAAATATATAGCGGCTGGTAAAATAACAGCTGCTGATAATTATACTTACACCACAAATCAAGTAGTTAATAATAATTATTACTACTATTCTCCTACGCCTCAGCAAAATAATAGCAATAACAGTTATATTGCTCCTAATGATATGGTTGGTACGGTTGTTCAACCGAGCGACCCTTCACCTACTCAGCAGCCTTCTAACGACTCTGAACAAATAGAAGAAATCCTTCCTCCTGAAGAAGTGCAAGAGAAAATTGAGGAAACTCAAGTAGAGATTGAAAAAGAAATTAAAAAATTAGAGGAAATTGTTAAGGAAAACATTGAAGAACAGCGAGTGGAAGCAGTAGAAAAATTAGAGAATCAACTGCAAGAGGAAATAGAAAAGGCTCAAAAAGAGCAAGAAGAAGCCATGGAAGAAGTTCAGAAGGCCTCGCAGCAACAAACAGACGATAGCAAAGATAATTGGGGATGGAATAGTCGGAGAAATAAAAAAAAGGATTATGATAATTAGTAAAAAATTATAAATTTATGAAATTATATATCGGTGCAGATCATCGTGGGTTTGAACTTAAAGAACACCTGAGAGTTTGGCTTGAAGAAGAGGGTCATCAAGTAATTGATTGTGGCAATACTCGATATGATCCAGAGGACGATTTTCCTGATTTTTCTTTTGCAGTAGCAAAAAAAGTTCAACAAGATCCAGAGTCTAGGGGAATCGTAATTTGTGGTTCTGGAGTGGGGGTTAATATTGCAGCCAATAAAGTAAAAGGAATTAGAGCTTCAACTGGAATTAATGTTGATGAAATTAGGCATGCTCGAAAACATGATGATCTGAATATTTTAGCTATTTCTTCAGAATACTCTTCTTTTAAAGAAGCTCGGGAAATGATTGTTATTTTTCTCACCACTCCATTTGAATCAGAAGAGAGATTTATACGTCGACTTGATAAAATTGGAGAATATGAATCTTTACCCTAGCATTCTTGTCGCTTCTATAGATAAGTATCAAGATCAGTTGGCTTTAATTATGAATAGCCAAGTGATTAAGGTGATTCAGGTAGATGTGATCGATGGATATTTTGTAGATAATATAACTTTGACTCCACTTGATTTAGTTAATATAAATCATGGTGAGTTAGAAATAGATTTTCATTTAATGACTGAAGAACCAATGGACTATGTTCAAGAACTGATTTCTGTTAAAGATCAACTCCCTATTAGGGCAGTAATTTCTCAGGTAGAGAAAATGAGTTCACTTCAGAGTTATTTACAGGAAGTCAAAGCCCAAGGATGGAAAACCGGTTTGTCTTTAGATCTTTATACTCCGGTTTCAAGTATAGATGAGGATTGCTGGGAGAATTTAGATATTGTTCAGTTGATGACAATTAAATCTGGTTTTCAGGGACAAAAATTTAATCATCAGACTTTAGAAAAAATAACAGAAATTCGTCGACGCGCAGGATCAGAAGTAAAAATTATTATTGATGGTGGAGTCAAAATAGATCAACTTTCTCTTTTAAAGAAAAATAAAGTAACTGGAGTGGTTGTGGGAAGTGGTTTTTGGCAAGCTGATGATCCGGTAGCGGCTATTCAACAATACTCCCAGTTGATGAGCTAGACTCAATAAGATTAGACTAAGATTATGAAAGTTCAGATAAACATTCCTTCTAAAAAAGATCATCATAACATTCGTTATGTGGCTATTTTTGGGAGCGCAGATGTAGATAAAAAACACCCTCTTTATCAAGAAGCTTTTAAAGTAGCTCGATATTTAGCTTATAACGATAAAGTGATTATTAATGGCGGTGGTCCTGGAGTAATGGACGCAGCTACGGCCGGTGCTGAATCTGCCGGTGGTGAAACTATTGCCGTGACTTTTTATCCTAAAGATATGCCAGAATTTGAGGGTCGCTATCATAACAATAATGTTGATAAGGAAATCAAAACTGCCAATTACATTGAGAGAATGTTTGGTTTAATAAATCATGCTGATGCTTTTGTAATTTTTAAAGGTGGCACCGGCACTTTAAGTGAATGGTCTACGGCTTGGCTACTAGCTCATTTACATTATGGTAATCACAAACCATTAATTTTATATGGAGAATTTTGGTATGAAGTTATACATGTTATTGACAAGCACTTTTTTATTGGCGAAAAAGAAAAGCAAGTTTATAAAATCGTCAAAAATGAGAAGGAAATGATTCAGGCTCTAAATGAATTTGAGCAAGAAATAGAAAAAAGAAATGGCCTGCCCAGGCCCAAAGACAAGGAAACCTAAAATGTATGATGTAGTTACCATTGGTTCAGCTTTAGTGGATATTTTTATTAGTTCAAAAGATTTTTATTTAAAAAAAGTAGATTCAGCTCTCTGGTTATGTCAACAATACGATGAAAAAATTGAAGTAGATAGTTTTAAAGTTACTACCGGTGGTGGAGGTAGCAACACCGCTATTGGTTTTGCACGGATGGGTTTTAATACTGGAGTGGTAGCTGAACTTGGCACCGACTCTTGGTCAGAGTTGTTGCTAAATGATTTCAAAAAAGAGCAGGTGGATACTTCATTACTAACTCTCGAACACAAAGAAGAAACTGGAGGGAGTGTTATTCTATTAGCTCCAGATAGAGGTAGAACTATCATGGTTCATCGTGGGGCTGCCTCAATGTTAGACGCTAAAGATATTCCCGATCATGCATTGATTGACACGAGATGGATTCATCTATCTAGCATTTCTGGTCAACAGGAAACTTTACAAAAAATTTTTGCTTTAATTAATGAACATAAAAAACAGTTTTCCTGGAATCCAGGTAAAGCTGAAATTAAACTACTCAATGAAGGCAAGCTCAATCTGACAGGCGTTGATGTGACAGTTTTATTTGTGAATCAAAAGGAATGGGATAGTTTAGCTCCAGTTCATGAACAACTTCACCGTCAGTGTGTGCAAATAGTGGTAACCAATGGTGATAAGGGAGGTTCTGTTTATCAATTAGGTCAACTCCATCATCAATATCTAGGAGGAGGGACAGTTGAAGTAGTAGATAGCACTGGTGCCGGTGATAGTTTTGCGGTGGGATATGTGACTGCAATTTTAGAAGGTGCTAACATTCGAAATCAGGCTGATTGGGGTACAGAAAACGCTATTAGTGTAATTGCACAAGTTGGAGCTAAGGCTGGATTATTGGGAAAAGAAGAACTAGAGAAAGCTGTATAATAAAATCTATCCTGCCCTATGACAGATTATAGTCAAATTCTCCAGCAAGAAATTCAAGAGCTTAAAGATCGAGTTTCTCAAGCTAAGATGCCTGAAGAGATGAGTCGAAAAGTCTCTAAAGATATTGTGGCTCTAGAAAGATCGGTCGAGCTGGGAAGTTATGATGAAAAATATGAAAAAGTCAGTAAGTATATTGATTGGGTACTTAAAATTCCTTGGCAGACTACCACTAAAGATAGACTTGATATTGTTAAAACTAAAGAAATTTTTGATAGATATCATTTCGGGATGGATGAAGTTAAAGATCGCTTTTTAGAGTATGTGTCAGTACTTAATTTACGTCATACCCAATTCTCTGGCAGTGAGTTTAGAGCTCCCATCCTTTTATTAGTTGGTTTGGTGGGTACAGGTAAAACTACTTTTGCTTTTTCTCTAGCTGAGGCCTTAGAACGCAAGCTTGTGCGTATTCCATTTGGTGGTATGGGTGGTGCTAAAAATCTGCGAGGTAACTCGAGATTAATATTAGGCTCAGAGCCAGGGAGAGTGGTTAAAGGTATTGTTGAGGCTGGAGTCAGAAATCCAGTTATTTTACTTGATGAGATTGATCGTGTTACTAAAGAGGCTAACTCAGATATTATGGGAGTACTGATTGAACTTTTAGATCCAGCTCAAAATGATAAGTTTGTGGATAATTATATTGACTATCCAGTTGATTTATCTCAGGCAATTTTTATTGCTACTTGTAATAACACGCGCGATATATCTACAGCTGTTCTGGATCGTATGGAGAAAATTTCTATGCCTTCTTATACAGATGAAGAAAAGATTAAAATTGGCAAGCATTATATTTTACCTCAGCTTCTAAAAGAGGCTGGTTTGACCACTAGTCAGTTTGTGTTATTAGAAGAAGTCTGGCCACAAATGGTAAGACCATTGGGATTTGATGCCGGTATTAGAACGCTACAGCGCAATCTCAGGGGAGCAGTGCGTAAGGCAGCTAGAATCATCGTGGAGAAAAATTATAAAGAGGTGATTATTACTTTAGAAAATGCTAAGATCTTCCTACCTCAGTACTGATCTGTTAGGATATAGTAAGTGTTTTATATGATGATAGATTATGATTTTTAGAAAGGTTTTTATATGTCACAGTTAGAAATAATTCCTCTAGGAGGAATGGGAAAAGTTACTCAGAATATGTATCTTTATGTATATGCTGATGAGATTTTAATCGTTGATTGTGGGATTGGTTTTCCTGACAATTATATGCCAGGAGTAGATATTTTGATTCCTGATATTTATTATTTACAGTCTCTTCTAGAAAAAGGTAAAAAGATTGTTGGCATGTTATTAACTCATGGCCATGATGATCATATTGCTGCCACACCTTATATTTTGCCAGAATTACCCAGCAATTTTCCTATTTTTGCTTCGCCATTAACAGCTGGTTTTGCCAAGCAACGTATGGGCGATGGTAAAGTGAAGCGAGAGATTACGATTGTTAAAGACAATCAACCTTTTCGAGTGGGCCAATATTTTACCCTGACGGCTTTCGCCATGACTCATTCAGTGCCTGATACCAAGCACTATACCATTGAGACCCCAGAGGGAATAATTTATCATGGGACTGATTTTAAGCTAGATGAGAATCCAATTGATGGAGTTAAGCCCAACTTTGATTTATTAAGAGAAGTTGGAAAAAAAGGTGTGTTGTGCATGTTATTGGATTGTTTAAGGGTGGAACGACCAAATTGGACTCCTTCTGAGTCTACTACTGGTCCAGCGATTGAAAAATCTATGAGAAATACTCAGGGTAAATTTATTGTAACGCTAATGAGTTCACATATTCACAGAATTCAACAGACGATTGACGCAGCAAAGAAACATCACCGTAAGGTAGTTTTTATTGGTCGATCAGTTGAACAAAACATTGAGATTGCTCTAGAATTAAAAAAATTACATATTCCTCGAGAAATGTTGATAGATAAACGAGACATAGATAAATACAAAGACAATGAATTATGTGTAATTATTGCTGGTAGTCAGGGCCAAGAAGGTTCATCATTAATGAGAGCTATTTTTGGCGAGCATCGTTCTATTCGAATTAATCCTCAAGATAGAGTAGTTTTTTCAGCTGATGCTATCCCTGGCAATCAATTAAATTATTTTGGTGCTATTGACGAGTTAGCTAGAAATAAAGTTCAAGTATTGTATCCAGCCATAATGCCTGATCTTCATCAATCTGGTCATGCTGGCGCAGCTGAGCAGAGAGAGTTAGTTTCTATTATTAAACCTCAATATATAATGCCGATCGGTGGCGCAGATAGGCACAGGGCATTATTTAAAGAGGTAGTGGCTAAGCCATTAGGTATAAAAGACAATCATATTTTATTACCCAATAGCGGGGAAGTAGTTTCTTTTGCTCACGGTAAGTTTAGTTTAAAAAAGAAATTTGAAGTTAGGCCAAAGATGGTCGATGGTAAAGGCATTGGTGATGTAGGCCCAGTCGTTTTGGCCGATCGTCGAGCTTTAAGTGAGGCAGGGATTATTGTTTTAGTTATAACTCGAATTAAAGGACAATTAGATCTGAGAAATATGTTAGTTGTCTCACGAGGTTTTGTATTTATGAAAGAAGCAGATGAAGTAATTCAATTTATTAAAGAAGAAACAGCTAAAATAGTTACTAATTTTAAAGGCAAAGTTTCTGATCAAAAGCTTAAGCAAGCTATTGAAAATAAACTGAGTCGAAAATTATATAAAATTATTCAACGAGAACCTTTAATTGTACCAGTTATATACGAAGCTAGATAATTCAGGCTATAATTTTTTCATATGGCAAGAAAACGAAAATATAAGAAAAGAAAAAATAAAAAACCGGTAGTTTTAAAAATTAAAAAAGAAACTACTTATACTGTTTCTGGAGTGGTTTTAATAATTTTGGGTTTATTAGTAGCAGTTTCATTTTCTGGGCAAGGCATGTTGTTGGCTCAGATAAATCAATTTTTAATTGATCGCCTGGGATTGAGTATGCTATTTTTGCCATTTGTATTTATTTCTTCTGGATTAGTGATGTTCCAAAGTAAATGGAAATGGTCAAAACCTCATGTGTTATTGGGAGTAATTTTGCTAATGATCGGCAGTATGGGGGCTTTAAAAACTGGTGATATTGGTGAAAATACTTTTATTAATTTAGCTAAATTAATATCTATCTCGGGAACTTATGTAATTTTTTTAGGAGTTCTTTTAATTGGGCTATTAATTATGTTGCAGCTTTCATTTGAAGAAATTATTGAAGGATTATCTAAGTACAAAAAAGATAGGCAACAGAAAAATGATAAGAAAGTTACTAAAAAAGTTGAGAAAGAAATTGAAAAAGCCAAAGGCTTTCGATTACCTAAGCTAGCTTTATTCTTCGGTAAAAAGGGTGAAATGAGAATTAATCAAGGTGAGGGGAAGACTGATAAACTTGCCGGCGAGTCAGCAGAAGGTCAGATTGGCACAGCTGTAGAGAGTAAGGCTCCTGCTGTTGCACCTGTAAATGGCGATCAGCCCTCAGGTCTTTCTGATAACACAGTTAATACTCGTCAGATTGTCTGGGAATATCCACCCTTATCTCTCCTGTCTTCAGCCCGTGGAGGGGAAGCTGATCGAGGCGATGTTAAAGAGAACGCTCAAATTATTGAAAACACTCTGGACTCCTTTGGCATTAAAGCAAGAGTGGTTGAGGTTAATTATGGTCCTTCAGTAACTCAGTATGCACTTGATATTTCTAAAGGTACTAAATTAAGTCGAATCACCAATCTTTCTACAGATCTAGCTTTATCTTTAGCAGCTCCAACTGGGCAGATCAGAATTGAAGCTCCAATTCCAGGTAGATCTTTAGTTGGGATTGAGGTGCCCAATCACGCAGCCGAGTTTGTAACACTTAAAACCATGCTTTCAACTCCACAGATGAAAAAGCACAAAAGTAAACTTGCTTGGGCAATGGGCATTAATGTTAGTGGTAAACCAGTAATTGCTGATATAACAACTATGCCTCATATGTTGGTGGCTGGAGCTACAGGTTCTGGTAAATCTGTGGGAATTAATAGCTTTTTATGTTCAGTTCTATTTAGAGCCAGTCCAGCAGAGGTGAAGTTTATTTTAGTTGATCCTAAACGGGTAGAATTAACTGGTTATAATGGGATTCCTCATTTGCTTACTCCAGTTATTGTTGAGCCTAAAAAAGTCGTTTCAGCTTTAAAATGGGCAGTAGTAGAGATGGAAAATCGTTATAAGAAATTAGCAGAGGTAGGAGTAAAAAATATTACTGGCTACAATGAATTAGCTGGCTTTGCAGCTATGTCCAGTATTGTAATTGTGATTGATGAGTTAGCAGATGTAATCTTATTTTCGCCATCGGAGGTGGAAGAAGCTATTACTCGCATTGCCCAGATGGCACGAGCTGTAGGGATTCATTTATTGTTATCTACCCAAAGACCTTCAGTGGATATTATTACTGGATTAATTAAGGCCAATATTCCATCTAGAGTAGCTTTTAATGTTTCATCTATGACTGATTCACGAGTGATCTTAGATCAACCTGGGGCAGAGAAACTTTTAGGTCGGGGTGATATGCTTTTTATTCCTCCTACTCAAGCCAAGCCAATACGCATCCAGGGTACTTTTGTGACTGAAAAAGAAACTAAACAACTGATAGATTTTATTAAATCTCAGGGACAACAGCCCAACTATGAAGAAGAAATTATTAGTAAGTATAAACCTAGAATAATTGGTGGATCTGCTGGCACAGCTGGTAAAGAAGTAGATCAACTTTTTGATACAGCAGTTAAATTATTTGCTCAGTACGACAAGGCTAGTTCTTCATTGATTCAGAGGAGATTGTCGGTAGGGTATGCACGTGCAGCCAGAATTTTAGATCAGCTTTATGATGCTGGCTTAGTTGGTCCTCATGAGGGTAGTAAACCTCGAACAGTAAATATGGAAGCAATTAAGAACTATCTTAGTCAGCCCGAGCGAGCAGAAAACTGATTTTTAGCCTCAGGAGTTAGTATTTCCCAAATCAATCTTAGTAAAGATTTAGTTTGCCATTTTAAAAATGGAGTGATTTTATCAATATGATTACTAATGAGTAAGTCAGCTTCATGAGGAGCTTTATTTAATTCCCAGAGAGTGCGGCTGATACGAGCGTCATAATCTTCTCGTCGATCTGATAACCACTTATTAGCGTAGCGGTTATATTTCATATGAGGCATTACAAAAACTTTGAGAATAAAAGGTTTGTCCTCGACTTCTTGCTTGATAAATTTGCTGACTTTAGGCCAAGCAGTCATCTCAACATGGGTACAGGCGATGGGTTGTGGTTTTTTTATGGCATCGTTTAAACTAATTTTTGGTAAACCATAGAGCCGACTGCCTTGAGTAACCCATTCTAAAAGTTCGTTATTATCAATTGCTTTTTTGAAAGCAGCTTTAGAATCATAAAAATAATAATCCACTGCGTGTTGTTCTCCTTTGCGGGGTTGTCTAGAAGTGGCGGTAATCATTTTAAAAATTGTATTGGGATAGAGTTCTTCAATTTTTTCACGAATAGCATCTTTACCACCACCAGCTACACCAGAAAGCATGAGTAAAACTTTAGAGTATTTATTTTTATTTTGGGCAATTCTTTTTTTAATAACTGGGGTCTGCCAAATTCCAAAACGATCACAATTGCGAGAGAATTTAGAATATTCAGGAAAGAATCTGGTTAGTCTATCAGGGCAAAGGCAGGGGTTGATTTGGGCGAGTTGTTTTTTGAGATTTTTTTCGTTCGGAAGTGAAACAGAAACTGCCATAGGGATATTTTAACAGAGATTGGTGGACACCGTGTTTGAAAAATAGAACCAATTTGTTGAGTGGATAATTACTTGGGGAGGTGAAATTGAGGAGAGTTTTTTTAATCAGAGGTCTGGGGAGGGATTTATTGATTTAAACAATTTAGTACTTCGAGTTATAAATATGCTAAACTTAATTAGTAATATTTACTGCTTTTATGAAAAAAA
>CAYREI010000011.1:0-19064 GCA_964423285.1 uncultured Pseudomonadales bacterium | reverse complement strand
TATTTAAAGGAAAGCTTTGCTGCCCAGAATGGCTATCCATCAGGAACTTTTAAAGCTGTTCCCGATGACGAGAAGGTTTTGCTTGAAGGAATTTTTAAAGAATATGGTGAGGGAGTTGGTTTGAAGATTTATGAAGAGGATGTCTTACCAATTTTAGTTAATAAAGCCGTTAATAACTTCATTGAAAATCCAGAACAATTAAAAACACTTTGTAGCGATGCTTTAGGTAAGCCATGTAATTTTAATTCCGAGAACGCCAATCAGCAATTAGATGCCTTATTAAAAGAAACATTTGCAGGAAAATATACTGATGCCCAAATTACTGAAATGACGGCACAATATTCTCTTCAATTATCTGAAGCAACTAGGGCAGCAGAAGATGAGGCATCCAAAGCTTTAGCAACAGCAAAAGCTGCATCGGGTCAGACTAACTCATATGGTTATATTAGTGGTTCTAATGAAGGTCGTATTAGTCCTATTAAAGTTGATATTGCAGAAATGAACACTGCTCTTTCGTATGGCGGGTACAGCAATCAGAATAACTCTAATTTCATAAATCCGTCATCTATCTCTGTTTCCGAAGCTCAGGCTAATTATGATTTTGCTACTCAAAATGCTCAAAGTTTTAATGCTCAGAATAATTACGATTATTTTACAGAATCAGAAGAATCAGGATGGACAAATTTATCTTTTGACACTCAGGCAGATATTTTAGGACAAGCTGTGTTGACTGACAATATTATTTTCAATAAAAACTTCAAGTTGAATGAATCTAGTCTTGATGTTGGAGATTCTTTAAGTTTGATTGCAAACCAAATAGGAGTTCAAGTTTTCAATAAAACTGTTCCATTTAATGACATTAGAGATAATTATGTATCCGCAGCTCAATCAGGCTTTACCGGTCCAGTAGGTTCAAATCTTTCTGATGTTTTAATGCAAGTAGCAGCGGATGAGGGTCTTATTGATAATTATCAAAAAGCTCAAACTGGATATTATCTTGAACAAGCAAAGATAGATTCTGCAGCTACTATCGCAGATTGGCTTGTTACAGCCGGAACTAGAATTAGCTCAAGTTTTCAAAATACAAATACTACTTCGAGTAATCCTTATTTTGTTAATTCTAATGTCACTCCAAATTCTTATACATATGGGGGGAACTATAGCACGACTATTTCAGCTGTTGACTATACTAGTCTGCAAAAACAAGCAGTGGCAAGGACAGCTGAAAATAAGGTCAAAGCTAACGAAGCTGGAGATGCAGCTGGAGCAGCTACAAGACAAATTGGATTGGAACGTCTTGCTGAAGAACACAATTTATTCGCTAAAACCGAAGCTGATGTTATTGATGTGGATGAGTTTATAACTTTTCAAATGGATGAGGAAATAATTAGGTCTAGACAAGAGCTTAATTGGGAGACAGTAGAAAAAGTGGTTGCCCCAGTAGCAGCAGTTGTTACTTTGCCTATATTGATAACTATTGGGGCACCAATTGGAGTTCTGGCAGGAGCTGCTTCTACTACTTTTTCACTCTATCAGGGAGCTGGTGCTAAAACTCAAGCTTTGGAGTTAGGGCGAGTGGTTATTAGCGAAGGTGATAATAATAGAAAAAATGAGGCAGCTTTAGCATTGGTGGAAGAATCGAAAATATCCCTATCGGGTGAAGTTACCTACGAAGAAGCGTTGGAAACTATCGAAGATCAGGCCGTTATGTTGAACAAGCAGGGAAATATAATGCTAGCAAGTGCGGCAACATCAGCCTTAACTACTGGATCAGGTGTAATTAGCGGACTTACTCAAACTGGACAGCAAGCTATGATGGCTGGTCAGACTGTTAGTAAAGCTTCTCAAGTAGCAATGAACTTGGGGCAAGTCAGTAAAATCATGAGTAATGCTGGGCGTATTGGAGGTATAGGTTTAAGCTCCTACAATGTAGTTAATTCTGGTCAACAGGCTTTTGCTGCAAATCAAGAATTAACTGGTTTACCAGCTTTAGTGGCTAGTGGAGAAATGACGGAAGCTGGTGCTGAAGCTAGGAAAAGTGAGCTTCGTGGACAAGTAGCGATGAGTGGTTTGAGCTCTGTCACAGCTCTCTTAGGTGCAGCGGGTAATTCATTGGGATTTTTAAACGAATCTCTGGGTAAAAATAAAGTAGATTTAATTTTAGACGTTGTAAGCGGTATTAGTGGCACGCCAGTAGATTTGCAGAATGTAAGTCAAAATTGTTATAACTCCAAGTATCCATCAGACGATAAATCTTGCAGAGATGCCTGGATAGGCTTGGCTCTTAGCTTGACACAGGATATTAGCCAGGTCAGAAATAGTACCCAAGCATATAAAAATTATAAAAATGGAGATTCTAACTTTCAGCAATTAACAGATCAGGAAAAAATTGGAGACTATGCCCAAAAAATATCTTTAGCAGATCAGACGATAACTCGTTTAATAGATAATAACAATAGGACTATCGGAGAAAATTTAACATTAGTAGATTTAAGATCTTATCGTCAAGATTTAGTCAATCAAGCTTTAAAAATAAATCCAGGTTTAGTTATTCCAGATTTAATTAGGCAAGTAGCGACTGTTAATGTTGACACCCAAAAAATATTAGAAACAGCTGGCGAGAATTATAGCAACTTAATGAGTCGGGCTAGCGAGGTGGAAAGTGGTGATGCTCAATTAGCCCAAACACTTAGACAACAAGCTGAGGATAGTTGGAATCATCAGGTGAAGGTAATTGAATTAAACGATCAAATTAAAACTATGGATGGAGAAGTTGATCAAAATTTTGATAAAATGACAGCTTTAGAAATCGAAAGTAGGAAGAGCGTTAGACAAAATTTAGTTGATGAGCTGAGTTCAAAAATTAATGATCAGAATTTTAAAGCAGCTAATTTAAATCAAGATAACCAGCAGTTGTTAATAGCTGCAAAAGCAAATGAGGTCTTTAAAGCCTATGATAATTTTAAAGTTGTCGAAGATCAGACAAATGATTTAGAAAGATCAAATTTACCTCCTCCAAGTGAAAATTCACCTCAAAAAAGAATCGGCTTAGCTTCGCTATTACCCGGTTCAGTCGAACAAAATAAAGCCTTAGATTTAGTAGAATTACAGACAAAACTTGTAGAAATTGATGACCTTAATAATCAAAAAATCCAGAGAGAACAAGAATTAGCTGAATATAGACAAATTGACGCTAATGATCCCCTAATTGAGATACTTGAAACAGAATTGAGTAGTATTAATCAAAAAATTACTGCGTCTAATCAAGTGGTTGAGCAACTAGCTCCTCAGAAAATTGCTGACTCTCAAAATCTTTGGCAAAAATTGAAGTCTTCATTACCTTTTGGAAAAACAGCCGGAGATTACGACCAAGCAATGTTGAAAATGAGAGAAATGGATTCTTTGCGTCAAGAAATGGCAACTATTAAGCAAGATATTGATGATCTTTCGAGTAAAAATAATCTTGATCCTAGTGAACAAATAAAACTCAATGATTTATCTAGACAAATTAAAGAAGTTAACATTCAATATGATGCTGCTGAAAAAATTGTAAAAAATATTTCTGATAAGGCAGCAGTAGTTCTTCAACCAAAGAGTCAGTCTAAGATTGAAATAGCTGTTGTTGGGGCTATTGATGGCTTGAATAAACTCGCACCCTCCAAAGTTTTTCAAGTTGCTAGTGATAATTTGCAAAAGGCTTTTGATAGAGGATATCAGGATGCTCCAGATATTCAAAGAATTGAAGAAATAGCAGCTATAAAATCTGAGCTTACTCCCGCTAGAAAAGACTTTAGCTTGTTAATGAAGAGTCAAGATGAGCTTAAAAAATTAAATTCAGACTTATCAGAGTTAGAGAAATCATCAGCATTGTTGACCGGAGAAAAAAGTGTCGAGTTAGCAGAAATTAAAAATAAGATTCAGGAGACTAAAGATAAAGTTCAAACTATTGATGGTGTAATTACTGAATTAGAATCTCGACTTCTTAAACCTATTTTATCCACAGATATTTCGCAAAAACTAACAGAAGCCCAAGTAGATGGCGATTTTGAAACTGTTTTGGGAGCAATTAGAACGGCTGAGTTAAACAAAATTTCTGGAGAAGAACTTAATCTGAGTAGAAATCAAAGCAAACTTGTAGAAGATTTATTATCTATTAAGGCAGATTTTTCTACTGGCTCCGCAGAAGATTTGGTAGAGCAGCGTAATTCGTATAATCAAAAATTATCTCAATTAAATGAAAGTATTTTAGGAGAAAATCCTCAAGATACAGATTATCAAAAATTAGGTGGTGTTCAGCAATTTTTGAAAAATATAAATATGTTGGATGCTGCTAAAAATCCAAAATTAGATGCTGAAGGTTTAAGGGCTCTTTTATCAACTAAAGAAGCCAGTATCCCAACCGAAAACAAATTATTAGCTACTAAGTTAGAAACGATTATTCGTGATGTTGAGTTTAGGACGGGAGTAGCGGAAAATATGGAATTTTTCAATGTTAGAAATAATCAAATGGATACTTTTTTAAAGATTTTTGAAGGGGAGAGGGTTGCCATTGAGCTAACAACGGCGGGTGGAAAAACTTTTGTAGGTGCAGTTTTATTACGAGCTGAAACAGAGGTATTGGGTTTAGAAACAGGAATTTATATCAATAAGCCAGGTCAAGGAAAAGATATTCAACAAGAACTAATGAGGGCCTATGGAGTTTCTGAAGAGGAAGTAGTCTTGCTTGATCACACCAGATTGTCTGAGAAAGATTACGTGGCTTCTCTATTAGCCAGTCGTTTTGTGGTGGCTGATCCTGCAAAGCTAGAGTTTATTAGAAATGATGCTAATTATTTTGATGGTCCAAATTTCAAGGTTGCGAATGAAGTTTATAAAAAATTAACGATGAATGCCGCACTCTACATTGATGAATTGCAGATTAATTTAGATCCAAGTCGACAAGCTATCAATTCTGTTGGGGCTAGTAGTCAAGGTATTCCCGATGCTCAAAAAGAGTCAGCTCGTTTGATAGGAGAGGTACTTGATGAAACTCTGTTGAAAGATGGCGGCTGGGGATCTGGAAATAATGATTTCCTAGTTTTAAAAATTTCAGTGGGTGAAGATGGGAAAGCAGCAGAAATTGCTAAGTTTAATCAATCAGCCCAGGAAAAGATTTTTACTTCTTTAGCTCAAAAAACTGGCATAGCTGTTGATCAATATGATTTAGTAAAAAATAATGCTATTGAGCTAGAAAGATCTTTAAATCAAGGAATTGACGTTCTTGATCACAAACTTACAAGCTTGGGGATTAAGTTATCGGCTACAGAAGTAAATAAAATTTTTGATCAAATAGATATGGTTAATACTTATGCTCAGGGTTTGAAGATGAAAGCAGGGACTGACTATCAAAGAATGATAGATAATGCTTTGGTTCAAAATGGTGGCCCTAATCGGAACGTAACTGTTCCAGCTGCTGGAGCAGTTGCTAACGAAGGGCAAAGCTATTCAGCTAAATTACAAGCTGCAATGGAGTACATTGGGGCTAGGAACAGTAATGAAATTCCCAATTTTGATGGTTTAACCTCTTCGCCAGATTTAGCTTATAAATCTACTATTGCAGATTATCTAGGAGACATAAGAAATAGTTCTGTGGGAGCAGTCACAGGAGCTCTAGCTGACGGGAAAGGGGTAGTAGAAACAGCATTGGGATTAATTACTTATAGATCCACTGAAGCAGTAGAGAAGATTCTAGATATAGTAGGTAGTTCGACTGGTAGGCGTATTAATGTTGATAAGGCATATCAGATTTATAACAATCAAGAAGTTGATGCAGCAGTGGCTTTAAAAGTAGCTGGAAAATTGAATCGAAGCAATGGCGTAGATGCTAATGGCAATCTAAAAATAATCATGGGCTATGATGGAGCCAAAAATCCACGGGATTTTGCAATAGAGATGGTTAAATCTGGATCATTTGATCAGGCAAAGTTTGCTGTTCAAGAAGCTGATGGTAGTTATTCGTTAATTAAGATTGATTCTTCTGGAAAAATTATAAGTCAGGAAAGTACAGATACTAAAGCAATTCAAGATTTATATGATCCAGAAATAGGTAATGCTAATAATCTGATCACCATCATTGGTCGTGGTGGGGCTACAGGAGATAGTATCAAAACAGCTAAAAATATTCCCGGTATAACAGTTACCAGCTTTGATTCTCCGGAAGGATTGGTAGCTCAAGCTGGAGCACGTTTAGATAGGATCGAGGGTGATATTGCCGATCAATATGCGCTGATTATTAATCGTAATTCCTCATCAATAAATATTAATAGTCCTAAACTAGCAGACTTTTTAGATGTTTATAAAATGACAGAGCTTGATTTTGCTAGTTTTAGAAATCAAGTGACAGAGGTTCAAAAATTTGTAGAGCAAGCAAAGAATACCCAGGCTCTTGATCAGGGAGTAGCAGCAGCCAGCACTAGAGTCCTTTCTGATTTAATTAGAAACTCAACTGATGCTGGAATTCAGAAATGGGCATCAGACAAATTACTCGATTTTTATTCTGTATCAAAACAAAGAGATCTCGATCTCAATGGCGGAGTGCAAGAATCCATAATAGCTCGCCAAAATAAAATACTTGCTGAAGTCGACAGTTGGCAAAAATTATTTTCTGATCCAGCCAATACTAAGATTATAGAGACAATTAAGCAAACAGAGCCAGAGCTTTATGAGCAGATGAGAGCTAATGTGGGCGTATCGGGAAAACTTAAATATGCTAGCGGGAAGATAGACAGCAAGGAATCTGTCATGACTGCTGCTAATTTAGCGGAATTTGTCGATAAACATAATAAATTTGTAGTAGCTGATTCAGAGAATCAATATGTAGCAGATAGTGGCAGGAAAGTTACCACTAATCAAATCTCGACGACAAATCAAAAAAATACGACTGGTTCGGTTCAGGCCAAAGCTAGAATCGATCAGATTAAAGACGCTGTTAAAAATTCCATAAATGTTGTCACTACCCCCTTGAAGTCTATTCCAGATTTAGCTAATAAGGCCAAAGCTAGTGAATTTTATAAGAATTTAGTTAAAATTCCTAAAAATTTAAGCACAACAGCGATGGATTTAAAAGAAACGCAAAAAAATAAAATTTTAGTTTATGAAAAAAATTTGGCCGGCCTTGAAAATTTAGAAAAAGAGTTAGCTGCTGCAAGAGATAAAGACAAGTTAACACAAGCAGATTTGATAGTAAGAATCAAAGAAGTAGAAGACTCTTTGGGAGAAGTCAGGTTTGTCGATAAAGCCGGTATGGCTGTTTATTCATTTGTTCAAGATCAAATTGCTCCAGGGTTTAATACTATTAAAAATAAGGTCGCAAACTTTTTTGGAGCTGCGCCACAAGAGATTAAAGACAGTAGGGCAAAAGTTTTATCTGATTACAAAATTACTAATCCAGAATTAAAAGCAGAGCTAAGCACAGCTACTACGGCTGAGGAAATACAAGAATTTGTTTCTAAGAGATTGGTTGTATATAAACTTGTACGAGACCAGTTTTCCTCTCTTAATACCAATCGACCTGGAATTAATAATGAGGAGGATTACCAGGCTAAAGCTGCAGAATTAGAGGCTACAGTTCAGGAAATAGAAAAACTACAACAAGATTCCAAATTAGTTTTTGTGGAAACAGATAATAATGGTCAGGTTAAGAAAAATTCAGTAGGTGGATTTACTAGGGTTAATCAGGATCAATTTACTAATTTATCTGAGTTTAAGAATAAGGCAAATAGTGAAATTGCGAGATTGGGGGGAGAGAAAGTTGTTGCTCAGGAAGCCAAGGAGGCTCAGGAGTTAGCAGCTTTAGAATTAGCGACGGCTCAACAATTGGAAACCGATGAAGCTGAGAAATTGAAAATTGAGGCAGAAGCTAAAAAAGTAGCGCAAGCCAAAGAAGCAGAAGAAGAGATTCCGGTTGAAGAAGAAAAAACAATACTCCATAGTTTAGGTAAAATTGGATACGGCAATAGCCTCGAAGTAGATTTATCTACAATTTCTAGGAATCACGCACAAATTTTGAGAGACGGTTTGGGAAATCTTTTCATTAGAGATTTGAGTAGTACAAATGGAACTTATGTTAACGGACAAAAAATTGAGCCAAATGATGATGTTAGCTTAAAAGAAGGAGATATTATCAAACTTGGGGATATTAATGGTGCTTATGTTACTGCAGATTCAAAAGTTATTTCTATTAATGGAGAATTAAATATTGAATCTTTGAAAGTAGAAAATATAGAGGTCGAAGAGGCTGAAGCTTTGAAAGTAGCCGCTGTTCAGCAAAAGGAAACTGAAGAAGAAGTGGACAATCAATTAGATAACAAAATTTCAATACAAGACAATCTTCCAGAATCACTTCAAAGAGTATTGAATGCTGATTTTGTTAAATCAAAGCCAATAGAATTTCAAGAGCAGGCCAGAAAAGCTGCTTATATGTTTTTAGCAAAAGAGGAAGGGAAATCTCTTGTTGATGAGAGTGGTCAATCTTTAGATAGCGAAATGAATAGAATGATGAGTCAGTTAAGGGGAAGTGGGTATATTGGTAGAGCAATTAACTATAATTCACTCTTTGGCTTACTAACAGGTGAGAAAAATATTGTCCTGCCCTCTTGGTTACTGAATGCTCCTTATATTGATACTGTTGAGAATACTCCAACTGGAGAATTAAAAACACAGATTGCAGATTTTTATAATAATTATTCTATTGATAATAGTTCCAGGACATATAAGGCTGGAGGTTTTGTGTTTTCTGAATATGAAGAAGGTGTTTTTAAGGGAAATGATACTGATGTTACCTCTAAAATATATTTTGAGTCTAATCAAATGAGAGATAGCAGAGAAAGAGCTAATATTTTAGCCCTTTTTAAAGATTTAAAAGAAGCAAACCTGCATCCCCGTCGATCAAAACTTTTTGAGGGAGATAGATTTGTATTTTATTGGAATGATGAGATAGATGATAATTCTGTTCAACAAATAAATTCTTTAATTGAAAAACATGGGATCCATGCTAGAGGTCCTGCTCAAGATCCTTTAGTTTGGAATGCTTCTAAAGATAATAAGGATTTAATTAGAATGAGTGCTTCAAATGATTCTGCTTTGGGTGATGGCGGTAATAATAGAATCCATTGGGAAGAAGAAACTTATGAAATTGATAAGTTTTTTGAAAATTATTTAATGATGGTGGGTGAGTATGGCAAAAATCCCAGCTATCCATACATGCAATCATATATAGATCTAAATACTGATAATTTAGCTAATTTAAAAGATTTGAGTGACGAGTTAGTTATTAATATAAAAAATTTAGTAACTAAGAATTCTTTACCCGTTCTAGTTACAGGACGCAATCAAACAATTGTTGATCAGATTCAAGCAATTGTAGATCAAGAGACAGTTGGTAAATCAACATCTGAATTGGAAGAAGTAAAATCAGCTAAGTTGGTAGAAGAAGAAAGTGAAAGTCAAAGAAGATTGTCTGTTAGATGGCAAGCAATTAGTGGTTTTGTAGATAACTTATCTTCCTTATTACCAAGCGAGATGTCTCTATCTGTTTTACAAAAGAATCTGATGGCTATTAATAATTTAATCATTAAAAATCGTGATATTAATTTTTCTAGTGTTACATCAAAATCTGTCATAACAGATGTTTTTAATTCTCTTCAATCTTTGTCTGAATCTTTAAATAAACAAGAAATGGAAACTATTTCAGAAAAAACAATACTCCATAGTTTAGGTAGAACTGGAAATAATAATAGCCTCGAAATAGATTTATCTACAATTTCTAGAAATCATGCACAAATTTTGAGAGACGGTTTAGAAAATCTTTTCATTAGAGATTTGGGTAGTACAAACGGAACTTATGTTAACGGACAAAAAATTGAGCCAAATGACGATGTTAGCTTACAAGAAGGAGATACTATTCAACTTGGTGATATTAATGGTGCTTATATTACTGCAGATTTAAAAGTTATTTCTATTGATGGAGAATTAAATATTGAATCTTTAGAAGTAGAAAATATAGAGTTAGAAGAGATTTTGATTGAACCAGTTGAAGAAAAAATACTAAAACCCAAAGTAGATGAATACGATGGGAATAAATTTTTGTCTAGAGTAGGGGGTGAAGGTAATGTTTTTGTTAATAATTCAAGTAAAAAACTTAGGCTAATAGATCCCTTAACTGGTTATTCTGAACAAGTTAAAGCAGGGAGTGAGTTTAATCTTGTGAAAAATTATATAGTTCATGTCCCGTCTGAAGATTCAGATGAACTGAATTGGTTTCTCATAAACAAAGATGGAAGTACAAAAGATTTTAGTATTGTACCTTCAACAAAGACCGCAGAAAATTTAATCTCTGGACAAGATGATAGATGGGAGGATGGCAGTTTACAATTTGATAAGACTAAATTAGGTAAAATCTATTCTGTTGCTATTGTTTCAGAAGAAACATATCCTCTAACTCTTCATTTTTCAGATAATTTTAAAATTCCTGAGGATGTTAATCCTCTTCTTGAATCTTTGTTGAATAACAGAGAATACAAAGTTAAAAAATATGCAGCTTATATAGCCTGGGCTATGTTTAGGGCAGAGTCGATCCTTGATAAAGAAAGTCCTTTCGGAGAAGAAATACTACTGGTTTCTGAAGAGACCTGTCCAAGGTCATATGCCACCGGTGGGGATTTTATTGCATCTCTTAATAAAGGTGAGTCTTTGCGTGACTTCATGGGAGTAATAGCTCATGAACATACTCACAATTTAATGGATTCCCCAATTGGAGATTTCGAAGAAGGCTTAGCCATGTATGTCCAAAATGAAGTTGGAGAATATGAAGGTGTTGAGGTGCTGGAAAATTCTGAAAAAATTATAAAAATGGAAAACTATAATCGCTTTGCTCGTTCTGCTAATAAAGAAAATTCATTCTCAGCTACTCAAATGGGTTCTAATTTTAATTCTGTAGTAGGAGAATCATACAGATGGACTTATTTCTCTGGATATTTTTTAATTAAATCTATTTTAGAAACCCAAGGAAATGATGCCTTAGCTAAATTTATTTTAGCTCATGGTGAAAGTCATCATAGATATCAAATTTGGGGTTCCAATTTTGAGATGAAACTTGTTTCAAGAGATACGGGTAACTTTATTCATAACTATGAAGCGATAAATGAAATGTTAATAGAATTTTTCGGAGAAGATCAAGTCCAAGTTATCTTGGATAAATCCAGAGAACTATTAGAATCGGCGCCATTTTATGAGGTGATGGATAAGGTAGAAGATGTCATTTATCTAGGCAGAGGTCCGTGGAGTGATTTTGTAGGTGAAAATAGGTCAGTTTCTAGGATTCATGCAATTGTTGGAAAAGATATTGCGGGTAGTTTGTTTATAACAGACTTGAATAGTCTCACTGGAACCTATGTCAACGGAAAAAGAATAGATGCTAATTTTAGATTAAAAGAAGGAGATGAAATTCTATTGGGGTTAAGGAATAACACCCCATCAGTTTTAAAGGTAGTTACTAAAAAAACTGTCGATGAACATGAGATAGATGTTTTCTCAGATCATTTAGAAATTGTTTCTGGTGTTGAATCAAACATTGAAGTAGAAGTTGAGAAAGAAGCCGAAAGAATTGCGCAGGAAGAAATAAATGCAGAGATAAAAAAGAACTATAAATCCGTTTCTAATGGAATAAATTCTATAAGACAAATTCTTCCTCAAAGTTTATCTTTATCTAATTTAAATCATAATTTAGCAGAAATTAAAATTTTATTGGAATTGGTTAACAGTTCTGATTTTTCTCTTATTAATAAAGAGGACAACTTTTTAGCGACTTTGATAAAATTTTCTAAATCTTTTTCCAAATCTGTCAAAGATCATGATTTGCTCCTGAAAGAGGCAGCGTTATTTTTGATAGATGATAAAGATGGAAATATTTTAAGCGAAATGTCTGTTGAAGAATTGCAGACTTGGATAAAATCAAGAAAAGTAGAGATTAAACAAGAAAAAGTTGATGAAATAGAAAATCTAAAAATAGAAGCTGACGGCCTGATAGAAGAATTGGGATTTTATGATTCAGCTTCTGATTCAGAATCCATTCAAAAACTAAATAGATTAAGAGAAATCAACGAAGAACTTCAAATTGATGAAATAATTAATAAAATTAATTTTTATGAGAAAGCTACTGCTTTCAGTAATAAATATAATGTTATTTTATCTAGATTCAGACAATTTGATGATGTAGATTCCCTGCTCGTTTTAGAAGAAAAATTAGATTTTTGGTTAGAAAAATTAAAAGATTGGGGGGTTAAAGAATTAGAGGGCGGTGATAATTTGGCTGATATTTTACTTTATCGTTATGATGGAGACTCTAGTTTAGTTCAATATTTAAAACAAACTTTATTTAAGGAACATCAATCAGCTGTTTTCAATTCCAAATTAAGTTATTTTACTGCCAATGAAGAAGGTAATTTTTTGAATGAAGACGGGTCTATCTTAGAGATAGAAGATATTTCTGAAGACAACTTACCTTTGAAGAAAAATACAGAAGAAGGTTTTGAAGATTATTCACTTTTCTTAGAAGCAGCGGCAGCAAGAAGCTTAGTTTTAAGAAAAGAAAGATTTGCAAATGACATTACTTATTTACTTAGACTTACTTTAGAAAAAATTCCTCATAATGAAAAATTGTTAGAGTTATTAAAAGAAGATACGAAGTCATTATTAGATGTAATTATTAAAGAGAATAGTAGTATTTCTGGAAGAATAGAATCACTTGATGAGAATCTCTTTAGCAAAGACGAATTAAACGAGATTCTATTAGATTTCACCTTTGATTGGCTAACAGAGCATCCTACTCTTTATAAATTAGATGAGGTTTTTCCAGAATTTGTTCCGGCAATGATTAATAAAGACGATCCATATTTAGCAGATCATTTAAAAACAAAATCTGCATATAATGCCTCCATTTTAACCAGTTTCTTTTCACCTGATTCTGGTTCTGAGACTATAGAGGTTAACATAGATGACATTATTGGTTCTTCTAGTTTATTGAGAACTGGAATGTCTACAGCCAATAACTGGTGGGATATTTTGATTCATCAAGAGAGAATTTATGAATATGTAATTAAGACTATTGAAAATGGAGGTACTCAGGCCTGGAATGGTATGGACTTGGTGAGTTTGAGTAATAGTAAATATGCTGTAGGATCTGAGGGAAATACGAGAGTGGCGATTATGAAAGCTCTTGGAGTCAAAAAAGCTAAGTTAGCAGTAAGAAATCATAGTCTGTTGGGAGAGCACCAAGTTAGTCAAAACAGTTTTGAACAATTACAAGCAAGAAAAGAAGCAGATTTATGGTCGGGAGAAGTTTATAAAAAAGGAACAGAATATTTTGTCAAAGTTAATTCCTTTGTTCATCCTTGGGTTTTCTTAAAAGGGTGGGAGACTTTAAGGAATGACTTTGATTTAACACTTAATAAAAAAGAAGATTCTTTTAAAGTGTCTAGCCCGGATGTTGATTTGAAAGATTTAACTTTAGCAGAATTAAAGAAAAAACTTACTGAAAGTCAAAAAGAATATTCTAAGTTTGTTGGAAATATGGGAGGACAGTTAGAGGAATTAATAGCTCATACTAATTTTGCAAAATATTGGATTGAAACTGGCGTTAGCGATGGCTCTAAATATACTTTTGGATTTTTCAGAAAACAGTTAGAGGAATCAATAATTCCTAATTTAAAAGAATTGAAAAAAGAAGCAGAAGCAGAAGCTAAACTTTACAGTTTTGAGTCAGGAGAATTAGTTAAGCAAATAGATCAAGCTTTAATTAATGCAGAAATAATTTGGGAAGGATATCAACATACTTATGATAATAAGGATGGAATTAATGTTCCAGCTTTGGAAAAACTTAAGACTCACTCTAAATTTATTATAGAAAGTTTGGAGAAGATCAATTCTAACTCTAAAATCTTGGAAGAAATTTATACAGATTTTTCGCGTAAGTTTAGTCAACTAGTAGAGCAAGCTAGAGATATGGAATTTGGATTGTCTTGGTATGAAGACGAAACATATAAAGAGATTGAGGGGAAGATTTCGAAAAGACAGGAAATTTATAAAAAATTAGAAAATGATATTTCAAGTTTAGGCTTAGATAGAAAAATTGAGAATGAGAGAAATCTTAAAGAAGAATCGTTTGAGTTAGGGGAAATAGTTAGAAAAGTTTTAGAAAAAGAAGAAGAAACTGGAAAGAAGTTTTTTGTTGAGGGAGCAGATAAGAGATATGACGACGATGGAATGCTCATTGGTTATAATTTTGAGCGTTCCAATTTTAAAGGAAACTATCTGCGATTTTTGGGTGGGGAGATTGAAGAAAAAGTTACACCGTCAGAGAATGAACCTAACGCTGAGATTTTTGAATCGCCAATATCTGATTGGCTAGCTACTCAAACTATAAATAATTCAAAAATAGAAAGGCATCGTTTATCGACCAATGCGCAGATGTATTTAGAATCAGCTGGGAAAGTATCAGGAATAATCAACAAGGTGACAGAAGGAGAAGCTTTATTGGATAAAGATTCTTTTCTAGCAGTTATAGCGACTAAAGCAATGAAAGTCTTAGAGTCAAATTTTATAAAAGGAGTTAAGACATCAGATGGTAAGCCAATTAAAACTTTGTTAGAAGTTACTCCTTCAGGACATTTAATGTCACAAGAAATCATAACTGAGATTTTCACCTCAGGAGAAGTTTTGTATGGAATCAGCGGAGAAAAAAGAATTTCAGTTGAAGAACAATTACAGGATAGATATCGAGATTTAATTTCTAGAGGAATGAAAATTGAAATTAAAAAATTAAAACCATCACAAGTTCGCGAACAATTGATTATAGATGCTGGTTATAAAAAAGAAGATTTAATGCCAGATTCAGATAGGTATCAATCTTGTCGAGATTTTTTGGACTCTGCTGGGTTACAAGACTCAATATTCACCTTATATCAACAGAAAGATATAAAAATACCAGTCATACAACTCACAAGTTTAAAAGGAAAAAAACATAATATTCCAATTTTAAATAATCCCGACTTATTAAGAGAGAACAAGTTATATGGAGCCTTTAATAATGTTGGAAATAGTACAGATGGCTTACTAGAATTAGGACGGATTAGCGTTTCAGCTTTTAATTTCTTTGATTTTGAATCTGGAGAAACAAATTTTCTCAATTCACTTAGTACTTTACTTCATGAAATTGACCATGCGATATATTCTGTTTCAAATTCAAATGGTTTGCAGATAGCCGAGATTATAGAGGATAAAGTAGAAAATAATGGGAAGTTAGAAGTTCTTATAAATAAAGCTAAAGTTTTAGTTAAGAAAAATGATGGAGAGAAATTGATAGATGATTATATAAAGATTCAGCAAAAATCAACATCAACAGAATTGGAAAGCAACTCAAAGGAGTTGGATGAAATAAGTTTAAGAATTATTAGAACTGGCTTTGGTGAATCTTCAAAAAAAGCCAAAGAGTATCTTGATCTTTTAGAAATAGATAAACAATTAGAGGATAGATATGTAGAGGAAAAACGATTTTCCAAATCTTTTAACTCTATTCTTTCTGAAGGTCTGGGCAGACAAACACAGACAGCATTTCTTTTTACACAGGTTAGTAAAATGAAATTGGAAGGGATTGAGAGAGCTGATTCATATTATTTGGGAAAATTTTTAGTTGACCATTTAGACTTAAGGGATTCATCCCCCGAACTTACCAAGTATGCTTTGGGTAATTTATTAATTGAATATACTTCTAGAAATTCTTTGTCGGCTGACCCAGCAATGTATCTAGATAATTTACTTAGTAAATATTTACAAGATAATCCAGAATTATTAATTGCAGCCGCACAACATTATTTATCTAAAGTTAGAGACGCTACGAGTCTTTTTGATCACAGACAACTTAATGAAGAAGAATTTATTTCTAAAATAGGAGAAGTCTTTCAAGATGAACGTCTTCAAGGCATTTTACTTAAAGAGAATGTAACAAATTTGTTAAATGATCTTGAAGCTTGGACAAGGGCCAATGATTTTGAAAAACAGAGAATGATTAAAGAAAGAGAGACAGAGGTATTCAGCCAATTATCAGAACACCAGCAATCTGGTTTCAAAAAAATAGAAAAACAGGATAATTATTACGAGCAATTATCTACGCGTAAATATATTGTTTTCCCCTTTCAAAAAATGTCTTTAAAACTGGCTAATTGGGAATACGACGTTGTTGGTGCTTATAAAAAAGCTAAAGAATACATACAGGGAGATTCTATTGATAAAACCTTCTCCCAGGGTTGTTCCTCCTGCTCTGAAATTCGTGAACAAACCAAAGAAGGTTTAAAAGAGGTTGATACTTTATTTGCTACTTCTCAGCTAAAGCTTGAATCAGCAAAAGTAAAACTAGATGAAGTAGAAACTCTCAAATCAGCTGGAAATAAAGATAAAGCTAAGGAGGTAAAAGCCGAAGCTAAGAATGACAAAAAACTAGCTGAAAAACTTAGAAAACAAGCTCTCTCTCAAATAAAAAGAACTAGAAAAGAAGTAGTGAATGAACATGGTATGAAGAATCAATGTGTCCAGCTTTATTTAAATGCCTGGGTTAACACAAGAGAAGCTCAGATAAAACAAAGTAGAAGTAGTACCAATAAAGCCATAGATTCTGTATATCAAGCCACACTAATTGCTGAAGAACTACTTACCAATGGTGAGATGGAAACCATTGAGAGAAAAGGATTCATAGGGATAGGCAGAAAAACAGAAATTGAAAATCTAACCATCGAAGACCTGATTGAGATTAATGATTTATTAGAAGGCAATGAAGAAAAAGAAGTTTTGGGTTTAAAGCAGATGGCTAAGTTTGAAAAGGAAGATGGAAAACTCAATAAAGAACAACTCATTAGTGGAGTTTTAAGTTCAGCTCAAGGATCAATACAAAAAATATCATTTTCAATTACCAAACTAGATCAAGCAATTCTTAAAGGAGGCGATCTAATTGAAGGAATAACCATCCCAACGATAACAGATAAAGAAATCTATTATGAAATAGATTATGGGCAGAGTTTTCATAGTTCGTATGGAACTAAGTATGAAGGTAAAATCAAACTTTTAACGTATCAGACAGATACAGAAAAAACCATACTTATATTTACTGATGGAGATGGTGGGGATGAAATCAGAAGAATAGAAATAATTCCAGAGAAAACACTAATAACTAGAAAAATAGATGTTAATTTCAATATTTTACAAAAAATAATATTATCTACCCAATCGCTTTTAGGAACAGGAAAATCTTCCCAGTTATTTTTCAGTAAATTAAGTAGAAATATTATAATTAATAATTTGGAAGAAAGTAAAAATATTAGAGAATTAATATATCTTTCTGGCAAAGCTGCCAAAATGGCAATCTTGAATTTTATACCATCTTGGTATTCAGAAGAAGAAAAAGAGGGTTTTTATTTAGAAGTGATAAAAACTCATGATATTGGATACAGAATTGAAAAAGCATTGAAAGAAATAAATCCACGCAGATATTACAAGAGAAAATTTGAATCGGAGGATATCGATGTTAGAAAAAATTATAAAACAACGATTCAAAAATTATCAGAAAATAAAGAGTATGGGGAATTTTCAGAATATATCTTAAAAGACTCGGATGTAAGTAAAATTATTAATTTGGCCAATTTGGTGGCTTCTCAAACATGGTTGCCAAAATCAGAAAATTTTTTAAGTGAGGTAGAATTAATGGCAGCGATAGAGTCATCCTATCAGAGCCCTTCAACAGAATTAGGAAGGTCTCAGAGAAGTCTGGTGGCAATTTTAAATACAATAGATTCTTATAATGATGGGCCTTTGTCTGAAATATTAGATTCTTTTTTGAAAAATTCAGAAGGTAAAATTGAAGAGCTGCCTAGAGTTTTAGCTAATTTGCTAGCATATAACCTAGCACATTATGAAGCATATGAGGATTTTTGGAAACCAGTATTAGACACCTATAATAATGAAGTATTAGATACAATTAAAGATTTTCTTGGTGAGAGTGCTTCTAGATTTGGTAAGTTAGATCCAAATAATATAGTATGGCTTTCTTCAGATGACAAAGATTATCATGGAAAATTTTGTAGTGGTGCCTGTACTATTGAAACACCAATACAAGATAAAAATAATGCTTATATAGCAATTGGAGTTGAAGGACCATTGGCAGAAGATGTTTTTGAAAAAGTAGTTGAAGATGGAATAAAAATAAATACCATCATTGATGGTAATAAATCAAGTAAGGCAAAAGCAACAGCTATTCATACTCTGATTCATGAAGGAATTCATGAACAAATGCTTCATAAAATTGGAATATATAATTCTTTGCCAACTGATTCAATATCAATAGGTATCTTAGAGGAATTAACAGAAAGACTCGCAATCATCATTGATGAAGAAGTAAATAATAGGTATCCAGAGATACATGGGGAAAATAAACTAGTTCGATCATATCCCCAACATAGAAATGTTGGGTCAGGGATTATAAAAGCATTGGGAATTAATGAAGAAAAAATTCTTCAATTTGCTTTGACTCAGGATCCAGTTGGATATATTCAGTTTATAGATAATTATCTTGAATCATTGAATGATAGTGAATATGAAGGTTTTATTAATAATCTCTTGGAAGATGGGCAAATTCTTCCTTCTCAAAATAAGTTCCTTAAGGAAAATAGGACAAATAGAGTAGTAGATATTCGTCAGATAATGTATTCATGGAAAGGAATTTTGGGAATGATTGGCACATATTATGCAGGAGGAGAATATTTACATGTAAACATTGAAGATGAATTTATACAAATTTCTGGAGTTAATGAAAATAATGCAAGAGATTTTTCAGTCATAGAGCTTCTTCAAAAAATAGAAGAAGAGAACATTGATGCTCTTTTAAAATCAGAATTTATTCCCAAAATTCCATACTCTCAGACTAAAGTAGGTGTAGAAATTTTAACATTTGAACCTAGACCAACTGACTTTGACCCCAAATCCTT
>CAYREI010000010.1:10367-19375 GCA_964423285.1 uncultured Pseudomonadales bacterium | reverse complement strand
AAAGAAAAAAATTATAACAAGATTGCTAGTTTAGCATCGGAGGTTTTATAACTTAAGATATGAAATTTAAAGTTGGCGATAAAATACTAGTTACATCGGGTAAAGACAAAGGACAAAAGGGAGAAATTGTTCGAGTGTTTCCCACACAAGATAAGGTCATTGTCAAAGGTTTAAATATGTATAGTAAACATATCAAGCCAGTTGGTGATCGATCTGGAGATAGAGTCCGCAGAGAAAGACCTTTATGGGTGGCTAAAATAGCTATTATCAATGATAAGGGACAAGTAGATAGGATTAGCTATCAAGTCGCCAAAGATGGCACTAAGCAGCGTATTTTTAAGAAAACCGGTCAACCAGTTCCTGATTTAGGTAAAAAGAAACCAAAAAAATAACTAAATTAAAAAAACATGAATAGATTACAAGAAAAATTTTCTAAAAAAATAGTTCCACAACTTCAAAAAGAATTGAAGCTAAGTTCTCCCATGGCTGTTCCTCAAGTAAATAAGATTGTGATTAATATGGGTGTAACTCAACCCAGTGAAGCTAAAGCTAGATGGAAGATTATGGACAATATTATTGATCAATTTAAAGTAATTACTGGTCAGAAACCAAATGTTACTTTAGCTCGTCAAGATATTGCCGGATTTGATCTTCGTGAAGGCGATCCAGTTGGTGCCATGGTGACTTTAAGAGGTCTATACATGTGGGAGTTTCTTGATAAATTAATTAACATTACTTTGCCTCGAGTTAAAGACTTTCAGGGAGTCTCTAAAGAGGCTTTTGATGGACAGGGAAACTATAGTTTGGGTTTAGAAGAACAGATTGTATTTCCTGAGATAAACTATGATTTAATTGATCAAATCAGAGGTTTGCAGGTTACAATAGTGACTAGTGCTGAGAATAATAAAGATTCACTTCGTCTTTTGGAATTATTAGGAATGCCGTTTGTAAAGGAAAACCATGGCTAAAAAATCAAAAATAATAAAATCACTTAAGCTGCAGGAGAAGCGTCAGCAATATTTGCAGGAATATAAACTACAAGGTAAAAGTAAGACAAATCGCGTCTCGACTAGAGGTAAGAATCGTTGTAAAATTACTGGTCGCCCTCGTGGTTACCTAAGATATTTTGGGTTGAGTAGGATTACCTTTAGAGAACTGGCTAATAAAGGAGAATTGCCTGGGGTAGTAAGAGGTAATAAATAAAGAAAATATGAATACTGATTCAATCGCCGACATGTTAATTAGAATTAAAAATGCTTTAAATGCAGGACACAAAGAGGTGGTGATGCCTCATTCTAAAATGAGGGTTGCTATTGCTAAAATTTTATTAGATGAGAAATATTTAGAGAAAGTTGATGTAATAGATTCTAAACCACAGCAACAAATAAAAATTTCATTGCGATATGAAGGTTCTTTACCAGCAGTGAGTGGGGTTAAAAGGATTTCTAAACCTGGCAGAAGATTTTACGTTTCAGCTGGACAGATTCCAGTAACTTTAGGGGGCTATGGAATTACTATTTTAAGTACTAATCAGGGAGTTATTGCCGACAAGGAAGCTCGCCAAAAAAATGTTGGTGGCGAAATTCTTTGTCAGATTTGGTAAATTTATATGTCAAAAATTGGACGCATGCCTATCAGTATTCCAGCAGAAGTCACAATCGAAGTTGACAAGGATGTGGTGAAAGTTAAAGGCCCTAAAGGAGAGCTAACAACAAATATCTTATCTGGAATTAAAATTAAATTAAAAGATAATCAACTCGAAGTTTTAGCCACTAACCATGAAAAGCAAACTAAAGCTAATCATGGTTTAATTCGAAGTTTGATTAACAATGATGTAATTGGCGTAGTTGAAGGCTATAAAAAAACTTTAAAAATGGTGGGGACTGGATATAGGGTTCAGCAACGCGGAGCAGGACTCAATCTTCAGGTTGGATTATCCCATGATGTAGAGTTTGATGATCCGGAAGGTGTCACTCTGGCAGTTGAAAGTAATAATACTATTATTATTACTGGAATAGATAAACAGCGGGTAGGACAAATAGCAGCTGAGATTCGTCATATTAAACCACCCGAACCATACAAAGGTAAGGGCATTCGTTATGAAAATGAGGTAGTGCGACGTAAACAAGGAAAAGCCGCCACAACTTTGAAATAATTATGTCAAAGATAAAACATAACTCAACTATTAAACAAAGACGAAAAAATCGAGTTCGAGCTCAATTATATGGTACTGCTGCGCGACCCAGATTGAATGTACTTCGTTCTAATAAACATTGCTATCTTCAAGTCATTGATGATGATGCTGGTAAAACCATTGCCTCATCAAATGATGCCAGCAAAACTAAAAAAATGGTTGGTACTAAAACAGAGCGGGCAAAAAAGGTTGCTGAAGATATTGCTAAGCAATTAGTTCAGAAAAAAGTTAAAGAATTAATCTTTGATCGCGGACAATATCGTTACCATGGTCGAGTTAAAGCAATAGCACAGTCTTTGCGAGAAGCAGGTTTAAAGCTATAAAAGGAAAAATATAATGTTAGATCAAATGAACCAATCACAAGAAATTTTTGAAGAGAAAGTCATTCAAGTATCTCGAGTTTCTAAAAAAACCAAGGGTGGTAATTCATTTGGTTTTTCAGTGGTGATGGTAGTAGGAGATAGAAAGGGTAAGGTTGGGGTTGCCAAAGGCAAAGCCCCAGACGTAGTTACAGCTATTCGTAAGGGTGTTAGAAAAGCTAAAAAAAAGATGATTCAAGTACCAATTGATGGAACCACTATTCCTTTTAGAATCAATGTTAAAAAAGGTGCTGCGCAGTTGATGCTAAAACCAGCTCCTAAAGGCACAGGGATCATTGCCGGTGGTCCAGTTAGAGCTGTGGTAGAAGCAGCTGGAATCAGAGATATTTCTAGTAAAATTTTGGGGACTAACAACCAAACCTCTAATGCTTATGCCACATTTGAAGCTTTAAGACAGATTGCTGTCTTAGTTAAGATCAAAGGTATTAAATTACGTTCATTAACAGAGGTCAAAGAAGAAGAAAAGAAAAGAGAAGCTCAAGAACAAGAGAAAGCTAAAAAGAAAATTCAAGTAGTAAAGAAAAAAACAGTGCAAAAAAAGGAAGCAATTAAAACCGCTAAACCTAAAAAAGTAGTTTCTCCAAAAGTTAAAAAGAACGTTAAGAAAGTAATTAAGAAAAAAAAGAAATAATGTCACTTTTAAATAATCTCACTAGCATTGTTGATCGATCTGCTAAGCGCGTTGGTCGCGGTTTTGGTTCTGGTAAAGGAGGTCATACTTCTGGCAGAGGTATGAAAGGTCAAAGATCACGTGTTGGTTCTAAGATTCCACTGTGGTTCGAAGGTGGTCAATTGCCGTTAACTAAACGTTTGCCCATGTTGCGTGGTAAAGGTAGGTTTAATGTTTTGATTCCTACGGCAGAAGTAACATTGAATGATATTGAGAAGATGAAAGCTAAAATAATTAATTTAGAAACTTTAAAACAAGAAAAAATAATCAACGTTCGTTTTAGAAAAGCCAAAGTAATTAAAACTGGTGAGTTAACACGTAAAGTAACTGTAGAGATACCGGTTTCAGCTGCAAGCAAAAAAGTTATTGAAAACGCAGGTGGTTCTGTGAAGTAATCTATTATAATATAATTGGTAATGCAGAAGATTTTTGATTTAATTGAACAAGTTTTTTCTACCAAAAAACTAAAGAATAAAATTTTATTTACTTTAGGCGTTTTTTTAGTTTTTAGATTTTTAGCTCACATCCCAGTTCCTGGAGCTGATTTAGTTAGACTACAGCAAATTTTTTCATCTAATCAATTTTTAAGCTTTTTAAATATTTTTTCAGGTGGAACGTTGGCTAATTTTTCGATTGTCGCCGTGGGAATTAATCCTTATATTACCGCTTCAATCGTGATGCAGTTAGGGAGCATGATTTTTCCTAAGTTGAAAGAACTACAACGAGATGGCGAGTCAGGTCGAGAAAAAGTAAATCAATACACACGAATTTTAGCTATTCCTTTAGCTGTAATACAAAGTATTTCAGTAATCGCTTTATTAAATTCTCAACAGCTTTTAGATACTAGTAATCCATTGTCATTAGTAGCTTTAATTACTAGCTTGGTAGCTGGGGCGATGATTGTGATGTGGTTGGGCGAGTTAGTTTCTGAATATGGTTTAGGTAACGGCATTTCAATGATTCTATTAGGAGGAATAGTAAGTCAGTTCCCACTTGCTATAGCTCAATCTTTTGCCACTACTAGCACCGCGCAGCTTACTTCCACTTTAAGCTTTAGTGTAATCGGTTTGACTATAATTGGTGTAGTTGTGTTTATGAATGAAGCAGTTAGAAAAGTAAAAATTCAATATGCTCGGAGAACTCGTGGTAGTAAGACCTATGGTAGTCAAACAACTCATTTGCCAATTAGAGTGAATGTGGCTGGAGTAATGCCGATAATATTTGGTGTTTCTATTATGTTAGTACCCTCTTTTATTGGAAGGCTTTTAACTGCTAGTAGTCAGGAAAAATGGATTAAAATTGGTCAAATGATGGCTGTTTGGTCAAACCCAACTTCAACTATTTACATGATTGTTTACTTTTTAATTGTTTTTAGTTTCACTTTTTTTTCAGCTTTATTATTTTTTAATGCTCAAGATATGTCTGAAGAGCTTAAGAAAAGCGGTGCTTTTATTCCTGGAGTTAGGCCAGGTGGTCCGACTAAAATCTTTTTAGAGTTTGTTGTAGCCAGAATTAGCTTGGCTGGAGCACTTTTTTTAGGATTCATTGCCTTACTGCCATCTCTAGCTCAGGTTTTTACTGGAGTGGGTAATTTAGCCATCACTGGAACCAGCATTTTAATTGTAGTTTCTGTTATTCTTGAGACTGCTAAACAAGTTGACTCGATGCTAGTTGGTCAAAATTATGAACAATATACTTAAAATTTTTATATTTTCTTCTTGAAATATTTATAGGAAGTTGTATAGTGAGACAGTTATTAACCATACACCAGAGGGATTCATGAAACTGATTCTAATTGGAATTCAAGGGGCTGGCAAATCCACTCAGGGGAACCTGCTTTCAGAAAAATTGCAAATCCCTTATTTATCTTCAGGACATGTTTTTCGTCAGATGGCTGGTGAAAATAGATGGATTAAAGAAATTTTGGCTTCTGGGAGATTAGTTCCAGACAAAACTGTTTTGAGGATTATTACTGAGTATTTAGAAAAACCAGAGTATGATGAGGGTTATATTTTAGATGGATTTCCCAGAACTGTAACTCAAGCCAAACGATTTAAGAATGGTGTCGAGAGAGTGATTTTACTTGATGTGTCTGATAAAGAGGCTCTGTGGCGTATTTCTGATAGATCAGATGAGCGTGATGACGAAACTCTTCAAGCGATTAGAAAACGGATTAGTCTTTTTCATCAAGAAACTGAACCAGTAATTGATTTTTACAAGGATCAAGGCAAATTATCAATAGTCGATGGTGAGAAAAACATTGAAGAAGTTTTTGCACAAATTTGTAAAAAACTAGAGATTTAAACTAATCTTAATTAAATATTTTTTAGATTGAAATTTCATTTTTAACTCTGACACCAGGGGAAATATTTGTTATAATTGTAGCTCTATAATTATGGGAAAAGTTCAAGATCACAAACGAGCAGCTAAGGCGCGCAGACAAGTCGATGAAACAGAAAATCGGGTTTTAAATCCTGATCGGATGGAAATCGAAGGAGTAGTTGAGCAGTGTTTGCCAAATACTATGTTCAAAGTACGCGTGACTCATGCTCCGGCAGCTAGCTTAAAGGATAAGATTTTATTGGGAACTTTAGCTGGTAAAATGAGACTTTATCGAATTAGAGTCATGCCGGGAGATGAGGTTAGAGGCTATGTCTCAAAATATGACCTCGGAAAATGTAAAATAACCTATAGAGCAATCAAAAGGCCTACGCATCAAAATTAGTGCTTTTCATAACTCGAGGTTTAAGGTATATTTACGTCCTGTAAATCAAGGAAGACATAATAATTATGAAAGTCAGCTCATCAGTAAAAAAACGTTGTGCTAAATGCAAGATCATTAAGCGAAGAGGCGTAGTCAGAGTGGTCTGTAAATCAGATCCTAGACATAATCAAAGACAAGGATAAAAGTTACAAAAAAGTAATTAAATTATATTTATGCCAAGAATAACAGGTTTTGACATTCCAGACGAAAAGAAAGTTAGCTTTTCTCTTCGTTATATTTATGGAGTTGGTCCTAAATTGGCTGAAGAAATTATGATTAAGACCAAGATTGATCCAGAAAAAAGAGCTAAAGACTTAACTGCTGATGAAATTAATCAGATTGCCAAGCAATTAGAAAAATATGTTGTTGGTGGTCAGCTTCGTCGAATAATAAGAGATAATATTGATCGTCTAAGAAGAGTTGGCTGTTATCGGGGAATTCGTCATCGTCAAGGTTTGCCGGTACGAGGACAGCGGACTCGAACCAATGCTAGAACTGGACGAGGTAAAAGAAAAACAGTTGGCGCTTTAGGTAAAGAGGTTGCAACTAAATTAGAAGAAGCTGATAAAGATAAATAATTTTTAAATATTGATTAAAAAATATGATAAAACCAAAAACTAATAAAAAAAAGACTTCTCGGACAGTGCTTAAAGGTAGAATGTATGTTACTGCTACTTTTAACACCACGCTGGTTAGTGTGACTGATGAAAAAGGCAATGTTTTGTGTTGGTCTTCTACGGGTGAGGCGGGTTTTAGTGGATCTAGAAAATCTACTCCTTATGCTGCCACAATTACAATTGAAAATGCTATTAATAAAGCTAGAGCTTTTGGAATGAATGAAATTGATCTTTACATTAAAGGTCCTGGCCCCGGTAGAGATGTAGCTCTGAGAGTTCTTCGTGCTCAGCGTATTAAATTATCGATGATAGCAGATGTTACTCCATTACCTCATAACGGTACTAAACCACGTAAAAGCAGAAATTAGATATTAGAAAAAATTATGGCAAGATACACTGGACCAAAAAATAAATTAGCTCGTAAAGTTGGTGAAGATTTAGGTTTAAAGACTAATGCTTTAAAAGTAGCTCGTCGATTAATGATTAGACCCGGACAACATGGTCACCGTGGCCGTCGTAAGGTTTCTGAGTATGGTTTACAGTTACAAGAAAAACAAAAAGTTAAGTATATTTATGGGATTCTAGAAAAACAATTAAATCGTGTTTATAAAGAGGCTAGTAAAAACCCAACTGCCACAGGGTCAGCTCTATTGAGTCTGCTTGAACGCAGATTAGATAATGTTATTTATCGTATTGGTTGGGCCTCAACTAGATTTGCAGCCAGACAGTTAGTATCTCATGGTCATATCCAAGTAAACGGTAAAAAAATGAATATTGCTTCCTATCGTGTAGTTGTTGGTGACGTGATTAATTTAAAAGATAAATCTACCAAAATTCCTTTTGTGGCAGAGTTACTCAAAGAAGAGAGTATTTCAACTCCAGAATGGATTGAAAAAAAAGGTGCTGCGGCCAAAATTGTTCGCATCCCAGTTCGTGAAGATATAGCAGAAAGAATCGATGAGCAATTAGTGACTGAGTACTATAGTAGATAAAAATTATTGAATATTAATTAATATAAACATAAACCCTAGTCAACAGATTTCCTCATAAATATGAGGAGAGGGGAAACAAGGAAAAAAATATGAAAGATCTATCCACTTACCCAGTGATGAATCCTACCTTTGAGATTAAAGAGGTAGAAAATGATGGCGAAACCGCCAGTCTAGTTATTGAGCCATTAGAACAAGGCTACGGTCATACTATCGGCAATGCTTTGCGTAGAGTTTTATTATCTTCCCTTCCAGGAAGTGCTATTACCATGGTTAAAATTGATGGTGTTGATCATCAATACACTACTCTAGAAGGCATGACTGAAGATGTAGTAGAGCTAATTTTAAATCTTAAACAAGTTAGAGTAAAATCTGCTACGTCTCAAGATAAAGCCACAATTAGTTTAGAGGCTAAAGGTCCAAGTGATGTTGCTGCGGCAGAAATGAAGCCTGAGGCTGGAATTGAAATTGTTAACCCTAAACAGCATTTATTAACTTTGGCTAAAGGTAAATCGCTTAAATTAGAAGCAACTGTAGAGTCAGGAATTGGTTACCAAACAGCTCTTGAGAGTAAATCAGAAATTATTGGAGAAATTCCAGTTGATGCTTTATTTTCTCCAGTTATTAAGGTTTCATACCAAATTGAACAAACTCGTGTCGGTCGTAGAACTGATTTTGATAAAATTGTAATGCAAGTCCAAACAGATGGCACCATCAGTCCATTGGACGCAGTTAATTCAGCTGCTAAAATTTTATCTCGTCAATTTCAACAAATTTTTGATCCTATTTTGCCTGAGCCAGAAGATAAAGGTCCTGAGTTGACTCCAGAAGAAGCTGAGACATTAAGATTAACGGTTGAAGAATTAGATCTACCTACAAGAATTGCCAATGCACTACGCAAGGGTGGTTTTAAAACTGTAGCCGATCTTCAATCAGCTCCTCGCGCCACTATTACCAAGGTTAAGAATTTAGGTGAAAAGAGCGTTGAGATAATTGATGAAGCTTTAGAGAAAAAGGGTGTAAAATTGGGAATTGGACTTAATCAGGAGTAATTATAGTCATTAAGAGAGTTATTTAATCATGCGACATCGAATTAAAAAATCATTTTTCAATCGTGACACTAAGCATCGTAAAGCTATGCTACGTAATGGTGTCAGAAATTTAATTTTGCATGGCGAGATTTTGACAACTAAAGCTAAAGCTAAAGAGTATAAGCGTTTGCTTGATAAGCTAATGTTTAAAGCATTAAAAAACTCTGTTGTTTCTAGGAGACAATTACATCAATTTTTTGGCAAGCGAGATATAGTTAACACCTTAGTAGAAAAAATAGCGCCTGTTTTTAAAAATCGTAAGTCTGGGTTTACCAGGATTGTTAAATATGGTCGTAGACGTGG
>CAYREI010000010.1:0-10267 GCA_964423285.1 uncultured Pseudomonadales bacterium | reverse complement strand
TTAAAAATCGTAAGTCTGGGTTTACCAGGATTGTTAAATATGGTCGTAGACGTGGCGATAACACAGAAATGGTGAAATTGGAGTTAGTAATCAAGCCGGAAAATTTAGGTACTTTTAAAAAGCCAGTTGCTAAAAAGCCAGTTGCTAAAAAGCCAGCTGTTAAAAAACCGACTCAGCCAAAGAAAACTGAAAAGACAGTTTCTAAAAAAGCTGCTAAAGTTAAATCAACTATGACTCCTAAAACTAAAAAGAAGAGTTCTGTTAAGAAAAAAGAAGCTCCTAAAAAGAGTAAAAAAATTAAGCAAGGTGAGGGATAAAACCCGAGAAGGTACCCTGGGGGTATAAATATTTATGAAAACTTATTCACAGAAAACAGCAGAAGTAAAACGAGATTGGCATTTGATAGATGTTAAAGGTCAAGTATTGGGTAGAGTTGCAACTCGAATTGCTCAGAAATTAATAGGTAAACATAAACCAACCTATACTCCTCATATCGAGGCTGGAGATTATGTGGTGGTTATCAATGCTACTGAGGTAGTTTTAACCCGCAACAAGGCTGATAAAAAGGTCTATATGAGTCATTCTGGTTATCCAGGAGGATTAAAAGAGGTTCCTTTTAAAAAAATGATTGAGGAGCAGCCTGAGAAAGTTATTCAATTAGCAGTTATTAATATGTTGCCTAAAAATAGATTGCGTCAGATTAGAATGAATAGGCTCAAAGTTTATGCTGGCAGTAAGCATCCTCATCAAACTCAAATCGATCATAAAAATAATTTAAAGAAATAATTACTATGGCTAAAAAAATTTCCGACCACCCACAAAAAATTATTAAGCTCGCTCGTCGTCAGCAGCAACAATCTCAAGCTTCGCATGAAGATAAACCTAAATTTGAGACTCCATCAGGTCGTTATGTCGAAGGAATTGGGAGACGAAAAGTAGCTACTGCTAGAGTTAGAATTTATAAGAAAAAAGATGGTCAGTTTGTGGTTAATGACCAATTGGCTAAAGATTATTTTAAGAATATTTTACAAGCTGTGAAAATTTTTAATCTTCCATTTGAGCTTACTGGAACTCAAGGTAAATTTGCTGTAACTGTCAAAGTTAATGGTTCGGGTATTATGGCTCAGCTAGGCGCTGTTGTTCATGGTTTATCTAGGGCATTAGTTGAATTTGATGAATCTTTTAAAACACTTTTAAAAGAAGAGTCATTACTGACCCGTGATTCTAGAATGAAAGAATCCAGAAAACCAGGTCGCGGTGGTAAAGCTCGTCGTAAACGCCAATCTCCAAAGCGTTAAAATTAACGATTATTTTTTACCAAACCTGTTTTTTTAATGGTTTACCAACTCTAAAATTGACTACGTTGTGAGCTTTAATGGTCTGACGATTATCTTCCTTACCAAAAGGCACTACTTCTTTATCAGAGACTTTGCTTACATAAAAAGTGCCAAATCCTGAAACGACTACTTTTTCGCCCTTTTTAAGAGCGCGATTCATTTCTTCAAATAAAGCTTCCACGCTGTCTTTGGCTGCTTTTTTAGTTAAGTGGGCTTTTTTAGCCACAATATCGATTAATTGCGATTTAGTCATGTAGTTCTTTCTAAACAGATATGTTAATTAATATATTACCGGTATATTACCGGCTGAGCAGTGTATGTGAGTGTAGCTGTTTTTGCCGATGTGTCAAGTAGTGTGAAGCTATTATTCCCATTAAATCAAAACCAATATCAATTAAAGTTGCTTCTCTTCCTGGTATAAATGATTGATGAAATTCATCAGTAAGTGCATATATAAAAGCTAGGAGAATAGGAGTAACCAGTAGTTTAATTTGATTATGTGGATTAACAGTTATCTTAATAGCTCGCCAAATTAAAAAATGTAGAACAGCATAGACAAAAATATGGGCGCTTTGTTTAAAAACGAGATCAATTAGAGGTTTGGAAGCGGAAGGCAGTTTATTTTGCGCTGAGAGAAAAAATATTAAACCTGCCCAAGCTATAGGCAGTGCGTAAGCATTAAGAATCTGAATGACGCTGAGAGATTTTTTCATGAATTTTCCAACCATTACTAAATAATAGCAGCGATCCTCCAAGTATAACAATCAGCACAGCTTCTCTTGGTGGTTCTTTAGCAATAATATTTGTCAATTTGGTTTGATGAGAAGCAACAATTGCATTATGATTGAGAATAATTTGTTGGGGTAAATAAAGCGGTAGCGGTAAAATAGGAGGAACAAGAATTGTATTTTTGTTGATGAAAGTCGTTTGTAAATCAGCTGTTTTTTCAATTTTTTTATCAGCAGAGTTGATTAAAGATGTTTCTACCCATTCTTGATTAATGTTGGTGTAACTGGTGTTAAATTGACAGGCATTATATTTAATATTTTGCCAGCTTTCTCCAAATTCATTTTCTAGATAAAATTCATCGCCGTTATTGTTTAACAAGCTGCCAGACCAAGAAATAATTTTATATTCTCCAGCTACTAAGGTTGTGTTGAGTTGACGAGTTTGATTATTAAGATCACGAATTTGCCAACTTGAAATTGAATGAGGCTGACTATCAGCATTGTAAAGTTTGATCCATTCATCTTCGTTGGTATTAGGACAGGCTGAAAATTCAGAAATAGTAATGAGGTGATGAAAGGAAGTATCAAGAGGTGACGAACTGGGTGTTGGAGTAGGTACAATTGATGGAGAAGGACTAGGAAATATATTAGTTGTGTTTTTAGTAGGTGAGGTTAGCTCAAAAACTCCAGTACTATTTTTTGCCCAACTTAATCCAGCCTTAGAACTTTCATAATTCATTTGATCAATGATTTCTAGCTGTGAATTTTTTAAAATCACTCCATCAGCAGAATTATTGAGTTTTGCCGATGAGAGCTCTATTACTAAAAAGTTTTGTGAGAGAAGAATTTGGTTTTCAATTAAAGCTATAATTGAAGGAGAACTGAGTTGGTCTTCTAATAACCATCCATCTAAAGCAACCTCTTGACCAGAGGTATTGTAAAGCTCAATCCATTCACTGCCTTGTTCTGGAGCGGGAAAAACTTCGTTGATGACGATTTGAGCTTGAGCTGGGGAAGAAATTAATAGAAACACTAAGATAACTAAAATAAAGCTCATGAAGATGAGTAAAACAAGTTTCAGTTACAGCAGTTGTAGCAATTTATTTACCGCGGAGGTGACGCTTGGTTTTATTTTTTAAAGTAGAGCTTTTAGGAGAAATTTTTTGTTTTTTTGTAATTTTTATTAGAAGAAAAATTATGGCGATACTTAAAAGTAAGAAGCTAGAAAAAGCCACTGCTTCTGGTAAGTAGAAAATAACAAATTTTCCTTCTCCACTTATTTTCCATAAATTAGCCCAATTATTTAGACGATAATGAGGGAGAAGTTTTAGCTTATTAGTTTTAAATCCAAGCCACAGATCATCATATGATTGGTCAAGCTCTAGATAACACTTTTCTTGATTACATTTGAAATCAATTAAATGAATAAAGTCTAAATATGATTGATGAGAAATTATTTCTAAATTATTTTCTAAAGAATCAGAAACATCATTTTTTCGCAGTTTCAATTGTGATATTTGATTTAATGGAAAAGAGCCAATCTGGATTTGGTTTAGTTCATTGGTGCTTATTCTACCAAAAGATCTAGTTTCCCAGTTAATAGAGAATCTAGATCCAGGATCTTTTGAAATCTGATGTAGAGTAAAAAATGAATTATACTGATCATTTTGCATTAAGTAATCTTCGAATAAAACTTCTTGGTCAGAATAGTTAACAAAAAATTTAATTCCTCTACCTTGTTTAGTTTGGCCAGAAATATTTAATAAATAGGAATAGGCTGGAGAAATATATTCAAAATTATAACCATTGCAATTGATACCATAATTATTTGCTTGATAAGTTACCTTCTTATTAGAAATCTCAGAAAAGATTTCTCCCTTCGTAGGATTTGAACAATTGGCAGAGGGATTTTGAGTGAGATTTATTGGAACGGTAGGAAATTCGGAGATAGCTTTGATTTGACTGGTGGCGTCTATTTCGAAAGTGATTTCTTTTTTGAATTCTTTCCAAGGTAAACTAAGATAATGAACTGGATTTACTTTAATTGTAGGAACGGCAATTTCTCCTTCAAGAGTAAGATCTAGCTGATCTGTTTGGGGAGTATAAGTAACTGGAATAAGCTGATTAATTTCTAAAGGAATAATTGGATAGATAGTTTTTTCTTGTTCGATAATTACTCCAGAGCGATCAAAAAATAAAATAATACTAGGGTAGTTTTCTTTAACTTCAAATTCAAAATCAGCAATTTTAGGTAAGCTAATTACTTGTTCATCAAGCTCTATTTTATTAACGGGAAATTTAACTTTGACCATACTGTTTTTATAAGTAATGACTGCTGGAGTGAAATATTTATCTTCTGATAATCCCGGGAGATTAAGAGTGTAATTATCTTTGGGAATAGTTTTAGTAATTTCTATTTTATTATCTGTAAAAACAACATCACTTAACTCTTTAGTGGATAAATCGGAGAAAGGATAGAGGGTGTTAGCGATCTGATCATTTATCAATACATAGTTATTTTGGTCTTGATGAATATAGTCAGCTCTAACGCGATCTGTTTTACCTGAAACAAAATTTAAACTCTCAGGCACAAGCAGCTCTTGATCCTGACTATGAGAGTTTCTCTCATAGATAGTTAGGAAGTTTTTTTCCCAAGTTTTAGTTAATTTAGCCTGAGTAATTAGCTGGTGGTTTCGTTCATAGTCATATTTTTTAGCAGGATCAATTTTAGTTTCATCAATGATAATGATGTCAATATTATATTTAGTTAAAACATTATTTAATAAATCAACACTTTGAGTATCAAGAGCATATTTTAATTCATGATAGAAAAAATCAGATGTTTCGATCCATCGATCAGAATCACGATTTACCACCGGCTGAGAAACACCAAAAGGAATAAATCCCATCCCTTGATAACCATTACCAGGCTCAATAAAAGACCAATCATGATATACCCAGCCAGCATGTGAAAGTTGAGGCAGTTGAAGAATTCTTAAGTTTTGATCTCTAGTTTTCAGGTAATCAAACATTTGCCAGTACTCTTGAGGGTATTTGATTCTCAGTTTTTCACTGATGAAATGACCTTGAAAGGATGGCCAAGCTGAATAGATAATGGCTATCAAAATTACTGGAATGATTAGTTTGAGTAATTTTTTATTTTTCTTTTTAAAAAGTGAAGCAAAAAATGCTAGTGTCTGAGTAAATAATATGACTGAAATGAAGGAATACAGAATAGAAAGTTTAGTGAAAGGGTTGCGGAAAGCTTCAAGAAATGAGCCAGACTCGTAGAGCTTGTCTAAAATAACACTAGTTGGAAAAAGATCAATCCAAATAAAAATTAAGCAAAAAAGATAGTAGAGAACGATGGCAAATCTTTTATAGCCAATTTTTTTATCATAAAGAGTGATGAATAATCCTAAAAAAGTAATTGCGCCCAAAGATCCAAGTATTAGAGAGGTTACAGGATTTGATAAGTGGTTTTCCCATTCATTAAAAATAAGATCAAATTTTTGGTCTTGAAAAGAATAGTCGCGCCAATTAAATAGATAATGAGTGCCAGTTAGGAGTTGTTTAAAAGAACTAGCTTCTCTAATACTCCAAACTGATTCTGGGCCAAAAAGTTGGTTATCACGACTCTGTTGAACATATTGCGAGTTATGAAAACTATAATAGAGGTTGGGTAGAATCCAGTAGGCATTAGCAACAAAGCTTAGAAATCCGATTAAGAAACTAAATTTAATTGCTGTTAAAAATTTGATTTTTTTGAATTTAATAAAAAATCCATAGAGCATGGAAAGTAAGACAGCTAGATAGAAAACTGTTGAGGTATGGCCACTAGGAGCGATTAGGAGTTGAACTAGAATAAAGATTAGGATGTGCTTAATATTAGTTTTTTTTGCTAATTTATGGATTGCCATTAACAGAAAGGGTAAAAAAGAGAACTGCACCATAAACATTTCAAAACTAATGTAGAACTGTTGAAGGGTGAGAATGTGGAGTAAATAAAATATTCCACCTAGGCTAGCGAGCCATTTTTTGAGATTACTAGTTTTATTTTTAAGCCAAATGTTATTCAGATATAGATAGGTCCCCACACCACCAATTAAGTACATGGTAAAGATAAACACATAGCGAACTAAATTAGGAGGTAGGATGGTTTGGAGTAAAAATAAAATTGGCAAACGAGGTATTTCTGAGAGGTGAGCTTGAGCCGCAGGAGCACCCAGGCTTTGATGCTCTAGCCAGGCACCAAAGAAAACTTGTCTGGCATACCTGGTTAAATCAAATTCAGCATGAATATTATCCCAACCAGAATAATAGGTATTAGGTTTAATATTTTGGAAAGCAATGATTAAGGCAACAAGGATAACTCCCAATAGGGGAAGATTTGATTTGAGATTTTTAAATAATCTCTTTAGGAATTTTTTCATGGGTATATTAATTTTAACGCAAAAAACCTTTTGAAGGGTGCTGCCTTTCGACAGCACCCTTCGCAAGCAATACAGGTTTTTGTTAGTCACGTCCGTGACCAACGATATTTGTCCAGAGCACCTCCCATTCTTTATTTTCTAAATAACGAAGAACTGTGTAGCTTCCATCATTTAGATCAATAATGTGTTGAATAAACACATCGGTGTCTTTGGGACCGATCCCATTGTTATCAAAAACTAAGGCGTTATCCGCCTGAGCTGTAAGATAATCCTGAGAAAAGAACTGTGCTGCTTCATACGGCACAGCGTATCTGGTCCAACTGGCACCACCGATGGCGCCATAGTCACCTACCAGCATAGGCACATGTCGGTCCTCATGGTCTTCGTGGAAAAGTCCACGAACCAGAATACCTTGTGCGCAATATTTCCCACATGAGGGAATAGAGAGGGTGAATAAAGGCTCATCAGCGGGGCCGAACGCAACTTTACCAAATTGTTTGGCATAAGTTGTTCCGTATGATCCCTCAGGGATGAGGAATCCATATTCTGGTCCATCGGGGCTGTCATGATAGACAGCACTTGCAGTCCAGACAGCACTTTCGTTTGCGTTGGCTTCTTCGAGATTGTCGGCGCCTAAGACGCCGGCATCATCCACAACATAACACACTTCTGATGGCATATTGCAGCCTCCAGTGGTGTTTGTTTTAATCGTGGTGACTTCTGCTGGAACATTGGCCGTAAACCATTCGGTGATAATTTTATCACCGGTTGATTCTTCAGCTGGGGAATCAGTTTCCTCAGCTGGTGAGGGGCTATCATCGGAGTTCGGGATTGGAGTTTGCAGAGCAACAAATGCTGCGTCAACAATTTCCTCCACCTCTTCCTTCGTCACGCCCTTTGGTTCAGGCGTGGCCTCTTCCTCAGACGCGATCGCAGTTAGCGTCGCATCAACCGACTTTTCTACCGAGCCGTAGCAGGCAGAAAATAGTAAACTGAGGACAACAAGTATTACGGAAACTCTAAGCTTTTTCATTATCTTTTTCCTCTTTCCTTTCTTCATTCTTCTTTTTTTTCTTCTTGATCCAAACTCGACTGATCAGCGAACCTATCACACCAATAGTGAGGTATGGTAAGTAGCTTTTGATCGACAACCAGTAGGGGAATAAATCTATGCGGTATATATTGCCGAATATCGGCACAATGCCGTATAGGCCAAGGCCAAACGCTATAGCCAGTACTAGATAGGCAATATTATCCCGTTTCCCCAATTGGTGGGCACTCCACCATTTTTCAGGGTCATCACTAGTGACAACTATGAAAAGGGCGATGCCAACTATCATGCCAGCTCCGAAGCTAGCAAGTATTTGCCCCCAAAGGGGCATGTCCATGAAGAATTGCATAATTACCTCCTTTAAGGGTTATGCATTGATTTTAGCTACCCCTACGGGATAGCTTCAGTCCGGTTTGTCTTTTGACTTACCGGGCATATTAAGGAGAGAAGCCTGCCGTTTTCCCTCCTTAGTACACCCGGCAAATCAGTTTTACTAAGTAAACTTAGTTAACCTGTATGCCTGTTAAAGAGCTTCAGAGTCGCTTTCAGTAGGACAAGTCCCACATCAGCAACTTAGAAACCATCTGTTCTGCTTACTTCCAGTCGCTATGGCCTCGAGTTGAGGTTAAGCAAACAGGATCTTGGCAGAGGTATCATTCCCTTAGGAACGACAACTCCAACAAGATTTAATACTTAAATCAATATATTGGAAAAAAATTTGTGATTGCAGGCACATGACAGGTCCCTTGTTTTAGACAAGTTTTCGTCTAGTAATAGCAGCTAAAGTTCCAGCTATAACTAAAGAAGCTATGGCTGAAGTGGTGCTAATATCTAAACCAGCATTAACCGCTTCATGAGAATAAATTACTGTACCATCACTAAGAGTAATGGTTTGTTTTTGAATACCTTTTTGATAACACTCATTGGTGCAGTTTATATCTTGACCATAAGCACCAGTTTCACATTGTAATTTACATTCCTGGATAAGCTCTTGTTCTTGAGTAGATTCAGAAGCTAAGACAGGTTGAGCCATAGTTAAAGTGGCTACTGCTAGTAAAGATAAAACAATGTATTTGGTCAATTTCATAATTATCCTTTATGTAATAAAAAGATCTATTTTAATATAGTGAGCATGATTTTAACAGATAATGTCCTAATGTCAATAGTTATAAGACACTATGTCTGGAAATTACTTTTATTTTAGTGATTTTAATACTTATTTAATTTTTTATTGATACGGTTAAAGAATGCAAATAGCCCTCATAGTTGAAGATGATAGTTCTTTAGCTCAAACACTGAAGGTATCTCTGCAAAAAGAAGGTTTGCGAGTAGTGATTGCTCAAAACTTCAAAATAGCAATCAATTTAATAAATCAATATAAATTTGATTTAGTTATTCTCGATCGCCTTCTACCAGATGGAGATGGGATAGATTTGGTTGAAGAATTACTTGATATTAACCATCAGACTCGAGTGCTAATGTTGACTACTAAATCGGAAACAATTCATCGTATTAAAGGATTGAAGCTCGGGGTAGATGAATATCTTAGCAAACCTTTTTCTCATCAAGAATTAATGCTGAGGATTAAAAATTTATTAGCAAAACAAAAAATCTATTTACCAGAGGTTATTTCTTGTGGTGAGATTGTACTTTTTCCCAAGACGTGCAGTTTAATTGTTGATGGTCATTGGAATAAAATTCGACCAAGGGAATCTCAAATTCTAGCTTGCTTGATTTATCATCAGGGATTTGTAGTCACAGATGAGGTATTACTAGATTTTGTTTGGGGACATACGGGAAATTTTCCTTCACATAGTTCTATTTCTGTTTATATCAGACGAATTAGAATGGCCTTAGGTTTAAAGTCTAGTCGGCTAGAAACAGTTCGTGGGGTAGGCTATCGCTTATCTTGAGCTAATGGGAGTAGCCAAGTCATGGTGGTACCTTGATGTTTTTTACTTTTAACCTCAATTTCACCAGCAAAATGCTGTTCAATCACTTTTTTCACCCAAGTTAGACCAGTTCCAGACCCAGCTGATTTGTTACTATAACCATCAGCAAACATTAAAGATTTTTCTAGCCAATTCATCCCCTGACCTCCATCAGTAAAAGATAAATAAAGGTGGTTATTGATGACTTTTCCTATTACAAGAATAATTCTATTTTGGCCTGGATTTAGGCTAATATATGACTCAATGGCGTTTTTTAGGGTGCAAATGATAGCTTCTTGAAAATAAAAGCGACTCCCATGTAGTTTTGTTTGATGCGGAAAGTTGAGGTGACTATTAATCACTACCTCTGGAGAATTGTATTTAGCTAATCTCAGCGCTTCTTTTAAGAAAGGTTTAACAAAGAAAGATTTTTTGGAGTTAAGGAGCTGTGGTTTTTGGAATAATTCTTTTAGTCTATAGGCATTACAAAGAGCTTGCTGAACATATGGGGTTTTAGCAATATGTTGATGTTCTTGGGCTAGCTCTAGATTGATCACTAAGCTAGAGAGAGGCGTGGCAGCTGCATGACGAAAAGCTTGGCCATAGTGTAAATTTTCTAGATTATTGGTAAGGCTAAATAATTTCATCTTTATTAGATTAATAGATTGAGATTAAAAATTTATTAGCTAAGTGGATTTGGTATACTAGGCATCAAATTGGTTAAAAACCATCATTGCCCTGTAGTGAAATGGCATCACAATTGCCTCTGAAGCAGTTATTTTAGGTT